>JAIXPK010000322.1 GCA_027486335.1 Verrucomicrobiaceae bacterium | reverse complement strand
CCGGTGATTTTTGGGATGGCGGTGTTGTTTGTGTTTCTGCTGCTGGCGGCGCAGTATGAGAGCTGGTCGCTGCCGTTTGCGGTGCTGTTGTCGGTGCCGACGGTGATTCTGGGGACGCTGGTGGGGTTGTATCTGAGGCATTATGATTTGAACGTGTATGCACAGGTGGGGGTGGTGATGCTCATCGGGCTGGCGGCGAAGAATGCGATTCTGATCATTGAGTTTGCGAAGATGAAGCGTGAGGAAGGCGTGCCGCTGCTGGAGGCGGCGCTGGAGGGCGCGAAGCTGAGGTTGCGGCCGATTCTGATGACGTCGTTTGCGTTCATTCTGGGATGTGTGCCGCTGATGCTGGCGACGGGTTCGGGTGCGGCGTCGCGGAGTACGATGGGGACTGGGGTGGTGTACGGTATGTCGGTGGCGACGGTGGCTGGGTTGTTCATCATTCCGGTGTGTTATGTGTTTGTGCAGCGGCTGTCGGAGTGGCGGAAGAAACCGGAGGAGACGAAGTGAATGCTGACCTGAAATCGACTGCTGTGAACTGTATCCGAATTGTGCTGGGAATGGTCGGGGTGGCGGGCTTGGCGGCCTGCAAGGTGGGGCCTGGGTATGTGCGTCCGGAGGTTGGCGGGAGTGGCGGGTTCCGGTTCGGGGGAAGCGGGGCGGAGAGTATCGGGGAACTGGAGTGGCGGACGGTGTATCGTGATCCGGCGTTGCGGGAACTGATTGAGGCTGGGCTGGCGGCGAATCCTGACATCGAGGCGGCGGGGGCGCGGGTGATGCAGGCGCAGGCGAATCTGGACGTGGTGCGGTCGCAGTTTTATCCGGCGCTGGGTGCGAGTTACAATTACAGCAGGTCGCAGACGAACGGGTTGACGCTGCCCGGGCCGTTGGAGTTGCCGATTGATCTGGATGTGAGACAGAACGTGGTGGGGATCAGCCTGCTGCAATACGAGGTGGATTTCTGGGGGCGGATCCGGCGGGCGACGGAGTCGGCGCGGGCGAAGCTGCTAGCGACGGCGGAGGCAAAGAGGATGGTGGAGGTGGGGTTGGTGGCGACGGTGGCGGGGACGTATGTGGCGTTGCGGGAGCAGGATCATGAACTGGAGATTGCGAAGCGGACGAAGGAGACGCGGGTGCGGTCGTTGAAGCTGATTTCGATCCGTCAGGAGGGTGGGCAGAGTTCACTGACGGAGGTTCGGCAGGCGGAGGTGCTGGTGGCGGAGGTGGATGCGGCGATCAGCCGGATTGAGCGACAGATTGCGCAGTTGGAAAATCAGTTGAGTGTGCTGGCGGGGCGGGTGCCCGGGGCGGTGAGACGGGGAACGGCGTTCACGGGGACGAACCTGCTGGCGTCGGTGCCGGCGGGGTTGTGGTCGGATTTGCTGAATCGTCGGCCGGACATCCGGGGAGCGGAGCAGGCGTTGATCAGTGCGACGGCGGAGATCGGGGTGGCGGAGGCGAGACTGCTGCCGGCGTTCACGCTGACAGCGGGGGCGGGTTTGAAGAGCCGGGAGTTTTCGGATCTACTGAGTGATCCGCTGCGGGTTTGGCAGATCGGGCCTGCGGTGAACGTGCCGGTGTTTGCGGGCGGGCGGCTGCGCGCAGGGGTGAGGGGGAGCCAGGCGGTGCGGGACGAGGCAGAGGCGACGTACCGGAAGTCGGTGCTGACGGCAATGCGGGAGGTTTCGGATTCGCTAGTGGCGCGGACGAAGAATGCGGAGCTGGTGGCGGCGACGGAGCGGGTGGTGGTGGCGCGGAAGGATGCGTCGAATCTGATCTGGCAGCGGTACGACAACGGGGTTTCGAGTTATCTGGAGGTGCTTTACAACGATCAGGAGTTGTTTGATGCGGAGTTGTCGAACGCGCGGGCGCGGCTGGATGAATTGAATGCGGTGATTCAGTTGTACCGGGCGCTGGGAGGTGGCTGGGAGCGGGGGAGGTAGGAGGGGGGCATCAGGGATGGCGGGACCGGCTAGCAATGGTGGTCTGGCTGTGGTTGCCGCCCCTGCCGGGGCGGAGATTATTTTGTATGTTAGACCGGTGGCTGACGCCACCGGCTAATCTCCGTCAAGCCTTCGGCTTGGTAGTGGAGAGGGTAGTTCCTAACCGGTTGGGCGGTGGCTGGAAATAGTGAATGGTGAATAGTAAAATGGGCGGGTTGGGGGAGGGGCGTGTGGGGTTTTGAACCACGGATTTCAGGAATGGACACGGATGAGCTGGTGGGGGAGAGGGCGGGTTTGGAGAGATTAGTTGGGGCTTAGCGGTCCCGGGGGCTTGAGGGGGGCGGGGTGAGTTTTTTCGTGACAGGAGGGGGTGGGTGGGGGCAGATTGGAGTGATGATGAAGAGCAAAGCCCTGATAGAGATGGCGCGGGAGTATTCGAGGCCGTATCGGGTCACGAAGGGGAAGGGATTTCGGCTGAGGGATTTTGATCCTGGTGACACGATGGGTTTGGGGTCGGAGGCCAAGCCGAAGGCGAAGGAGGCGTTGGCGGAGGGGGTGGCGGCGATGGCGGCGCTGCAGGAGAAGTTGTATGCGCAGGACAAGTGGGCGGTGCTGCTGATTTTTCAGGCGATGGATGCGGCGGGGAAGGACGGGGTGATCAAGCATGTGATGACGGGGGTGAATCCGCAGGGATGCGAGGTGCATTCGTTCAAGGCACCGACGAGTGAGGATCTGGATCACGACTACTTGTGGCGATGCATGAAGCGCCTGCCGGAGCGGGGGCGGATTGGGATATTCAATCGGAGTTACTATGAGGAGACTCTGGTGGTGCGGGTGCATCCGGAGATTCTGGCTGGGCAGAAGCTGCCGCCGGAGGTGGTGGGGAAGCGGATCTGGAAAGAGCGGTTTGAGGACATCAATGGGTTTGAGCGGTACCTGGGGCGGAATGGGGTGCTGGTGCGGAAGTTTTTTCTGAATGTTTCGAAGGACGAGCAGAAGCGTCGGTTTCTGGATCGGATTGATGATAAGACGAAGAACTGGAAGTTTTCCGCGGGGGATGTGAAGGAGCGGGGGCGGTGGGATGATTACATGGCGGCGTACGAGGACATGATTCGGAATACGGCGACGGAGGAGAGCCCGTGGTATGTGGTGCCCGCGGACAACAAGTGGTTCACGCGGGTGGTGGTGGCGGCGGCGGTGATTGACGCGCTGGATTCGCTGAAGCTGGAGTTTCCGGAGGTGGGGGAAGAGCAGCGGAAGCAGCTGGTGGCGTCGCGGGCGACGCTGGCGGGCGAGAAAGGTTAGGAGGAGGGTCGCGGGAGGGATCAGTCAGGGAGCGTGTGGTCGATGAGGGGATCGAGGACGCGGAGGGCGGCGACGGCGGCGGGGACGTGGTGGACGCGGAAGATGTGCATGCCGCGGAGGGTTCCTGCGGTCAGGCAGGCGATGGTGCCGGGGTCGCGGTCGAGTGGGTTGGGGAGGGCGAGGGTATCGCCGATGACGGTTTTGCGGCTGACGGGGAGGAGGATGGGGCGGCCGAAGGTTAGGAGCCGGTCGCAATGGCGGAGGATGGCGAGATTGTCCGGGGCTTGCTTGGCGAAGTCGATGCCAGGGTCGAGAATGATCTGGTCGGGGAGGAGGCCGGCGGCGGCGGCAGAGGCGATACGATTAGTGAAGAAGGCATCAAGTTCGGCCATGATGTCGGGCCATGCGACGTGCGTGTGTTTTTCCTTGGGGAGCCCGACTGAATGCATGATGAGGAGGGCGGCTCCGTGGGTGGCGCAGAGCAGGGCGTTGCGGTCGTCCGGGAGGGCGCTCATGTCATTGAGGACGTGGCCGCCGTGGGGGAGGATGGCGGCGACGGTTTCGGGGCGCCATGTATTGAGGGAGAGGAGCGGGGGCCAGACTTGGCCGGGGACGGGTGGGGGTTCTGTGGCGGCAGCGAGGGACCACTCGTTGAAGGCGTGGATGAAGGGGAGGAAGCGGGCGGATTCTTCGGCGATGGAGACTGGGGGTCGGTTGGTGCGGGCGGATTCTGCGCCGGCGTCGATGATGTCAGCGCCATCGCGGGCCATGGAGATGGCCTGGGCGAGAGTGGTGGCCGGGTCGAGGGAGCCGTCGCCGCAGAAGGAATCGTCGTTGATGTTGACGATGCCCATGACGAGCGGGCGGCGCGGGAAGGTGATGGAGCGGCCGCGGGCGAGGAGGCGCATGGGCGAGGTTATTTGCGGAGGTCGTCGACCTTGGTGCCCTTGCGGAATTTATTGAAGCCGAAGGGGCTGGGTTTGAAGTCGCCGACGGGGTCGGCGTTGAGGGAGTCGGTGATCTGGGATTCGAGGCCGGTGGCCCAGTAGGCTGAGTTGACGAAGAAGCGGCGGAGCCCTGGGTTTTCGAAGTCGACGGCGGCGCCGATGGTGGAGCCGATGATGCGGCCGGGTTTACCGTCTTCGTACTGGTAATCGCGGAGCCAGATGAGGGGTTGGAGCGGATCGTTTTTGGGGCCTTTGGTGGGAGGGTCGTCGGCTTTCATGCCTGCGACGACCTCGCCGCGGACGAGGATCTGGGTGGTGGGCGGGAGTTTGTCGATGCCGTAGACATCGGTGGGGCCCCAGATGGAGGAGACGCCTTTGAGGAGCGGGTGGGAGGCGAAGTCCGGGTTGATGATGCCGCGGGTGCTTTCAGAGCCGTGGTCGCCGTGGTGGCGGACCCATGTATCGCCGACGATCTGTTGGCCGAAGCCGCCGGGCCATGAGGCGCTCTGCCAGTCCCACTTGGCGAATTTGCTTTCGCGGTTGGTGGTGTAGGCGAAGGCGTGGGTGCTGGTGCGGATGGCGAGGGCGGGTTTGCCGGCTTTGAAGTGGTTGACGACGTGCTGCATGGCGTCGTCGGGGAGTTCGCGGAAGCGGAGGAGGAGGACGAGGTAGTCGGCGGAGCTGGCGGCGGCGATGCCGGGGATATTGTCGGGGGTATTGGGGTCGATGTCGCCGGATTCCTTATTGATGGAGAAGAGGACGGTGGTGTTGAAGCCGTGACGGGAGCTGAGGAGCTTCGCGAGCATGGGGGCGGTTTCCTCGGAGCGGTATTCTTCGTCGCCGGTGAGGAAGACGACGTGTTTGCCTTTCCCGGGGCCTTCGGTGCCGTCGAAGTGGAGCCATGGGTCTGCGGCTGGGAGGGGGGCCGTGCTGAGGAGGGCGAGGAGAGCGAGGCGGCGGAGCATGACGGCGTAGGTAAGACTGGTTGCAGGGACGGCAGCGGAGTGAAAGGGTGGCGAAACCCTGCCGGTGCAAGCCGGAACGTCATGAATACGCAGACATCCTTTCAGATTTTCGGGCCGTCTCACCTTGTGGCGCTGGGTGTGACCGGGTTGGTGGCGGCGTGGATGATCCGGTCGGCGCGGCGGGGGCGACCGGCGCTGGCGGAGCGGGGATTGGCGGCGCTGCTGCTGATTTGCTATCCGCTGTCGCTGCTGGTGCAGGTGGTGGACGGGACGGTAGTGGCGGGGCCGGTGCTGCCGATGCACTTGTGCGATTGGGCGGCGGTGGTGTCGGCTCTGGGGTTGCTGTTGCGGCGGGTGGTGCTGGCGGAGCTGGCGTGGTTCTGGGGGTTGGCGGGGACCTTGAACGGGTTGCTGACGCCGAATCTGCAGGCGGATTTTCCGTCGCTGAGGTACCATCAGTTTTTCCTGCAGCATGGCGGCGTGGTGGCTGCGGCGATTTATCTAGTGTACGGGGCTGGGTTGAAGCCGAGGCCCGGGGCGGCGCGGCGGGCGTATGCGGGCTTGCTGGGGTATGCGGTGGCGGCGGCGGCGGTGAATGAGGTGACGGGAGCGAACTATGGGTTTCTGTGCGCGAAGCCCGGGGCGGCGTCACTGATGGATGCGCTGGGGCCGTGGCCGTATTACATCGGCGGGTTGCTGCTGGTGGCGGGGGTGTTTTTCTTTCTGCTGGAGCTGCCATTCCGGAAGAGAAGTGAGAAGTGAGAAGTGTGAAGTGTGAAGGGTGAAGGGTGAAGTGCGTGGTGGGAGGGGGCTTGTGGAGAGGGGGTGCGAGTACAGAGCCTCAAGTGCTGCCCGCGTGTTCGGAGACGGCGGGGAAGGGAGCCTGAATTCAAACTGGAGCGCTACCGGCCGTTGGATGGAGTGTCTTGTTTGCGAAGAAAACCATCCGGCACTCCCGAATGAAGGAAACGACGAATGCATTTCGGGGCGGACTTCAATCAAGATCCCAAGCCGTCAAGATTTCATTCCGGGCGAACGTCAGGAGATGGCAGGTGCTGCGCCGCCGTCTTCGGCTTGTGCGGTGTTTGATTCTATCGCCTTCGACCACACGAAGTGTACGTCAGTGTCGATGGTCGGCGGATAGAGATCAAGGGTCAGCGACAATCCAGCATCCCCGAGCAACTTGAGTGTCGCAGGTCGAAGGGTGTCGCCTCCCTGGCCGTTGCCGCTACCGAAGCCGCAGAACAACTCGGCATCGACTCCCTTAGTGGCTGATAAGCGCTGAAGTTCCGAAACCCTGTGCCCGAGGCGGGCAAACAAGCTCTGAATCTGCTGATCAAAGCCGATCTCCGAACTCGACGCCTCCCGGTAGCACCAAAGATTCGTTTCGTATGGCGCATACTGTCTGCCCTGCTTGCCCATTCTGGGCTGTCCCATGATCCCAAGGATGTCGGGCTTAAGGCCGAGTAAGCTCTCCAACTGGGTGGGGTCCAAGGCGTCTCCCGAAATGCGCAGGTTCACGGCAAACCATTTGTCGTCATCGTCGAGCATCTTGGCGGGTGGTGGGTTAGGTTGGGGGGGATTCAAACGATGGCAACCTCACAAGCGGGGGTGAGCGTCGATTGCAAGGTTGAGGTGAAATGAAGGTGCAGCATTGAAGGTGGAGGGGCTAGTGGGTGGTGCCATCGGAGTCGTTGTTCTGCCGGTTTGTGTGGATGGAGGCCGGCTTCACTGCATCACCTTTGCGAAGAAAATCCTCCGCGAATCTCCGCTCCGGGTCTCCTCCTGCAAGGCTGTAAGTGCGCCACTGATTCATGTCCCTTGTTGCCGGGAACTCGCTCGAAACCGACATCTCGAATCGGGCAACTTTATGGCGCTTCAAATAGCTTGACTGTCCAGAGTGAAAGAGCATCGCTCCATAGCGCCATTGCGCAAAATAGTGATGGGCCGAATCCGACCCGCAATAGGCCCACTGAAATTGAGGCGGAGAGCTGGCGATCTCAAGGAATTCTTCGTAGCTGCGAGATTGTGGGAAATGGGGTTTCGGTAATGCGCAACCCGACAGAATAGCGCAACCCGACAGAATAAGTGCCCGCGTTAAGAAGATTGCTTCAGATGGCGGCGGTTTCATTTAATGATGGAATCTTCGGCCGGGTCGCTACCGCTTACGCTTCCCACTCGCGCCAGTCGGGCTCATCAAGTTCCGCAGAATCAAATGGAGGCGAGATTCTGGCCAGCGGATAGGTTGGGTCTATTAACGCGCGGAAATATTGAAACCCTCGGAACCTCGCATCATTATAGTTTACGACTGTCCCGCCGTCGTCGAGCGTTAAGTTGTTTAGGAACACGGACAGTGTTGTCCGAAGGACTGTCGAATCACAAAATCCGGCTTGATAGTGTTTCCAGTCGAAGCGCTCGAAATCCCAATCCCAACGGTCGTCGTCGAGCAGCCCTTTGCTGAGGTGGACCATGAAGCCCACCACTGCGCCTCGGATGTTGTCAGGTATTCGATTCATGTTGAGGCCGAACGACTCGGATCAGGCGACGGCGAGCGCAAGACGTTGCTGGCACGAAAGAGAGCTTTCGAGCCGTTGCCTGCTTCAGTTTTGCTATTCGTGGCGGTCTAGTCGTCATCATCAGTGCAATAGTCCCAGTCAAAGTCTAGGGTCTGTGACAGGGAGGTGAAGGCCTCAGGACTGACCGCTCCGGCCCAAACCGAAGGAATGGATGCGGGTCCGGCTAGGCAGATGAGCTGCCCCGGAACTCCATAGTAACGGGTGGAGCCATCGGCGTGGGTCGTCAGATGTGGAAGTGAAGTCTCCACGGTCGCTGTGGCACCAGCGATACCATCGGAGTATGCTGAATGAGGATAGCCAGCATTCACGAGTTGCCAGAAGCACATCATTTTAATCCATGCTGACAGCGGCATCTCCTCCGAATACCACTCGTGGCCATCCTCAGTGACCGTGCCCTGATATACTATCGGATCGTCGGCGGCGGCATCGCAGTCCCGAAACGCCCACCGAACTACCGATTGGTTCTCATCGTAGAAGATGCCGTAGCCGTCCGAAATCACGATGCCTTGGGGTGGGTAGAGTCTGTTGTGAGCAGTGGTAAGTGCCTCAACGCCACCAAATGCCAGATAGATGTCCCGCAGTGCCTGAGGCATCACTGCTGAAGTTGGCGCCTCAACACCGTCGTGCTCGGTCAAGGATCGGCAGAGCCACGTCTTGGCAAAATCTCGCAACTCTTCGAGGCGCGTCATTGTGGGTGGGATCTGGGCGAACGACTCGGATCAGGCGACGGCGAGCGCAAGACGTTGCTGACACGACAGATAGCCTTCGAGCCGTTGCCTGCATCCGTTTTATTGGCTGGCTCGTTCCTCGCAGCCATGCGCCCTTGAATGTTCGCCTTTGTTGGTGGATTGGATGCCCTAATTCTCATGATGAAATCTGTAGCCTCAATCGACGTCCCTCCTCGACGAGTTCGTCTCTAATGTTGAATCTGGTCGCCATGGCGAGGAACTCCCAAGCAGTGTAATAAGTGACAACGCTTTCAGCTGTAGCGAACTTCATGTAGGCGGGACGAATGGTGTCCCAATATCTGTCGTGCGCGGTATCCGACCATCGAGGATCGTGCGGCGAGTAGAGCAAAAAATCTGTGAGAATAGCAGTCACTGAGCGAAGGTGATTCAACTCGTGCTCCGCAGCGTCATAGTCGCCAGCCGCGATCAAACGAGCAAGATTGGTATTCCCCACATCTATCAAGTGGCAGTAACAAACTGAGGTCGGATGCGCTGGCATGGCTTTTATTGGTCAGGCGAACGCTTCGGATCATGCGACGGCGAGCGCAAGACGTTGCTGACACGACAGATAGCCTTCGAGCCGTCGCCTGCATCCGTTTTGTGAGGTAATTGTTCGGATAGCTCAGTCATACTCGTCTTCTGGCTGGAGTGGGGAGAACTGCCACGGGAAATGCGCCAAAATTCCCTGCTCGTCGCCTACGTGAGTGGACGGATAGCTGTGGCAATGTGGGCACGGGAACCAAAACTCGCCATCGGAAAAGCCACGCTCGCGCAAGACGGCCTCATACTGTGGCAAGTCTCCGTATGCGAAGATGACGTTGTGCTGGTCGTAAACCAGCGTGCCTTCGTTGTGGGCTGAGGCGACCCAAACATGATGTCGGCCGTCTGACTCGAAAAATCGCTCGTAGGTCCCGAGGAACACCTGCAAATCCTCGAAGGACTCAAAGAAAGGAGACTGGTAGCGGCCATGCTGCGCTCCGGAATGCGAGATGAGTAAGACGTAGAGAACGTAATACTGCTGCGTCGGCCAAGTAGCAGCGAGCGCAACGAGAGTGTCAACGTGGGAAGCCGATGGGCCGATGGTAAGACGTGATCCGGATGATAAAGGCTCACGAAAAAAGCAGTCGCCGTAGGAGAATGCTGTCTCCTCACCGGAAGCGTTGAGAGTGCTAAACTTGGCCATAAGTGACGCGTGCGAAATCGCCGAAATATGAGCGCATGCACCACTACCAGCGGCGGCGCACGTCGATCACGGGGTTAGTGTTGTAATTGCGGAAAATCATCGAAATAGGGCGGCTGGTAGTGGTTGTCATGACGCGGATTGTCAGTCGTCTTTTGCTTCTGGCCAGTCGAAGTTCCCAATGAAGCAGAGAGCGTCCGTGTCGGCAACCTTGCAACGACTTGGGTCGAATTTAAGGAAATGAAACACCACCGCGCTTGCTGCTTCCGTGATGCCTATAGCCGCGCACTTCGAGACCGCAGAAGCATGCCAACTCTCCCACATCGAGAAACCTTTGAGAAGATGTGCCGGCGACACGGCCTCAGGACGCGTGTCGATCTCTGGCATCATTCGCTCGTTGATCGTGAATCCGAAATCAATCTCGAACTGATCGGTAAGGTATGCGTCAAGATCAATCTCGTCCCGCTGATCGCCGATCCAGATCGCGACCACTCGCGCTTCAGTCATTTCGTCTTGGTGAGGACGCTTCATATTATTGGACGAACATCTGGAGTATTCCACCGTATCTGCTGGAATATCCATTTGCAACCGGGGCGTTCGGCCGGGTGTCCTTTTTACGCTTTTTTGGCATCAGGACGGGAGTTTTGGGGCCGAACGGCGAAGTGATGCAGGGCTGAAAGCTCTTGAGTCCGCCGTCATGCTCTGTGTTGTTTGTTCATCGCTTCAAAGGATCGCGCAATCTGCACTTCCTACGTTTAAAACCTTGTCTCCCTCGACGACGACGCCGAATCCGTGTTCTCGGTCCCAGTCGCATCCGAAAAAAATTCCAATCTGGATTGGATTGCCATCGTAGGGCCAGGTGACTGTGAGAGAAGACAATCGTATCATCGACTTCAGCTGCGAGGGGTCTGTGATCTCAGGCATGTTTTTGATCCATGCTTCTCCAGCGTTCGCGTACTGCGGCCGCATTCTGGTGTAGAAGGAGAATCCGGCTTCAAGAATCGCGCTGTAGATAGGAGCGTCGCGCTCAACGAATCTGCGCCACGCCGTGACTTGATCCTCGCATGGCGGGATCTGCTCTTCATCCTTGGTGTTCACGAAAAGTTCGACACCGGGGTTGGTCGGTTGCCCCATGAGAGGGATGTTGAGGTCACCACACCATTGAAACTCGTCCCAACGCAATGGTATCTGATCAAGCTGTGCGCTGTTGCTCATGAGGAATTCGTCACAGGGCGACTCGGATCTGGTGTTGGCGAGCGGGAAGGGTTGATGGCATGACGCATGCCATGCGAGCCGTTGACTGCATGATTTGCGTTCGGCGGGTCGGGTGCTTCATGAAATTCATTGTTTCGGACTGATGGCTTTCCCTGATCTGTTGATGATCTGGGCTTTCTGCCATTTCGAAGTGTGGCTTCCTGCCCAGATTTGTTTGTTTTTTTCGGTGCCAAACAAGATGATATCCACCTTGTCGGTCAGGGGTGCTGAACGATAGACGCTCCTGACTTCAAGTTCACGCGTCTCGCCTTCCCCAATGGGAAAAGGTAGAGGCCAATCGCTTAAAAAGCCTACATTCACGAGAAGATCATCCCCGGGCGCAAGCGTGAAAGCCTTCGTGATCCCCATGCCTGCGGTGTAATCACGTTGTGGCCGGGTGCGGAACACGACATCTGGTGCGTTGGGTGATCTGAACTCGATGGCCATGGCATCATCGCCTTCCGGGCAATACGGGCGGAATAGCATTATTCCGCGCTGGGTGGTGTTGGAAATCTTCAGGTGAATGTGCGTATGAGCCTTGAAGAGGATGATGTCCAAGGTGTTTGACGTTGTCGATTCGGAAGATAAACCCGTGGAATCATGAATGGTCATGGTGATGGCGTTTGTTTCTGCCGGCTCTGCGGGATGAGCCAGCGGAATGAATCCGAACAAAAGGGTGAGGATTATGGGCGCTGCTCTCATGTCTTTATATCTTTGGGCGGATGTCTGAAGCGGTGGCAGCCTCCGGGCGGGGCGGCGCGTGGAACGCAGGGTGAGGTTTGGAATTGAGGTGGGGCATCTCGGAAAGGAGTTGGTTGGCTGCGGTGATTGTGTTCGCTCTTTGATACGTCATTTGGTGACCTTGCTCGGGGTTGGAAAGACAATCTCGGGAAAGTCCTGAAAATGCAGACTCGAACGCAGATCCAATAAAGCAGCACGATAGCGGACAAAGGCAGCTAATCGGGCGGCTGGATAGGCCACACGAGCACCAGAGCCACCATCCCAAGAACCTCCAACCAGCTTGATGGACGCCTCAATGGCCTTTCGGTGATGTGAGATGAACTCTTCCAACGTGGCCAATACTTCTGCGTTCTTCTTCAGTCTGTCCCGATACATGGTCTCGATGATGACACACCCGTTCGACACCTCATCGGCGGCAATCTGGTTGCGAGCCATCTCGTCGGAAGCAGACTCTCCGACGCCCCACATTTTGGCGGTCGAGGAGGAGAAACCGCTGGAGCGAGCGAGATGTGTTCTAAAAACCTTGTCCCCATCTGAAACCGCTTCCCCAATGTATCGCTTCCAATCGAATTGAAGCTCTTTGCCGTCCGGTAAGACTGGAAAAGTTGCAGGGAAAGGGTAACCGCTGGTGTTGGGCTTCGTGGCGTATGGCGGTGCGTTCTCCTCCGCCAACGACACGCCGAATCCAAAGATGGTAAAAAATATGAGAAGGGCTTTCATGACTTGGAGTGTCGTTGTGATTAGGGCGAACGTTTCGGGTGGGGTGACGGCGAACGGGAGGTGTCGGTGACGCGACAGATGGCATTCGAGCCGTTGCCTGTATCGGTTTTGTGCGCCCGTGGTGTGGTCGGCGGTTTGGTCAGGGCGCATCCTGTGTGGCGGGTGTTTCACGTGCTCGAAGTCTCCGCGTCAGGGGAAATGGAACCAGTACGGCTGATGCGGCGACGATACATGCTCGGACAAGGGCCTCGTATGGTGGATGCCACAGGTCGGTGACTACCTCTCCAAGGGTCAATCCCAACGCCATGCCGAGAGCGACGAGCAAATCGTGCCGCTTACGGAGGATGTCCGAATTGCCTCTGTTGAGGATGAGCATCACGGCACCAGTTGTGACCAGTGAGATGATGAAGGTCGTGAGATAGTGGTGCATGGAGGGTGGTGGGTGGGTGGGTGTCGTGTTCTGCCTTCGATTAGCCATGCTTAGGGATATAGTAGGTGAACGAATCATGGAAACGCGAACGCTCCAGAAGCAGTTCCTCGTGACCATCATCAGGGACCGTTCCATAAATTCTAAATCGATCGGCCTTAGCGTCAAAATCGAAGCGTAGCTTCGCATATGATCGAGCTGAAAACCTAAGACACTGCCGCCACTGGTCTTTCGCGGGGTCATCCTTGTTCGCCCTGTAGTATATAAAAATGTCGAATGTGTTGCCATAGCTACTGGGGATGGATTTCTGCACGCAAACGACTGGAACGCCATCAAATGTGAAGTCCGACACTTCGAAATCAGGCCACTGCAACCACTGTGCCCTAGGCAAGCCGTTGGCGTAGAGGTCCGGCATCTGACGACTACTTGAGATACCGTCTGCAACAGAACTTTCTGGCTTCGTCGGTGAGCACGCACCATGTACAACGAGTGCGAGGAGAAGTGCAGATCGGATTACTGAGTGCATTCGTCGTTGGGCAGGATAATGTAAAAATGACAGAGATTGCTGACTGATGTCTTCATTTCCGGCCGTCAAACACCGCGGATTTTGGGGATGATATCACCGTGAGGAATTGCCG
Source organism: Verrucomicrobiaceae bacterium (assembly GCA_027486335.1). Lineage (GTDB taxonomy): Bacteria > Verrucomicrobiota > Verrucomicrobiia > Verrucomicrobiales > V1-33 > V1-33. The sequence continues at coordinate 4,794 of JAIXPK010000322.1, read as the reverse complement.
TCAAACCGGGAAAGAGGGGGGAGGAAGTGAGAAGTGAGAAGTGAGAATGGCGTGTTTGGAGGAGCGTCTGTGGGTAGGGGGCGTGTTTGGAGGAGTGCTGGTTGGGAGGGGACGAGGCGTGTTGGGTGGCGCGAGTACGGAGCCTCGCGGTCCCGGTGCTGGTTCGGAGGGGGGCGCGTAGGCGTGCTCCGCACGCAGAGAGAGCTGTGATGCTCACAGCAGTCCAGAGCCTGCGGCGCGCTGGTTGGGAGGGAACGAGGCGTGTTGGGTGGCGCGAGTACGGAGCCTCGCGATCCCGGGCTTGTTGGGAGGGAGGCGGGTAGGCGCACTCCGTGCGCGGAGAGAGCTGTGATGTTCACAGCAGTGCAGAGCCTGCGGCGCACTGGTTGGGAGGAGGGCTGGTTGGGGGAGGGGCGGGTAGGCGCACTCCGTGCGCAGGGAGAGCTGTGATGCTCACAGCAGTACAGAGCCTGCGGCGCGCTGGTACGGAGAGGGCTTGTCGGGAGATAAGCGGCGGGGACGCCGCTTCCACTTTGGGGCTTGTGCGGAGGAGGGCTGGTAGGCGCACTTCGTGCGCAGGGAGAGCTGTAATTCTGACAGCAGTCCAGAGCCTGCGGCTGCTGGGTCGGAGAGGGGAGTGTTAGCCGGCGATTTCGCGTGGGGCAGGGGGGAGGGCGTCGAGGAAGGTGCGGCCGTAGACTTTGGTGAGGACGCGTGGGTCGAGGATGACGGCGATGCCTTTATCGCGTTTGGTGCGGATGAGGCGGCCGATGCCCTGGCGGAGTTTGAGGACGGCTTCTGGGACGCTGTATTCGGTGAAGGGGTTGCCGCCGCGGTCTTCGATGTGTTCGATGCGTGCGGCGGTGAGTGGGTGGTCTGGGACGGCGAAGGGGAGGCGTGTGATGATGACGTTGCTGAGGCTTTCGCCGGGGACGTCGACGCCGGTCCAGAAGCTTTCGGTGCCGAAGAGGACGCTGGAGATGTCTTCTTTGAAGTCGGAGAGGAGCTGGTGGCGGGGGCGGCCCTTGCCCTGGACGAGGAGGGACCAGCCTTTTTCGGAGAACCATCGTTCCATGCGGCCGGCGATGGCTTCCATGAGACGGTAGCTGGTGAAGAGGACGAAGGCGCGGCCGTCGGAGAGCGTGAGGAAGTGGCGGATCCACTCTTCGAGAGCGGCCTCGTAGCCAGGGGAATTGGGGTCTGGCATCTGCCGGACGAGGTGGAGCGTCATCTGGTTCTGCCAGTCGAAGGGACTGCCGAGTTCGACGGCGCGGACCTTTTCAGCGCCGCAGCGTCGGCGGAAGTAGCGGAGGCCAGGTTCGCCGGTGCCGAAGGTGGCGCTGGTGAGGATGCAGGTTTTGCCGCCGGAGAAGAAGAGATTGCGGAGGAGCGGGGCGACGTCGACGGGGGCGGCGTGGAGACTGAGATTGCGGTCGTCGATGCCATTGCGTTCGACCCAGTAGACTGAGCCGTCGCGTGCCTGGGAGAGGAATTCCTCGAGGCCGGCGCGGACCTCGATGAGACGGCGGCCCATTTCGGTGAGTTCGGAGACGGAGTTGTCGGGGGCTTCCTTGTCGTCGGTGAGGGTGCGGATGGCGGAGATGACGTCGATGAGGGCGGCGTTGAGAGTGTTGTCGACGAGGCCGGGGCGGCGGACGCGGAATTCGCGGCCTGCGGGGGAGAATTTGGCGGCGTCGCGGACGGAGGAGAAGAAGCCGTCGACCTGTTCGAGGAGGGTGGCGGTGGCGCGGACCCCGTCGGCGGAGGCGGCGAGGGCGAAGAGCCCTTTCTGGGAGCGTGGGTTGTAGAGACGCTGGAGGTCGAATTTGAGACCGTTCTGGGAGAGGTGGAGACCGAGCTGGCGGGCGGCGGTGTTTTCGAGCGTGTGGGCCTCGTCCATGACGACGAAGTCGTTGGGGAAGAGGAAGCCCTGACCTTCGGCTCCCATGTCGTCCTGACTGGAGAGGAGCGTGAAGAAGAGCGTGTGGTTGAGGACGATGAGGTCGGCGGAGGCGGCGGCGCGTCTGGCGTTCTGGTAGGCGCAGTGGCTTTCTGGGCCGCAGGTGCGCGGCGTGCAGGCGTGGGGTTCGCTGCAGACCTGAGCCCAGACGTTAGGGGACGGGGAGAAGTCGAGGTCCGAGAGCGTGGCGTCCTTGTGATCCTGGTGCCATTTCCAGAGGGCGCGGAGTTCGTCGTGTTCGGCGGTGGTGAAGAGATCGGTGACGGCGCGCATGGCGCGGGAGAGACGCTGCGGGCAGAGGTAGTTGGCGCGGCCTTTGAGGAGAACGGCGGAGAAGGGGAGGGAAGGGCCGAGGATTTTCTGGACGATGGGGATGTCCTTGGCGATGAGCTGTTCCTGGAGATTGATGGTGTGGGTGGAGATGACGGCTTTGCGGCGTTCGCGGACGGCGCAGAGGACCGAGGGGATGAGATAGGCGAGGGATTTGCCGACCCCGGTGCCGGCCTCGATGATGACTGGGCGTTTCTTTTCGAGGGCTTGGCCGACTTCGACGGCCATGCGCTGCTGGGCTTCGCGGAATTCGAAGTCTGGGGATTGGGAGAGGAGACCGGCGGGGGCGAAGGCCTCGTGCATTTCGAGGGCGAGGCCTGAGAGTTCGGCGGGTTCCGGGGTGGGGGCGGAGCGCGGGACGCTGAGGGGAGTGGGGACGTCGGCGGTGGGGTCCTGAGGCAGACGGTTGGCCACGGGGGGCCGGGGTTAGGGGGGGGCGGGATGTGGGAAGATCAATCCGAGCCGCGGAGGATGGCGAGTGGGGGGTGGCTGGCGATGCCGCGGCTGAGGAACATGCCGAGTGCGGTCGTTAGGGTAGCGACGATGAGGATGGCAGCGGCGAGGGGCCAGAGGATGGTGGTGAAGGGGACGTCGAAGGCGAATCTGGCGAGGAGGAAGGCGTAGCCGGTGGCGAGGATGCCGCCGGTGAGGGAGGCGAGAGTGCCGAGGAGGAGGTATTCGGAGATGAGGATGCGGCGGATCTGCTGACGGGAAGCGCCGAGGGTGCGGAGGATGACGCTTTCTTCGAGACGGTCGCGGCGGCCGGAGAGGAGGATGGCGACGACGATGATGGCACCGGTGAAGACCGTGAGGAGCGAGAGCGAGCGGATGACCCAGAGACCGCGGTCGAGGAGGTTTTCGAGGACGGCGGTCATGGCGGCGACGTCGAAGACCGTGACGCCGGAGACCTTGGAGGTGAGTTCGCGCTGGAGCTTAGCGGAGGCGGAGACACCGGCGGTGCGGGCGGCGAAGGCGTAGGTGTGGTCGAAGCCATCGAGACTGCCTTCCGGGAAGATGATAGGGAAGCTGGCGAACATGTTTTCCCATGAGGCGGCGTGGGAGCGCTGGACGCGGCAGAGCAGGTCTTTTTCGCCCGAGCGGAATGTCAGGGTGTCGTTGAGCTTGAGTTTGAGCTGAGTCATGAGCCCTTCTTCGAGGGAGACGGGGACGGCCATGCCATCGAGCGGGGGTGAGCCGGTGCCCATGAGGTCCTTGTTCCATGAGCCGCGGTAGACATTGGTGAGGAACCAGCCGGAGGGACGCGCGTTGCGGTCCTTGGATTGGATTTCGTCGAGGGACTTGCCGTTGAGGGCGGCGAGGTTGAGGAGGACGATGGGGGCGGCGCCGTCGAGCTGGGCGTTGTTTTCGGAGAGGATGGCGGTGACGGCGTCGCGTTTATCGGGTTTGGCGTCGATGATGAAGAAGTTGGGTTTTCCGCGGAAGGATTTGTCGCTGAAGAACGAAGTGAGGAGGTTCTGGGCGAGGATGGTGGAGAGGACGAGGGCGGTGCCGAGGCCGACGCTCATGAGGAAGACGAGCGTCTGATTGCGGGGGCGGTGGAGGGCGGCGAGGCCCTGACGGATGGGGAATGGCCACCATGGGCGGACGACGCGGCGGGCGAGAGCGGTGACGGAGGCTCCGGTGGCGGCGAGGAGGAGGAGACCGACGGCGACGGCGACGGCGAAGCCGATGCCGATTTGGGGGGCGTCTGGCGGGCTGAGTTGGATGGCGAGCCATGTGAGGACGCCGGCGACGGCGGGGAGGAGGATCCATGTGGCGGGGTCGCGCCATGCGGAGGAACCGCCGGTGACGGAGGCGCGGACGGCGGCCATGGCGGAGACCTTGCGGACGCGGAGGAGCGGGAGGAGGGCGAAGCAGGCGCAGAGGATGAACCCGAAGCCGAGGCCCATGAGGATGGTGTGCGGGTTGATTTTTGCGGCGATGGTGACTGGGAGGTAGCGATTGAGGATGGAGGGGATGGACCATGCGATGGCGACGCCGATGAGGACACCGCCGGTGGAGCCGGCGAGGCCGAGGCCGAGGCCCTGGAGGAGGTAGATGGCGAGGGCGCGGCCGGCTGGGCAGCCGAGACAGCGGAGTGTGGCGACGGTGGGGATGCGTTCGGTGGCGTGGACCTGCATGGCGCTGGCGATGCCGACCCCGCCGAGGACGAGGGCGATGAAGGCCATGAGACTGAGGAAGCTGTAGACGATAGAGAGGACCTGGCGGGCGGATTTCTTACGGCCTTCGACGGTTTCGAGACTGAGGCCTTCCGAGCGGAGGGCGTTTTTGTTGCGGGTGGCGAAGTCTTTTTCGACGTTGAATCCGTCGGGGAAGAGGAGCCATGCGCGGTGGAACGTGAAGCCTGAGGATTCGGAGAGCCCGGTGTCTTTGACGAGACGACGGGCGAAGAAGAGTTCGGGGGCGAACGCGCCCATGAGGGAGACCTGGGGGGGCGGGCGGAGGAGCGTGCCGAGGAGCGGGAGTTCGAGCGAGCCGAGTTT
>JAIXPK010000040.1 GCA_027486335.1 Verrucomicrobiaceae bacterium | reverse complement strand
GTCACCGACGGCATCCCCGTCACCGACTTCCATCGCGAGGAACGCAATCTCGAAGACGCCTTCATCGACATGCTCGGCCGCATCGAAAAAGGCCAGCAGGCCGTCTCCTCCCCTCCCCCGCTCCCGAGCACCCCGCCACCGTAGCAAGGGCGTCCCGCCCTTGTCGCCGCCCTAGCAAATCATCTCCACGCGCCCCGGCAGCCACCGTAGCAAGGCCGTCCCGGCCTTGTCGCTGCCCCAGCGATCCACTCTCCACCCCGCTCACCGCTCGCTCATCGGCGGCACCCCCTCAGGCAACCCCGGCACATCCACCGGCAGCGGCGGCGGCACCCCCAGATCCCCGGGAATCGTATTCGGCAGATCCTCCGGCCGGATCACCCCGGGCTCCACCACTAGCGGATTCCCCGCACTCGATCCCTCAGGCAGCGGCGGCTCCACCACCGCTCCAGCCGCCGGCTTCCCTGCCTCTCCCCCGGCCACCGGCACCAGCACCGGCTCCACCGGCAGCTCCCCACCCACCGGAATCACCGCATCCCCAGTCGCCGGACTCCCGCTCAACACGTCCGCCGCATTGAAATGCCCCTTCCGCTCCCGCGTCACCTTCACCTTCCCTGTCACCTCCGCTCCCCTCCGGCAGTCCAGCTCCGTCCCCGCAGGGATACTCACCCCCGTCAGCGCATGCACCAGCACAAATCCCGCCGCCGCATCCGCATACGCCACGTCCCCCACCGCCTTCTCCCCCAACCGCCCCTTCGCCTCCGCCGTCGACGCCGACGCCAGCTTCTCCAGCTCCTTCATCCGCCGCTTCGCCTTCGCCTTCTCGTTCAAATTCACCAGATTCCCGCAGCCCGAAACCGCAGCAGCCACCACCAGCACCAGTACTCTCTTCATCACGTCTCTCACAGTCCCTCCTTCTACATCCCACCCGGCCACGGGAGCGAGAACGATTTCACCTGCCCGTAGAATTTCACCGCCTCCGCCACCCCTTCCTTCACCCCCGGCCCGCTCTCCTTGATCCCCCCAAACGGCGTGTGCTCCAATCGCCACGCCGGCACCTCATTCACCTGCACCATCCCCGTACGCACCCGCTCCACCACCGCCAGCGCCGCCCCCAGATCCCGCGTCATCACCGACGTCGCCAACCCGTACCGCGACTCATTGCAGATCTCCACCGCCTCGTCCAACCCATCCACCGCCACCACCGGCGACAACGGCCCGAACGCTTCCTCCCTCATCAGCGCCGCCGTCCGCGCCACCCCACGCAACACCGTCGGCATCATCAGCGCCCCCCGCCGCTCCCCGCCGCACAATACCTCCGCACCACCCGCCACCGCCTCCCTCACATATCCCTCCAACTGCCGCGCCGCCGCCTCGTTGATCACCGTCCCCACCCGCGTCGCCTCATCCCCAGGATCACCCCACGGAAACAACCGCTCCGTCTCCGCCGCCAGCCGCTCCGCAAACTCCCCAGCCAGCCGCCGCGCCACCAGAAACCGCTTCACCGCCGTGCAACGCTGCCCCGAATTCCGGTAACTCCCCTCCGCCCCCAGACGCACCGCCAGCTCCATGTCCGCATCCCCCAGCACAATCATCTCCGCATTCCCTCCTAACTCATAACAAGTCTTCTTCAATCCAGCCATCCCGGAAATCGCCCGGCCCGCCCCCGCACTCCCCGTGAACGTCAGCGCCTCAATCCTCCCATCCCTAACCAGCCCGCCCACCACCGGCTCCAGCGGCCCCACCAGACAGCTCAGCATCCACCAAGGCAATCCCGCCTCATAAAGCAGCGCCGTAAACGTCAGCGCCGTCAGCGGGGTCTTCTCCGACGGCTTCAGAATCAGCGCCGCTCCCGCCGCAATCGCCGGCCCCACCTTGTGCGCACACTGCGTCAGCGGATGATTGAACGGCGTGATCGCCAGCGCCAGCCGCACCGGCTCCCGCACCGTGAACAGCTTCCGCGCAAACCCCGCAGGCGTCACATCCCCAGGCCACACCATCCCCTCCTCCCGCAACGCCTCCATCGCCGCAAACCGCAACACCAGCCCCGCTCGCGACGCCTCCGCACGACAGTCAAACGCACTCAATCCCGTCTCCAGCCGGATCAGCCGCGCATGCTCCTCCACCCGCGCATCCAGTAGATCCGCCGCTCGCCTCAACACCTCCGCTCGCTCATGCCGAGTCAGCCGCTTCCCACCCCTCAACCCAATCTCCACCGCTCGCTCCGCATCCTCCACCCCAGCCATCACCACCTCCCCAGTCACCGACCCATCCCACGGATAATGCACCGCCAGCCGCTCCCCGGCACCTAACGGTTCCCCTGCAATCAACGACGTCATCAGCATCCCCATCCCTACCCCGCACCCCAAAAAGTGAAAGCGCGCAGCATGGGCCATGCTGCGCGCTTCGCGGACACCCCGGATCGGTTTTGTAATATATTTAACCGGGGAAAAATTGTTCTCAATATATCGCACAACTCTCCCCAGCCGCATAGTATCGAGCAGTGACACTTCCGTCACCGCCTCTTCCCGCCGCTCAACCTTCCCCCAGAAACGGATAGTCCGTGTACCCCGCAGGCCCCGGAGAATAAAACGTCGCCGCATCCGGCACGTTCAGCGCAGCTCCCTTCCGGAACCGCTCCGGCAGATCAGGATTCGCCAGAAACGCCGTCCCGAACGCCACCGCATCCACCTGCCCGCTCGCAATCGCCTGGTCCGCTTCCTCCGCCGTGTACCCCATGTTCGTCACCAGCGTCCCCGTGTAATTCGCACGCACCGCACTCACCACGTCCCCCTGCTGCGCCTGGAAGAAATCCGCACGCATCAGATGCAGATACGCCAGCCCGCTCCCGCTCAGCCGCTTCGCCAGCCACGTGCTCAACCCGATCGGATCGCTGTCCACCATGCTGTTGTAACTGTTCAACGGCGACAGACGCACCCCCACCCGACCACTCCCCCACACCGACGACACCGCCTCCGTCACCTCCAGCAGCAACCGCGCCCGGTTCTCCACCACCCCGCCGTACGGCCCGCTCCGCCGATTGCTCCCGTCGCGCAGAAACTCATCCAGCAGATACCCGTTCGCCCCGTGAATCTCCACCCCGTCAAACCCAGCCGCCTTCGCATTCGCCGCCGCCAGCCGGAACCCTTCCACAATCCCCGGAATCTCGTCGTCCCCTAACTCCCGCGGCGTCACATAAGGCTGCTTCCCCTGCGGCGTATGCACCTCGTCCCCCAAAATCGGAATCGCACTCGGAGCCACCGGCTCTTGCCCGTCATTCAGCAGCGGATGACACGCCCGCCCACCATGCCACAACTGCAGGAAAATCCGCCCGCCCTTCGCATGCACCGCTTCCGTCGTCAGCCGCCAACCCGCCACCTGCGCCTCATTGTAAATCCCCGGCTCCATCCAGAACGACGAATTCCCCTCCATCACCATCGTCGCCTCCGCAATCAGCAGCCCAGCCGTCGCCCGCTGCGCATACTGCTCCGCAATCAGCGCCCCAGGCACATGCCCAGGCTCCGCACGGCATCGCGTCAGCGGTGCCATCAGAATTCGGTTCGGTAGCGTCACCGCTCCAGCCTGCAGAGGTTTGAAAAGATGTTCCATCATAGTACCCCCATCCAGCCACGCTCCACGCCACACGCAATCGCTCACCCACTCCCCGCCTTGTCTCCCCACAAGCCATCGTAGCAAGGCCGTCCCGGCCTTGTCCCCCCACCAAGCTCACCAGTCATCCGTCCGAAACGGCGACGCCGGCAACCCAGCCCGATTATACAGATTCGCCCCCTCCGGATTACTGCAGAACGCATACCGCACCGCCACCGGCACCGCCACCTCCGCCGCACTCACCACCACCGTCTCCCCCTCAATCACCGCGTCCGCCCACACCCACTTCCGATCCACCCCAGCCACCGCAAACCGCCGCAGCTTCACCCCGGCCTCCTCCACCACCGCCGCCCGACCTTCCTTCTTCCCAGCCATCAGCCCGCCCCCGGAATAATCAAAGAACACCCGCGCCTTCCCGTCCTTCACCTCCAGCTTCCGGAACAATGGCCCGCTCACCGTCACCCCACTCTTCCCATACACCCCCGCCAGCGCCCACAACGCCAGCCGCTCCCCCACATCCGCCTTGTTCTTCGGATGAATGTCCTCCGCATCTCCCAGATCAATCGCACTAGCCATCCCCGTGTGCGGAATTGTCAGACACCGCCGCTGCACGTCCCGGATATAACCCCACTCACCTCCCGCAGGATTCATGTCAGGCTTCTGCCACGCCGCCAGCTGCACAAAGTAAAACGGCAGCTCCGCATCCCCGAACCACTTCCGCCAGTCCGCCACCATCGCCGCCTTCTTTTCCAGATACAGATTCCCATCCGCATTGTTCTCCCCCTGATACCACAGCACCCCCCGCAGCGCCATCGGCACCAGCGGCGCAATGTGCCCGTGATGCAGCGTCACACACCTCGGCCGGTGCCTCCGCTCCCCAAACGGATACTCCGGAAACTCCGGCGGCATCGGCAGCTCCACCCCACGCTCCTTCGCCGCCCGACTCTCCGCCAGCCACGCCTCTTGCGGCCCCATCGCTTCTACTAACTCCTTCCGGTACTCCGCCAGCGATTCCCTCATCAGGCGCGCATACGGCTCCAACGCCGGAGTCTTCAGCAGGGTCTCCTCCGCCATCCACAACTCAATGTTCGTCCCCCCCACCGCATTCGTCAGCAATCCGATCGGCACCCCCGTCTCCGCCTGCACCCGACGCGCAAAGTAAAACCCCACCGCACTGAAATTCCCCGCCGTCCCCGGCCCGCACACACTCCAGCTCCCCTTCACATCCCGCTGCGGCCGGCTCGCAAACTGATACTCCGTCCGAAAATGCCGGATCATCGGCAAATCCGCCGCCCGAATCTCCTCCGGCTCCCCGCAACCCCCCAGCCCCCAGTCCATGTTCGACTGCCCGCTGCACATCCACACATCCCCCAATAGCACATCCTTCACCTCCACCACACTGCTCCCGCTCACCCGCAGCGTCTGCCCAACCTTCATCACCGGTTGCGCCCCTAGCCTCACCTCCCACCGCCCATCCTTCCCAGCCACCGCCTCCCCCTTCTCCTTCCCAAACTCCACCACCACCCGCTCCCCCGGCTCACCCCACCCCCACACCGGCAAAACCCGGTCCCGCTGCAGCACCACATGATCCCCGAAAATCGCCGGCATCCTCACCGCCGCCCCCACCGGCCCAGCCAGCAAACTCATCAACACCATCCCCATCACCTCTCTCATGCACATGTTTCTCATCCCCCCACCCTGCACCCCACAAGCCCCCGCAGCAAGCAAAGTGACACAGCCACCCCGCCCCTGACCTCCCCACCAGCCCTTCTCCGCACCAGCGCGCCGCAGGCTCTGGACTGCTGGGAGTATCACAGCTCTCTCCGCGCACGGAGTGCGCCTACCAGCCTCCCTCCCCACAAGCCCTCTCCCCACCAGCCCACTTTTGCTATTCACTGTTTTCAATCTCCAATTTTCCTCCCCGTCCTCCTAACAACCAGCAGCCGAAGGCCTTGGACTGCGGAAGCCTGCTGCCGCTTTCCCGGAGCCAGCCCGCTGGCCCGGCACCACCCAAGCATACCCCTCCCCACCAGCCCCCCACCCGCACACTCGCCTTACCCACAGTTGGTCGGGGATTCGAATCCCTCTCCGCGCACCATCTCATAACCCCTCCCCCATCCCGCAGGGATGACGGCTCGTAGCCGCTGGTTGAGCGAGTCAACAAGCGAAACCACCGGATCGCCGCCCCCAACCCACAACACCCCCCAACCAGCCCCCGCTCCGCTAGTCTCCACACTAGCGTGTACCCATCCACCCCATCCACCCCATCCGTCCCATCCGTCCCATCCGTCCCATCCGCCCCATCCGCCCCACCAGCCCCACCAGCCCCACCCCATCCGTCCCATCCGTCCTATCTGCCCTATCCACCCCATCCGCCCTATTAGCCCTATTAGCCCTATTAGCCCTATTAGCCCCATCCACCCTATCCGCCCTATCGCGTCCAATTCGTCGCCTCCACCCGCCCCGCCTATCTCCCAACCCCCGCCCCCTCATCCCACAGGGATGACGGCCCCTAGCCGGTGGTTGAGCGAGGCCACGAGCGACACCACCGGAAACCACACCCAACAAAATCGCACCCCGCAAGGGCTGCCGGCTTGTAGCCGGTGGTTAGCAACGCGACACCACCGGATTGCCGCCCCCGACCCACAACAATCCCACCCATCGCCCCCACGCTCCCCCGACACCACCGGATTGCCGCCCCCAACCCACAACAATCCCACCCATCGCCCGCCGCTCCCCGACACCACCGAATTGCCGCCCCCAATCGTTAACAACTCCCCTCCCGATCACCGCCCCATTCGTCCTATCTGTCCTATACTCCTATCCGTCCCGCCGCGTCATCCCGATCACGGACAATCTCGCCGCATGGCTGGCTCCTCTCCGCCGCCTCAGCCTCCTCCCCTCCTCCCGCCAGAACCGCGAAATCACCGTCCTCGCGAAGCGACCTAACTCGGAAGGCACGCTAGATACATCCTAGACATCACACTTGGAAACTTCGGACCCACGAGCACTTGGAAAGGGAGGCACCTAGCAGCTGCGAGCAGACAGTTCCGAGGAACCTTCCGGTATTTTCGTGAAACCTCATTCGATGAATTCAACTGATCCATCTGAAAAATATTGCTTCTCCCAAAGATTACGACTGATGGTTATCAACGGGTACTTTTCCTCTCGATCATCTGATTCCGATTCATGAGGGCTGACTGCGATTACATAATTCTCCGTGAACAAAATATTGAGATAAATAGAGGTTTCTAACCCACTCCATATTTTTTCTATCATTTTGACTGATACAAGATCACGCCCAATGAGGCACGAAAGACCTGCCTCCGGGTCATCCGAGTCACTTCCAACAACACTTATTTTATCTTTGTACAAATCCCAAATGCAAAAATCAAGAGTCAAGACCATCGGGCTGGAGGAGGATTCTTCGTGTGGCGAACTTAAATCCATTTGAACCGTAGAGCTGTGGATTCCTCTGATGCCGGTTACTCTTAGGTAATTCTTCAATCCACTCATCGTCTGCTGGTTATCTTACGGGGCACTTTTCCGCAGCCACACTACAGTGTGCGTCCAAGAGCGCTTCCACTAAATTTTTCGAAGTTTCCCGTCCTGAATTTCGAAATGCGCGCTACAAGTTCGGCCCCTCGAGTATCTCGGCATCGTCTAGCGGATCCCTGTTCAGCCACCGCCCCGCGCCCGAGTCATAAAACCGATAGCCGTAGTAGTTGAACCCACTGTCCACATCCCTCAGCTTCGAACTGTAGTGGAACGGCAGGAGATCCGCCCACGGACGGCTCGCTGGAAGTCCCGGCGGCTGGTTGGTGGCTGGCGTGTTCAGGCCCCATGCCCGCACCTCGCGCCCAAACGCGTCGTATTCATAACTCGCCACCAGCTGGTCCGTCACAATCTTCCCGGACGCCCTAAACTGATAGTAATGCCGCACATTCCCCATGTGATCAGCGAGCGGCACATGCACTTCCGCGCCACCGGTGCCGTACGAGTAACTCTGCACCGCCCCCGTCTGCATCCATGCCACGCCACCCACTCCACCGGCACGCATCCAGTCGCTCTGGGCATACAGACTGCTCCCCACATCCGGACGCCACCCAAACGACCACTTCCGGCTGTGGAATGCGCTATCGGTATTGAGCTTCGCGATCATGATCAGCTTCCAGCCGTCCCATTGATACCTCTCAACCTCAGGCGGGTCGATCCCGCGTGTCACCTTCCGTTCGACCAGCCGACTGGTTTGCGCCGGATGCTCCAGTTTCGCCATGCGGCTTTTCCGTTTCCCCATCATGGGTTCATTGCTTTCAGCCATCGGCTTTGTGATCTGATGGCGATGGCTCGAAGGGCGGCGTCGCAAGCCACGACCGATCACGGAGTTGAATGGCTCGGTCGGCAAAGTCCTCCGGCCGGATCCGTCCAAGAATCCACATGAGCTTTTCAAGAATTGACCTTCTGTTCGGAAGGCGCAGGGCGATGACGATGATGCCCGCATGACTGACATGCAGATGCCGGACCGTGTGGAAGAAGTCACGGTCCGTTGTCAGGAAGACTGCGCGGAATTGCTGAGCCTCCGCAAAGATCGCCCCATCGCTGATGCCTTCCCGGCCAGTCCCCCGAAGATCAAGCACCCGATGCCCCATTTCCTCGAGAATCCCGACAGCTGACTTCGGAAAATTCTCGTCGAGGAAGAAAGTCATGCGACCGCATCGTATGAGGATTCCTCGTAGTCCGACAAACGGCTGGCGAATTCGAGCGCCGCCTGAACGTCCACCCGGCTGATGTTCGGGTAGTCCTCCAGAATAGTCTCCATCGAATCGCCACCGGCCAAAGCCCCCAGAACCGTGGACACTAGGACGCGCGTTCCGCGGATCACTGGTTTCCCGTGGCAGATGTCAGGCACAATCTGGAGCCGATCGTTCATCGTGAATCCTACACACACCACCCCGCGTGTGCAAGATGGAGGTTCATCAGGCAGATTGAGGTTGCGGCGGACATTTCAATAGCGGGGGACGATTGATCCTCAGTGCATTGCCGCAATTCTGCTGAACATCTGCGCCATCGGCTCGTGGGGACGGGAGCCATGTCCGCTCCCAGAACCCGTTCCCTCCGCGCTGCCTCGCTGCCTGATTCCGGTGCGTCTGTGCACTGCACAGATAAAACAAACACTTCGGTTCGGTCGTCCGCCCCCTCTTCCCGCAGGGATTACGGCTCCTAGCCGGTGGTCGAGCGAGGCCACGAGCGACACCACCGGAAACCACACCCCACAAAATCGCACCCCGCAAGGAGTGCCGGCTTGTAGCCGGTGGTTAGCAACGCGACACCACCGGATAGCCGCCCCCAACCCACAACAATCCCACCCATCGTTCCCGCCGCCCGCACGGGGACACCCGCGACAACACCCAGCACATCCAAATCCCTCCACCCCATCAAACCCACGTCCGCTCCTAGTCCCGGCTTTTCATCAGGCTCCTGAGCCGGCAATTCCCCCGCCATCATCTTCCGTCACTACCGGGAACTGACCACGGAGGAGACGGCAAGGGAATGGTTCGGGATTTCAGGCATCAACAAGGACGGGCAATGATTCCTGATGGTCCGGCCTCAGGTCTTCTATAGCTGAGTGAAAAATCGAGATCGCGGTATCCTAATTCTGTGAAGCTCACATACCTGCCGACACGCTAACCGTGACCGACCCGAAGTTGGGAGATGGTGCCTCCAGCGACTTGGCATATGCCAGACCGCGCATCACGCCCCGGAACCACAGACGGCCTCCATCGTCACGGAACACGCTCGGATCACGCTGGACTCAGGTGCATGCCTGAGAGCTCAGGAACCGGGGGGGCGGAGCTTGGGCGTCGAATCGGGGGGCTATCTCAGCCCTCTAGTAGGGGGCGCAGAACCGGGAAGCACTGGTATGAGCAGCGGCCCAACGTCCCCGCTTGAATCAATTGGGCGAGGAACTCGCTCTAAGATGGCAGGAGGCGTTGGCTTGCGGGATTCATCATCACTCCTTCCGGCGGGCGATTCCTGCTTCTGCGAGCATCCGTATAGCTGGAGAATCAAGGTTGTAAGCATTGCGTTGCGACTCGTTTCCCGTTTCATGGAATGGGATTGATTGTAAAGTCCGCAGACACTAAGGGTGACCACCCAAGATTGTCCAGGTCTCAAACTTCCCATCGTAGGGCTCAACAGGCTTTTCGAGCAATCGGAAGAGGAATACCTTACCAGTGACCTCTCCGTTTTCAGCGCCGAAAATTCTTGCCAGTCCCTTGCATCTCAGGCGCAGACTTTTCTGATCCTCACGCAATCCCACCTGTGATTCGATGGCTAGATTCAGCTCAATACGCCTGCCACTTTGAGCTGCTTCATCCACACCTAGCGGTGCGATTCTTTCAACTTTGGCGATAAGCACTGCGCCTAGAGCCCCATGCTTCGGGGTGCGCTCTACAGTTTCTAAAGATGCTTCAACCGGATCGACCGCAGTGACAGCACCTGACGAGCATATGAGCACCCCGGTAATCCACTGTCTCCTGCTGGAAGGCTGGGATTGTAGCGCTTTCATTTTCTGTGTCACTCTCGGATTTCTTCTAACCCTTTTAGCATCGGGCCGTCATTCCCCACCATCCCGCACAGATTCACCCCACCTTCCTCCCCAATCGGATCCCCATTCAGCCACCGCCCCGCGCCCGGGTCGTAGAACCGATAGCCGTAGTAGTTGAACCCACTGTCCACATCACGCAGCTTCGAGCTGTAGTGGAACGGCAGGAGATCCGCCCACGGACGACTCGCTGGAAGTCCCGGCGGCTGGTTGGTGGCTGGCGTGTTCAGGCCCCATGCCCGCACCTCGCGCCCGAACGCATCGTATTCATAACTCGCCACCATCTGGCCCGTCACAGTCTTCCCGGACGCCTTGACCTGATAGTAATGCCGCACATTCCCCATGTGGTCAGCAAGCGGCACATGCACTTCCGCGCCACCGGTGCCGTACGAGTAACTCTGCGCCGCACCCGTCTGCATCCATGCAACGCCCCCGACTCCACCGGCACGCATCCAGTCGCTCCGGGCATACAGACTGCTCCCCACGTCCGGACGCCACACGCAGGACCACTTCCGGCTGTGGAATGTGCCATCAGTATTGAGCTTCGCGATCATTACGAACTTCGGAACTCTCGGATCCTATCATCCCTCCTCAACACTGTCAATCCTGCCCGTCACCTTCCGCTCCACCACACCTCGCAACTCTCCGCCAAACGCTTCGGAGCCCTCTACGCCTTCGAACGCTCCATGGACCTCGGCCGATTCGTCGAAACCGGCGTCGAAATCGATAACAAATTCGCCCCCGAACTCGTCTTCACCATCCCCAATCCCCCGCTCCTCCAACCCTCACGACGCCCCGCGCTTCCGCTTCCCGCCACCACCCTCATTCGCATCCACCAGACACCGCGCCAACGCCACCAGCGCCTCCCGCACATGCCCGCGGCTCTCCGCAGCCTGCAGCAGCCGATGCACATCCGCTCGCTCCGCATGCGTCCACCGCCACAGCAGATCATCCAGCCCAGACCGCGCCCCACTGTCCCGACCCTTCGTCCCCTGCGGCTCCTCCCACGCCAGCCGCGCCACATCCCCCAACCGCAACTCCATCCACGCCCGCAACAGAACCTTCACTTCCTCCGCACTGATCTTCCCCTGCAACGCCTCCACCACTCGCCTCATACTGTCCCCATCTGGAAAATCACGCCCATGCCGCCAACCAGAAATACTCGTCGGCTTCACCCCAATCGCCTCGGCAAGCGCATTCCCGTTCATTCCAGATTTATGCATCAGCTCATCAAGGAGCAACGCGAAAGCAGATGGTAACATCATAACCCCATACCCTTCAGCCAATCCCCTATGTGCGCAACCGCCCAATCTCTACCCCTCACCCCCTCGTTTCTTTCCACCCACCCTCCCCCCATCCCACCCCAAATCGTCCAAATTGTTCAAAATTTCTTGAACTCCGCGCCGCCAGCTCTACACAATCCCCCGCATGCCCACGGCGCAATCCAGCTCCCCAGAGCCCCTCCCGGCTCCGCCTCAGCTCTCCACCATGGAAACCGCCGTCATCGACGTCTTCGTCTCCGCAGTCAAACTCATCGGCCTCCCCAAATCCGTCGGCGAAATCTACGGGCTCCTCTTCAGCTCCCCAAACCCCCTCACCCTCGACTCCCTCGTCCGCCGCCTCTCCATCAGCAAAGGCTCCGCAAGCCAGGGCCTCAAGGTCCTCCGCAGCGTCGGCGCCGTCCGCCCAGTCTACGTCGCCGGCGACCGCCGCGACCACTACGCCGCAGAAACCGAACTCAAAAAACTCGTCGCCGGCTTCATCCGCGAAGAACTCCAGCCGCGCCTCGACAGCGGCACTGAACGGCTCTCCCACCTCAATTCCCTCCTCGCTTCCTCACACCCCGCTGACTCCGCCTTCCTCTCCGCTCGCATCAGCAAACTCGGCCAGTGGCACGCCCGCAGCAAATCCGTCCTGCCGCTCCTCACAGGCCTCCTCGACTGATCCCCTCCCGACCATGCCCGCTGACAATTCCATGGACGCCCTCAAATGGCGCTGCGTTAGAGGCAAACCCAAAGCCGAACACCTTGCCGCGCGCCAGCTCGTTGCATCAGGCTTCGAAGCCTTCTGCCCACGGCTCCGCCATCAGAAAAAAACCGTCCGCGGCCTCGTCTGGTACGTCGAAGCCCTCTTCCCTGGCTACCTCTTCGTCCGCTTCTCCCCTGCCTCCCTCCGCCACGTCGCCGCCACCCCCTTCGTCTCCCAAGTCCTCTCCTTCATGGAAGACTTCGGTGCCGTCCCCGACTCCGTCGTCGCAGACCTCCGCTCCGCCGTCGACGCCGACGACACCATCACCGTCCCCATGGAACTCGAAGTCGGCGAGGAAGTCGACGTCGTCGCCGGAGCCCTCCGCGGCCAGCAGGCCATCGTCACCAGAGTCCTCCCAGGCGCTCAACGCGTCCGCGTCCTCCTCGAATTCCTCGGCAATCAGCAGGAAGTCGAAATCTCCATCCTCTCCCTCCTCAGCGCACGCAACCCGCGCGCCGAAGTCTTCTGAACCCTCTCCCATGCAGCCACGGCTCACCTCCCCCTGATGGAACACGTCGACGTCCTCATCGCCGGCGCAGGCTTCTCAGGCCTCGTGCTCGCCGAACGCTGCGCCGCTCACGGCCTCAAAACCGTCGTCATCGAAAAACGCAGCCACATCGGCGGCAACGCCTTCGACCGCACAGACTCCAATGGCGTCCTCTACCACGCCTACGGCCCTCACTACTTCCGCACCAACAGCCGCCGCGTCCGCGATTACCTCTCCCGCTTCACAGAATGGCAGCACGTCACCTACCGCATCCAGAGCTGGACCCACGGCCGCTACTGGAGCTTCCCAGTCAACCTCACCACATGGGAACAACTCACCGGCAGACAAGGCTCCGAAGCCGACTTCGCCCAATGGCTCGAGCAATCACGCATCCCCTGCCCTAACCCTTCCAACAGCGAGGAATTCATCCTCTCAGTCGCAGGCCCCGAATTCTACGAACGCTTCTTCCACGGCTACACCCGCAAACAATGGGGCCGCGAACCACGCGACCTCGACGCCTCCGTCTGCGCCCGCATCCCCATCCGCACCACCCGCGACGACCGCTACCTCCGCGAAGACTTCCAGGCCCTCCCCGCTCAGGGCTACACCCGCATGTTCGAACGGCTCATCGACGCCTCTCCCAACCTCCGCGTCCTCCTCGACACGGACTTCATGGACGCTCGCCGCCACTTCCAGGCCACCCACACCATCTACTCCGGCCCCATCGACGCCTACTTCGGCTTCCGCCACGGCCGCCTCCCATGGCGCTCGCTCCGCTTCGAAACCGAATCCCTCACCAGCTCCCAGCTCGCCGCCGCCAACCGCTCCCACATCTCCGGCCACAAGGACTTCTGGCAACCCGCCCTCCAGGTCAACTACCCTAACGACTTCGACTTCACACGCATCGTCGAAATCAAGCACGCCACCGCCCAGCAGACCCCACACACCAACCTCGTCCGCGAATTCCCACTCGCCGACGCCCCGGACCGCGAACCCTACTACCCCATCCCCGCCCCGGATACCAAAGCCCTCTACCTCAAGTACAAGGCCCTCGCCGCCTCCGAAACCTCCGTCAGCTTCTGCGGCCGCCTCGCCACCTATCAATACTACAACATGGACCAGGTCACCGGCATGGCCCTCCACGAATTCGACCGTCTCACCAGCCCCACCGGACCCTTCGCCGGCCTCGTCACCGTCCCCTGACATCTCCTCCTCCCATCTCAACGCCCGACCCTCTCCGCTCCCATGACCCCTAAAGACAAACTCGCCTCCGGCTCCGCCACCATCGGCGTCCTCGGCCTCGGCTACGTCGGCCTCCCCCTCGTCCTCGGCTTCGCAGAAAAAAATATCCGCGTCATCGGCTTCGACGTCGATCAGCGCAAAGTCGACGCCCTCAACTCCGGCAACTCCTACATCCAGCACATCTCCCCGGACCGCGTCAGCTCCGCCGTCTCCGCCGGCACGCTCTCCGCCACCACCGACTTCTCCCGCATCCCCGAAGCCGACGTCATCATCATCTGCGTCCCCACCCCGCTCAACAGCCACCACGAGCCAGACCTCTCCTTCGTCCGCGCCACCCGCGACACCATCCTCCCACACCTCCGCGCTAACCAACTCGTCTGCCTCGAAAGCACCACCTACCCAGGCACCACCGACGAGGAATTCCTCCTCCAGATCCGCTCCCGCGGCTTCTCCCCAGGCTCAGACTTCTTCCTCGTCTTCTCCCCGGAACGCGAAGACCCAGGCAACCCAGACTTCCACGGCACCGGCATCCCCAAAGTCGTCGGCGG
>JAIXPK010000511.1 GCA_027486335.1 Verrucomicrobiaceae bacterium | reverse complement strand
GCCGGGGGGGAGCCTGCAGGGACTGGCGCTGCTGCTGACAGGGTCGCCGTTGAGGAGTGGCGATCCGGAGGAATTGAATGCGAGGCTGGCGACGCGCGGGACGGCGCCGATCGGAGCGGGGACGCTGCAGGTGGGGAGGGTTGGGGAGCGTGTGACGGTGAGCGGGCCGGTGCGGACGTTGCGGGCGCTGGAGGTTGCGCGGCGGGGGATGGAGTCGAGGGCGCTGGTGGTGTCGGTGGAGACGTCGGTATTGCGGGTGGGTAAGGATGTGGTGCGGCCGGGGGGCGGGCGGGGATGGGAGGAGGGCGGGGATGAGGGTGGATTGAAGGTGGACGGGACGCTTGGTGGGGCGGAGTATGAGAGGGCGATGGAGAAGCTGGTGGGGGAGCCTGGGGTGACGACGATGGCGGCACCGGGGCTGGTGGTGCGGTTGTTTCAGAATGCGATGGTGATGGTGGAGAACCGGCGGGTGGCGATGGTGGCGGTGCCGATGGGGCAGGACCGGGTGGCGTTGCATGTGGGGATGGACGAGTTTGAGCCGGGTGGGCCGGAGATGCCGGCGTATGAGGTGGTGGTGGAGTTGAGTTCCGGGATGGGCGGGTTGCTGCGGCGTGCGGATGAGGGAGGAGAGGGGCTTGATTGTGTGGGGGTGATGCCGAGGCTGAAGGATGCGGCCTGGGAGGAGCCGGTGTTTGAGTTGCCGCGGGGGATTGCGGCGGGGGAGCCGGGGATGGTGCGCAGCCCGTATGCGTCCGGGGAGGGGTTTGTGGATGTGGAGGGATTGAAGTCGGGGACGAAGGTGAAGTGTCCGTACAGCGGGCTGATTTTTGTGGTGCCGTGAGTGTGGAGAATCTGGCGTTGTGGGGCACGGGAGATGCGGGGAGAGTGGGGGATGAGAACTGTTCCGCTGTTGGCTGCTGCTGTTTGTCTCGTGGCGGCATTGATTGAGGTGTCTGCGCAGGCTCCGGGTGTACCGATTGAGGGGACGCGGCCGGCGGCGCAGGACAGCGGGGTGCTGGCGCGGCTGGAGGCGTTGAGGGGAACGGGGAAGGGATTGGATACGGCGGGGTTGAAGGCGGCGCTGCTGCATCCGACGCCGGCGGCGATTGCGCTGCCGCCGTGTCATACGACGTCGCTGCGGCCTGCGGAGGTCTGGGCGTCAGCGCAGCGGAGCCGGGTGGGAGTGGGCTGGCATTTTCTGTGTCACAAGTGCGACAAGTGGCATGTGAATCTGGCGGGCGGGTATCCGATTGCGGCGGATGGGGTGGTGGCGACGTGTTTTCATGTGGCGGAGCCCGGGGCTGAGATTCGGGAGGGGCGGCTGGTGGTGGTGGATGGGGAGGGCAATCCGCATCCGGTGACGGAGGTGATCGCGTCGAGCCGGGAGATGGATGCGTGCATTGTGAGGGCGGAGGGATTGAAGGCGGAACCGCTGCCGCTGAATGATCAGGTGAGGCCAGGGGATCCGGCGTTTCTGCTGAGCAATCCGCTGAATGTGTCAGGGTATTTCACGGACGGGATGGTGAACCGGTTTTTCTGGAATCCGAAGGCGTCGGGGTCGCCGGGGAAGGATGACGTGACGTTTCTGCGGATGAATGTGAGCACGGATTGGGCGCCGGGGTCGAGCGGGTCGCCGGTGCTGGACAGTTGCGGGAATGCGATCAGCCATGTGGCGACGATTGCGCATCTGGGGGACGGGAAGAATACGTCAGGGAAGGGTGTGGCGCATCTGACGCTGCATGAGGGGATACCGGCGCGGAGTGTGATGGCGCTGGTCAAGAAGGCGGCGGCGGAGGCGGCATTGCCTGAGGCGGAGCGGAAGCGTCCGACGCTGGGGCAGATGGAGGAATTGATCGGGGCGAAGGATTATGTGACGGCGGCTGGGGTGGCGGGGATGCTGGAGCGGGCCGGGGTGGGAGCGGAGGACGAGCGTCGATTGGTGCTAGGGAAGTTTCGGATTGCGGTGGGGACGGGGAAGCAGGGGGATGCGGCGGAGGTGGCGGGGAAGCTGACGGAGACGGCGGGAGCGGAGCACGCGGTGGGGCTGAACGAGGTGGCGTGGAAGCTGGTGACGGCGATCAAGAAGCCTGAGGCGGGGACGCTGGCGGCGGCGGAGAAGGCGGCGCAGCGGAGTGTGGAGTTGCTAGAGCGGCGGGATGCGGCGTCGCTGGACACCCTTGCGCGGGTGAGTTTCATGCTAGACAAGAAGGATGAGGCGATCCGGACGGAGGAACAGGCGGTGGCGGTGGCGGAAGGGGACATGAAGGCGGAGCTGGAGAAGACGCTGGCGGCGTATCGGGAAGGGAAGCTGCCGGAGGTGAAGGAGTAAGGAGGAGAATTGGGAGGGGAGGCTGGGTTGGCGGTGGCGCGGGTGAATTCGGTGCCGCTGGTGGAGTTGGTGCGGTGATGGGAAATCCGGCGTTGCTGCGGGAGGCGTAGTGACATGAAGTGGGTGACGTTGCCGAGACTGCCCGAGAGAACACTATGAATGCTGAAGCTGAGACTATTCCGCGGCCCTCGCCGCTGGTGCGCAATCTGATCCTGGGGCTGCCGGTGGGGCTGATTGTGACGACGGTGATCGCGATGTTTGCGTATTTCCGGGATGAGGAGCAGGACCGGGCGAGGTCGTCGCGGCCGGCGTCGCGGCAGCCGGTGGACCGGACGGAACTGGAGACGCATGTGCAGATGCTGGGGGGCACGATAGGGGAGCGGCACGCGGGTCGGCCGGATCGGATGCGGGTGGCGGCGAATTACATTGAGTCGACGCTGGGGCCTGCGAATTTCGGGTACAAGACGGAGCGGCGGACGGTGACGGTGGATGGGGTGGAGGTGACGAATATTGTGTTAGAGCTGACGGGGACGTCGTCGGCGCGGTGGGGTGAGATTGTGGTGGTGGGGGCGCATGTGGACGCGGTGGCGGGGAGTGCGGGGGCGGCGGCGAACGGGAGCGGGGTGGCGGCGGTGATGAATCTGGCGCAGTCGTTTGCTGGGTCGTCGCACGAGCGGACGCTGCGGTTTGTGTTTTTCGGGAATGGAGCGGTGCCGTGGGCTGGGACGGCGGCGTCGGGGAGTGTGGTGTATGCGGCCGATTGTGCGAAGCGCGGGGAGCAGGTGGTGGCGATGGTGGAGCTGGGGCAACTGGGGGTGTTTCCGGCGAAGGATCTGCCGGCGCCGCTGGGGGCCGGGGAGATTGTGGTGAGCGGGGACGGGGCGGGGAGCGCGCTGGCGGACGACATGGTGCGGTGGTTCCAGGAGAGCAGCACGCTGAGTTGCCGGAAGGATACGGGAGCCGGGGTCTCGGACTGGAAGGCGTTTGCGGGGGCGGGGTATGCGGCGGTGCGGATTGCGAGCGGGAGGGAGCTGGGCGCGGGCGAGAAGGACGGGCCGGAGGGCGTGGATTACGGGCGGCTTACGCAGGCGGCGCAGGCGGTCGAGGGGTATTTGCGCGGGGTGGTGAATCCGGGGGCGTCGGGGGCGAGGTGAGGGTGGGGGGGGGGCGGGACGGTGTTGTAGGTGGGTGTCTTATGGTTTTGTGGGGAGAGTTGGAAGTGAGCGACAGACGCGCCGAAGGCGGGGCTGTTGGCTCCGCTGATTGGGTCGACGTGACTTGCTCAGGGTATGGGGAATGCGCTTGGTTACCCTCCTCCACTGCTCTCCGCAGCACGCGAGCGACCGGCTTGTCAGGGACGCCCGGAAACAAGCCGCATCAGGCTCGCCGTCCGACGGGATTGCGCCGCCAAAAGGAGCGGTCAAAGGTTCGTGCCGCACCTTCGCTGCGACCTTGAGTGTCAGGATTCTTCTGCATAGCCGCTAAATCCATCGATGCGGAAGAAATCACAAGTGCCGCTAATGCTGGTGGCGTCCGAATGCAGTCGAAAAGCTAACGAGCCGGTCTTCTTTTCAAGATCAAACGCCAACCTGTTCGACGTCGTCCATCCAAAGATTGAAAGGTCGCGAATGCCCCAAAACGAAATCTTCGCTTGAGCTACGCTGAACGACGGCGCCCATCGAAGCGGAACGCGTTCGGGAAACCGATCGAGGTTTGCTTCGATCATCAGGCTTGGACCGCCTTCCGTGAGCGTGGTCCGCAATACGAGCATCGTCCTCAGCGCTGGTGCAGAAGGGTAGAGACTTAAAACGGCCTCTGGGTTCATGCTGTGCTGATACCAGTTCATTTTTGAGATTCGGTCGCTGGAAGCTGTTGTTGTTGCTGACAGTACTGCGAGGAGGAGTTGGCGTCAAACCGGAGAATGGGGTGGCGCGGAGGAGATCAGGTGGGGGGCGGGGGGGGATGGGATTTGAGAGGGTGGCTTGTACTGAGAGGGGGCTTACGCGAAGGGGCGAAGGCGCGAGGGGATGGTGGGGAGGGGGCGGGTAGGCGCACTCCGTGCGCGGAGAGAGCTGTAATTCTGACAGCAGTCCAGAGCCTGCGGCTGCATGTTTGGAGGAGGGCGTGTTGGGAGAGGGGCTCGGGTTTGAGGCTTTGGTTGGAGAGGTCGCCGCAGGATGCCTGTGTCACTTTGTGGACCGGGGATGGACGCGGATGGATTCTCGTTGGGAGGCACCCGGAGTGGTGCTCCGGGCGGGTATGGGGCGTTCCTTCAGAACGCGGGGGGGTGGGGTGGTCGGGGACCAAGAGCGTTGCTCTGGGCTGGTATGCGGTGTCCCGTTGGGACACGGGGAGGTGTGGGGAGAGGGGCGAATGGCGCGAGGGATGACCTGCTAGTCGACGGTTTTTCCCTCGGGACGGGGTTATGGTGAAATGTCAGGGATGTGACGCCCTGGACGCAACCCCCTTGGGGTTTGGAAGGTGTTAGGAAAGGATCCCAAGGTAGGCCTTCGTGCCGCAGGCCAACCTTGGGCTATGGGACGCAATCCCGCTGGGATTGGGGCGGGGGCGGAGATGATGGGAGGGCGTGGGCTGGTTGGGAGAGTGGCGGGGGGAGGGAAGTTAGGGGGGCTTGAATGGCGGATGCTTGTGGGGAGATCCGCGAGTACAGAGCCTCGCGGTCCCGGGCTTTTTCGGAGATAACCGGCGGGACGCCGGTTCCACTTTGGGGCTTGTTCGGAGGGCGGGTAGGCGCACTCCGTGCGCAGGGAGAGCTGTAATTCTGACAGCAGTCCAGAGCCTTCGGCTGCTTGTTCGGTGGTGGGCGTGTTGGGAGAGGGGGGACCCCCGGCTACTAACCGGTCGTCCCTGTGGGGAGGTGTTGGGGCAAGAGAAATCCCGCCGACCCTGGGATGGCGTGGGCCATCGCGGGGCGGGCGGGATTTTGTGAGGAGGGCGCGGGTAGATGCCGCGCGTCAGGTTAGGTTACTGGAGGAGGCTTTCGAGGGCTTTTTCTTTGGCGGCGGTGGGTTGGAAGTCGAAGGCGCGCATGAGGAGGTCTTTTTCGGCTTCCGGGGTGGAGTCGTTTTTGACGGCTTTGGCGATCCATTCGGCGCTTTTGGCGGCGCGGCTGCGCCAGAGGATGTCGCGGCCCTGTTTGGTGGTTTCCGGGTTGGGGACGAGGGCTAGGTAGGCGTCGAGGCAGGCGTCCCACTGGAGGGCGGCGCTGATGCCGAGGGCTTCGAGGTACCAGCGGTCAGTGCCGTCGTGCTGGGTGGCGAACTGGGCCCAGAGCGGGGCGAGTTTTTCGGGTTTTTCGAAGCGGAGGGAGATGAGGGCTTCGCGGCGGACGGCGGCGGAGGAATCCTTGACGAGGGCGGTGGCGATGGCTGGGAGGTCGTGTTTGAGCTGCCGGGCGAGACGGATGCCGAGGCAGCGGATGTCCTCGTCCTTGTCGGAGATGGCGGCTTTGACGGCGTCGGCTCCGCGGTTAGGGAGTTTGCCGAGGGCCCAGAGGGCGCGGGCTTTGAGACGGGTGTCGGAGCCGGCGGTGAGCTTGAGGAGGGCTGGGACGGAGGAGTCGCCGGCCTTCTGGATGGCCTGCCATGCGAGGAAGCGGACTTCCTCGTTAGGATTGGCGAGGGCGGAGGCGGCGCCTTCCGGTGAGGAGAAGTCGAAGGCTGGGACGGAGTAGCCCTTGTGGTCGGTGGGGGTGACGCGGTAGATGCGGCCGTGGTCGAGGTCGCCCATGGCGTGGCCGCCGACGCCTGGATCGTACCAGTCGGCGATGAAGAGCGAGCCATCTGGGGCGACGCAGACATCGGAGGGGCGGAACCATGGGTCGCGTTTCTGGCCGACGATGTTTTCGATGGTGGCCTTGTAGCCGGCGCCGGAGTGGGTGACCGGGTAGGCGCGGACGATGTTAGGACCGGCGTCCGAGTGGATCATCTGGCCGTGGAATTTTGCGGGGAGGAGGGAACCTTCGTAGACGAGGATGCCGGTGGGGCTGCCTGCGCCGGTGTGGAGGAGGTTAGGGACGACGCCGGGGTCCTTGAGGTGCCAGTGGGCGGCCTGGACTTCCTCGTCGGTTTTGGCATTGCCCTTGGACCAGCCTGCGCCGGTGGCTTCGTCGCGATAGCCGTAGTTGCCGAATTCCATGACGAAGTTGATGCGGACCCCCTTGTTGCCGTCGTCGTCGTTATCGGACTGCCAGATAGCGCCGAAGGAATCGACGGTGGCTTCCCAGTTGTTGCGGAAGTTCCATGCGACGGTTTCGAGGTCTGAGCCGTCCGGGTTGCAGCGGAAGATCATGCCTTCCTGGTAGGGTTTGCGGGCATTGCTGACGACATTGCCTGCGGCGTCGGTGATGGGTTTGCCGTCTTTGTCTTTGAGCTGATGGCCTTCGTTGCCGAAGTTGAAGTAGAGTTTGCCGTCTGGTCCGAAGTGGACGGCGTGGATGCTGTGGTCGTGCTGAGCGCCGTCGATGCCGCTGAACATGACTTCTGCTTTATCGGCTTTGAGGTCGCCGTTGTCGTCGGTGAGGTTCCAGATTTTGCCTGCGGCGGCGACGATGACGCGGTTGCCGAGGACGGTGACGCCGTG
>JAIXPK010000017.1 GCA_027486335.1 Verrucomicrobiaceae bacterium | reverse complement strand
GGGCTCCGCTTCCCTAACCGCGTCGGGCTCGCCGCAGGTCTCGACAAATCAGGCTCCTCCATCGACGGCTTCGCCGCCCTCGGCTTCGGCTTCATCGAAATCGGCACCCTAACCCCCCGACCCCAGCCCGGCAACCCAGCCCCTCGTCTCTTCCGCATCCCCGACCGCGAAGCCATCATCAACCGCATGGGCTTCAATAACGTCGGCATCACCCAGGGCCTCGCCAACGTCTCCCGCCGCTCCTCACCAGCCATCCTCGGCATCAACATCGGCAAAAACTTCGACACCCCCAACGACCGCGCCAACGACGACTACCTCATCTGTCTCAAGGCCGCCTACCCAGTCGCCGACTACATCGCCGTCAACCTCTCCTCGCCTAACACCAAAGGTCTCCGCGACCTCCAGCAGGAGGATTCCTGCCGCTCCCTCATCCGCGCCCTCCACGCCGCTCAAGCCCAGCTCGCCCAGCAGCACCAGCGCCACGTCCCCATTCTCATCAAAATCGCCCCGGACCTCGACCCCGCTCACATCGACAGTCTCGCCCGTCTCTTCGCCACCGAAAAACTCGAGGGCGTCATCGCCACCAACACCACCCTATCAAGGCAATCCGTCGAACACTCGCCCACTTCCCTCCAGGCCGGCGGCCTCAGCGGCGCACCTCTCTCCTCCCGAAGCACCGACGTCATCGCCCGTCTCTGCACCGCCCTCGACGGAGCCATGCCAGTCATCGGAGTCGGCGGCATCATGAACGAAGCCGATGCCATCGCCAAACTCCACGCCGGTGCCGCCCTCATCCAGATCTACTCCGGTCTCGTCTACCACGGCCCCGAACTCGTCCGCCGCTGCATCAACGCCGCCGCCGCCTTCTCCTCCAACTCATCCCCTCACTCATCCCCTCACACCTCCGCGTAAATCAACGCCGCCGACGCCGTGTAACCATGCAGGAAATTCCGCCCAGCCACCGGCCCGAATTCCCCACTGCAGAAAAATCCCGCCAGCGGCACCGGCCCGAACGCATCCGCCATCAGACCTGCATCGTGATTCGGCACCCCGAACAAGCCCTGCCCACGCCCCGCACACGCAAACAATAACGCCGCCGCCGGCGCCCCCCACCGATCCGCCGCCGCCGCACAACGCTGCCGCATGTCCTCATCCGCAGCATCCCGCTCCCGGATCTGAAACTGCAGGGTCTGCCCCACCCTCGGCACCGCTCCCAATCGCAACGCCCCACTCTGCGGATCTCCCCCGATGATGTTCCGCACCAGAAAATCCCCGCGCCGGAAATCCTCCACATACTCGCTCGCCGCCAGCCCAGCCATGATGTTCCCCCGCGCCTCCGCCTTCTCCGCCTCAGGCAATCCCTCGACCGCCTCCACCAGCACGTCGTAAGCCGGCCGCCCGCCCACCGCATACACCAGATCATTCTGCACCTTCGTAATCGTCAGCGGCTCGCCAATCGGCTGACATCCCTGACTCACCACCCCGCGCACCACCACGCCCTCCAACTGCACCAGCAACCCCGCCGCATCCCGCCCGCCACCGCCATCCTCAAACACAAACAGGTTCTCATTCTCCCACTGGCCTCCCGCCAATCCCCCGAACACCGCCAGCTCAGGCAGGCGACGATTCAAATCCTCCAGCAGCAGCGCCGCATTCAACCGCAGCGGATTCCCCAGCAGCAGACACCCGCCCGGCGCAGTCAATCCCGGCGGAATCTGAAACTGTTCGTCAATCGGCCACGTCCGCACCACCGCCCCATTCCAGTCCAGAAACAAAACGCTGCACCCACTCACTTCCTCATCCTCCTGACCCGTCCCAATGATCCCACCCGCAGAACTCCCCACCACCCGCCGCGCATGCCCCTCAATCTGCAGGATCTCTATCAATTCCCCCAGCTGACCTCGCCAGTCCGCACTCACAAACACCACAGCCAAAGCCGCACCGCCCGTCTCCTCACGCAACCCACGCGCCATCGCCGTCACCGCCCCCTCATCCCACTCCGAAAGCAGAATGCGGGATGCGCTGCGCACCGTCCCTCGCGGTATATCAGTTCGTTCCATCAGTTTTGAATTTCGATCGCTCAGCCTCAGCCGGTTGCCTCATCCTGCCATCCCTCCCGAGCAATCGCAATGCCACAACCGACCCGTCCCTGCAAAACAAAACCGGCGGCAGGAACTCCCCGCCGCCGGTCAGATCGTCATCACTCCCTCCAACTCACGCCGGAGCACCCGCCAACCCCGGCGGCAATTCCTCTTCCGCGCTGTCCCGCACCGATGACTCCACCGGAATCATCGGCGGCGTTGGCGGCTGGCTCGTCGGCGGATTCATCATGCTCCCGTGCTCCATGATGTCCCTCACATTCGCCCCATCAAGGGTCTCATACTCCAGCAACGCCTTCGCCAGCGCATCCAGCTCCGCACGGTGCTTCAACAACAGGGTCTTCGCCCGCTGATAAGCATTGTCGATCAGCTCCCGAATCTCGGAATCAATCTTCTGCGCCGTCGCCTCGCTGTAATCCCGGCTCCGCGCCAGCATCGACTGCTCCGCACCGTCGCTGTAATCCACCATCCCCAGCGCATTGCTCATCCCCCACTCGCAAACCATCCGCCGCGCCATCCCCGTCGCCATCTTGATGTCGCCAGACGCACCACTCGTCACGTCCCCGAACACAATCTCCTCAGCCACCCGGCCACCCATCGCCACCACCAGCGCATCCAGCAGTTCGTTCTTCCGCGTGTTGTACTTGTCCTCCTCAGGCAACCACATCGTCGATCCCAACGACGGGCCCCGCGGAATGATCGTCACTTTGTGCAGCGGCTCAGTGTGCTCCAGCACATCCAGCAGAATCGCATGGCCAGCCTCGTGATAGGCGGTGTTCTCCTTCTCCTTCTCGGAAATCGCAAGGCTCCGGCGCTCTTTGCCCCAGCGCACTTTATCACGCGCTTCTTCCATCTCCCGCAGCGTGATCCCCTTCAACCCGCGCCGCGCCGCCAGCAGCGCCGCTTCATTGATCACGTTCGCCAGTTCCGCTCCGGAATACCCGGGAGTCCCGCGCGCAATCACCCCAAGCTCCACGTCCGCCGCCATCTTCACTTTCTTGGCGTGAACCTTCAGAATCGCCTCACGACCCTTCACATCCGGCAGACTCACTGTCACCTGACGGTCAAACCGACCCGGCCGCAGCAACGCAGGATCCAGCACGTCCGGCCGGTTCGTCGCCGCAATGATAATGACACCCTCCTGCGTATCAAACCCGTCCATCTCCACCAGCAGCGCATTCAGGGTCTGCTCGCGCTCATCATGACCGCCGCCCATCCCGTGACCACGATGCCGCCCCACCGCATCAATTTCATCGATGAAAATCAGGCACGGCGCATTCTTCTTGCCCTGCTCAAACATGTCCCGCACGCGGCTCGCACCGACACCCACAAACATCTCCACAAAATCCGACCCGCTGATGCTGAAAAACGGCACGTCCGCTTCCCCAGCAATCGCCTTCGCCAAAAGGGTCTTCCCCGTCCCCGGAGGCCCCACCATCAGCACTCCCTTCGGAATGTGCCCGCCCAACCGCTGAAACTTCCGCGGGTCCTTCAGAAACTCCACCAACTCCCACACTTCCTCCTTCGCCTCGTCACACCCAGCCACCTGCTTGAACGTCACCTTGTTCTTGTCCATCGCCAGCAACCGCGCCCGGCTCTTCCCGAAACTCATCGCCCCGCGACCCGCCATCTTGATCTGCTGGCGGAAAAAGAACCACAGCACACCAAGCAGCAGCAGCACCGGCAACAGGCTCAGCATGAAGCTCGTCCCCATGTTGTTGTCGTACTCGTAATTCGGCACAATCCCCTTCTCGTCGAACAGCTTGTTCAGCCGCTCCTTCTCCATCAGCGAATCAAACTGCACACGGTAGGTCCGCTTCGCCTGATCCTGCCCAGTCGTGAACGTGATCACTTCCGCTCCCACCTCCGTGATCTTCTTCACGCTCTCCTTGTTGATCTCGTCCTTCTGCACCATGTCCACAAACCGCCGGTACTCCAGCTTCTGTCCCCCAGCCGAACTCGGTATCATCAACCCGGCCGCCAGCAGCCCGATCGCGATCGACAATATAATGAGGCCCTTCCAGTTGAACCCTTGCGGCTCATTGCCACCACCACGGCGGTCTGGATTTTCGGGAGGGCCCGGACGTTGAGGGTTTTCGGACATTGCGTTATTGGGATGTAAGGCCGCGGCCCTGAGGTCGACCGCGGGGATCACGGTAGACGCATAACTTACGCGGCGCAACCACCCGGTGGGAAAGGATTTTTCACCCCCTCCCCCTCCCCGCAACCGCTCTTCCACGACAAGATCACGTTTGCCGCTCGCCCCTTCCACCTCCATCTGTCCCCCAACATGTCTCCTTTCCCAGCATCAGCCGCCGTGCTCGCCTCCGCACTCGCCCTGCCGCTGTCCAGCTGCAATACCAGCCGCATCGTCGCCCAGGGCGCAGGCTCCGTCACCCGATCCGTCACCACCAGCGTCGCCGGCGCAACCCGCGCCACCGCCAAAGCCACCGCCCGCGCCACCTCCGCCACAGGCCAGTTCCTCGGCTCCAGCGCCCGCAAGGTCGCCGGTAAAGCCGCCAACCTCTGGCCGTGGAAACCCGATTCCGCCACCACCGCCACTGATTCCCCTTCTTCCACAGGCACCGCCGCCACCCCAGCCCCCACCGAAAAACGCATCGAAGGCTTCCAGTTCCCCTCCGGCCAACTCACCGTCGCCGCCTCCGAATTCTCCCCCGCCGCCACCCAGCTCGACAACGCCGGCGTCACGCTCCCCGGCGGCTGGGACATCAAGGCTTCCTCCATCCGCTACGAACTCGAACCCGACGGCCTCACCGCCCGAATCCTCCTCGCCTCCGGCAAACCCGCCGCCGCCATCTCCTCCAACGACGACCGCGCCGAAGCCTCCGAAATCCACTTCCGCAACGCC
>JAIXPK010000301.1 GCA_027486335.1 Verrucomicrobiaceae bacterium | reverse complement strand
GTCCGCGGCGTCGCCGTCGTCACCAACCCAGCCGCCCCTAACTTCGGCAACGCCTACATCTCCAACAGCGCCGCCGGCAACTCCACCGTTGTCGTCCGCACCCTCGGCGACGGGCTCTACGCCCTCAAAGCCGACCAGAGCGACGCCTTCGGCTACGGCAACTCCGCCAAAGCCGGCACCTCTAACCAACTCATCTTCGGAGCCAGCGCCAACAGCCCGTTCCGCATCACCGCCGCCAGCACCGGCGAAATCTATATCGCCGACTTCTCCGACGCCAACGGCCAGGTCGCCAAGGCCTCATCCGACCTCTCCTCCTTCTCCTCCGTCCTCCACAATACCGTCACCACCAACTCCGGCACGTTCCCTGTCCCCTCAGGCCAGAACCACGGCTCCACCACCGCCGTCCACGCCCTCGTCACTTCCTCCGGTCTCACCGTCTACACGCTCGACGAAGACCTCACAACCTTCGCTGCCACCGGAGCCGGTTCCACCACCAACCGCAACTCGCTCTGGCGCTACGACATCGGCAACGGCTCAACTCCCTACTCCGGATCCGCCACCCCTCTGGCCTCAGTCCTCCTCTCCGGAGCAACCTCCGACCTCGACGTCGGCACCGACGGTAAATTCTACCTCATGCAGAACCGCTCCGCAGGCGGCGAAGCCGGTCTCACCGTCCTCGGCAGCGACGGCATCAGTCTCTGGGATTCCCTCTCCGCCTCCCGCACGCTCCTCGGCAACCCCGCAGCCACCGACATCCTCCGCAATGTTCAGGGCGGTGCCGTCTCCCTCGACCAGAAATGGATCGCCCTCGTCCTCAATAACAGCGACGTCGCCGTCGTCCCCATGACCGACGGCGTCCCAGACCTCTCCAACCGTCTCCTCGTCAACACCGGCACCGACGTCAATTCCGGTCGCGACATCGTCTTCGATGCCGCAGGCAACATCCACTACGTCAGCAGCGGCCAGGGGCTCTACCGCGTCATCTCCCCCGGCGGCACCACTTCCTTCGACACCATCTGGGACGGCACAAAACTCTCCTTCGCCCCCATCCCGGAACCCGGAGCCGCCTCGCTCGCCGCAATCTCCGCGCTCGCCCTGCTCCGCCGCCGCCGCGCCCGCTGAACACGGAAACTTCTCCGTTCGCCCCGCGCCCCGACCGCGCCTACGGCCAACCATGCCTCCGTTCCGCCAACTGGCCGCCATCCTCGCCGCACTCGCCCTCTCCGGCCTTCACGCCCTAGCCGATCCCTTCCCCCAGCCGCCATCCATCAAGGGCCTCCAGGTCCAGATGAACGACGACGCCCTCGCCCTCGGCATCCACCACGCTGGCATCAACGTCAATCTCAGCGGCATCGTCGACTTCGCCGCTAGCAAAGGCTCCGGCCCTTCCCGCCAATGGGCCTTCAACGAGGCCTACCTCCAATCCCTCGACGCCCAGGTCCACCCGCTTTCCGCCAAGGGCATCGTCGTCTACGCCATCCTCCTCGTCTACCCATCCAAGGACGCCGCCCGCGACGCCGTCCTCATCCACCCCGGCGCTCGCAAGGACTACAACTACACCGTCGGCGCCTTTAACGCCGAAACCGACGAAGGCAAAAGCTGTCTCGCCGCCACCATGCGCATGCTCGCCGCTCGCTGGAACGGCAAACACCCGGAACACGGCTCCGTCCGCGGCTGGATTGTCGGCAACGAGGTCAATTCCCACTGGCTCTGGTACAACCTCGGCCTCGCCTCCCTCCCTAACACCGTCGCCGCCTACGAACGCGCCTTCCGCACCGTCGCCTCCGCCGTCCTCGCCGAATCCCCTAACGACCGGCTCTACATCCCCTTCGACCACCACTGGGCCATCAGCATGGCAGGCATCAGCCCTGACGAATCCACCCCCGGCCGCGACTTCCTCGACGCCTTCGCCGCCCGCATCCGCACCAACGGCGACCTCCCATGGCACGTCGCATGGCATCCCTATCCGGAAGACCTCGGCAACCCGCGCGCATGGGCCGACAAATCCATCACCACCACCGACGATTCCCCCAAGGTCACCTTCAAAAACCTCGAGGTCCTCACCCGCCATCTCGAAAAGCCCGATCTCCTCCTCGCCGGAAAACCCCGCCGCGTCATCCTCTCCGAACAAGGCTTCCACACGCTCCTAACACCCGACGGCGAACAACTCCAGGCCGCCGCCTACGCCTACGCATGGGAAAAATGCCGACGCCTCCCCACCGTCGATGCCTTCATCTACCACCGCCACGTCGACCACGCCCACGAAGGCGGTCTCCGCCTCGGGCTTTGGCGCAATGCCCCTAACTCCGTCGCCACGCCCCATTCCAAGAAGCTCATCTGGGACCTCTTCCGCAAGGCCGGCACCTCCGAATGGGACGAAGCCGCCAAACCGTTCCTCCCCACCACCGGCCTCCCCTCATGGGACGCCCTCGCCCCGCGCTGACACCACGCCATGGCCACGCGCTTCGCGCCCAGCCCCACCGGCCTCCTCCACCTCGGCCACGCCTTCGCCGCCTTCATGGCATGGGAAGAAGCCGCCCGCTCCAGCACCTCCTGTCTCCTCAGACTCGAAGACATCGACGTCTCCCGCACCCGCCCCGAATTCACGAACGCCATCTTCACCGACCTCGCATGGCTCGGCCTCTCATGGCCCACCCCAGTCTGGCTCCAAAGCCAGCGCATGCCAGCCTACGCCGACGCCCTGACAACTCTCGACAGACTCGGCCTCCTCTACCCCTGCTTCTGCACCCGACAGGATCTCCTCACCATCGACGCTCCCCAGGGCCCCGACGGCCCGCTCTACCAAGGCACCTGCCGCTCCCTCTCCACCATGCAGCGCGATGACCTCATCGCCTCAGGCAAACCCTTCGCGCTCCGCCTCGACTCCACTCGCGCCATCTCCCTCGCCGGTCCCCTCACATGGACCGACCTCAACCTCGGCCCCCAACCCGCCAACCCCGCCCTCCTCGGCGACGCCGTCCTCGCCCGCAAGGACATCCGCTCCTCCTATCATCTCGCCGTCGTCGTCGACGACGCCGCCCAGCACATCTCCGTCGTCACCCGCGGCGATGACCTCTTCGCCAGCACTCACCTCCACCGTCTCCTCCAGGCACTCCTCAATCTCCCCGCCCCACTCTACCGCCACCACCGTCTCATCCGCGACGACCTCGGCCGCCGTCTCGCCAAACGCGACGGCGCCCGCTCCCTCCAGTCTCTCCGCCAGAACGGTCTCTCCCCAGCCGACATCCGCCAGCTTCTGGATCTCCACTGATTCCCATCCGCGATCAGAGTGATTCTGAAATGCGATTTCCGGCATCACCAATCCATGGCATCCTCCCCCATGGTTTCTTCCGCCTCCCCAGAAGTCGTCGTCATCGGCGCCGGCCCAGCCGGCCTCAGCGCCGCCGCCATCCTCGCGGAATACGGTCACAAGGTCATCGTCGTCGACCGCGACCGCTTCCCTCG
>JAIXPK010000496.1 GCA_027486335.1 Verrucomicrobiaceae bacterium | reverse complement strand
GTTTTGCCGCAGCCGCTTTCGCCGATGAGGCCGAGGGTTTCGCCGGGTTGGACCTCGAGGGAGACCCCGTCGACGGCGCGGCAGGCACCGATGGTGCGGCGGAGGATTCCGCCCCGGACTGGGAAGTGCACACGCAGGTCGGAGACGGAGAGGAGAGCCATGGTATGGGGAAAGTGCGGCAGTGGGAGGGGAGCGTCAAGGTGTGAAGCGGGAGGGGGAGAAGTGGTGCGTTTTGCGGAGTAGGGGCGGGCTTGAGGAGGATTCAGGAGCGGCCTGAATGGCGGAGGCTGGAACTCGTGCTACTTGGGTTCCCCCCCCCACCCCCCACATAATGAAATTTTTTTCACATTTAAATCACACCGTGGAACCGAAATTCCGAATTTGGGAACAGGCCGCCGCGATGGATGCGGGGAAATTGGGAGCCGAGTGGCGGAAGACAGTCGGGGGGTGGAGACGATGAATGGCGGGGGAGATGAGTGTGGTGGGGAGGGAGCGGAGAGGAATGCGGCGGAGGCGGAGGCGCGGGAGTTGCTGGAGCTGTGTGCGGTTGAGAAGAAGTGGAGCATTGAGCGGCTGGAGGACCGGCTGGCGGCATTGGGGGAGGGGACGTGGGTGGCGGACGGGGAGGAGTTGGAGCATGGGGCGCGGGTGGCGTGGCGGAATCATGCGAAGTGCATCGGGCGGTTGTTCTGGACATCGCTGGAGGTGCGGGACCGGAGGGATGTTGATGATCCTGACGAAGTGCATGCGGCGCTGCTGGAGCATCTGGATGCGGCGACGAACGGGGGGAAGGTGCGGCCGATCATTACGATTTTTGCTCCGGCGGATGCTGAGGGGCCGAGGGTGCGGATCTGGAACCGGCAGTTGCTAGGGTATGCCGGGTACCGGCAGGCGGACGGGACGGTGATTGGGGATCCGGCGAATACGGATTTTACGGATCAGGTGCGGGCGCTGGGGTGGAGCGGGGCGGGTGGGATGTTTGATTTGCTGCCGTTGGTGATTCAGCGGAGGGGGGAAGCGCCGAGGCTTTATGCTGCGCCGGTGGGTCACGCGCTGGAGGTGCCGCTGAGGCATCCGGAGTTTGGGTGGTTCGGGGAGCTGGGATTGAAGTGGTATGCGGTGCCGGTGATTGCGGACATGGTGCTGCGGGCTGGGGGCGTGGATTATCCGGCGGCACCGTTCAACGGGTGGTACATGGGGACGGAGGTGGGCCGGGATCTGGCGGATGAGAGCCGGTACAACCAGTTGCCGGTGATTGCGGCGCGGACGAATGGGGGGCGGAGTTCATGGCCGCCGTTATGGAAGGACTGGGCGCTACTGGAGTTGAACGCGGCGGTGCTGCATTCCTTCGCGGCGGCCAAGGTACGTCTGGTGGATCACCATCAGGCGTCGGTGGAATTCCTGGAATTTGCGATGCGGGAAGGGAAGCTGGGGCGGGCGGTGTCTGCGGACTGGAGTTGGATTGTGCCGCCGGTGAGTGGATCTGCCACGCCGGTGTTTCACCGACGGTGGCAGACCCTTGATGTGAGGCCTGACTATTTCAGTCAGGAGGTGGCTTGGGAGTCGTTCAGCGGGTGAAGGAGCTGTTGACGAGACGCTGGATGCCTAGCGGGTTGGCGTTGCGGAGAGCTGGTGGGAGGAGTGCGTCCGGCATGTCCTGCCAGCAGACGGGGCGGACCCAGCGGAGGATGGCGGCGGTGCCGACGGAAGTGCTGCGGCCGTCGCTGGTGGCTGGGTAGGGGCCGCCGTGGACGATGCTCTGGCAGACCTCGACGCCTGTGGGGAAGCCATTGCAGACGAGACGACCGGCGCGGCGTTCGGCGGCGGCGAGGAGCGGGGCGGCGGAGGCGAAGTCGGTTTCGGTGCCGTGGATGGTGGCGGTGAGCTGGCCTTCGAGGGCGTTAGTGACTTGGAGCATTTCGTCGATGCCGGAGCAGGCGACGAGGAGCGTGGCCGGGCCGAAGACCTCTTCCGTCAGGGAAGGGTCGGCGAGGAGTTGGGTGGCGGAGGTCTGGAAGAGAGCCGGAGCGCCGCGGGTGCCGGGGGCGGCGGGTGCGGTGGCGAGGGAAGAGACGGCCGGGTTGGCGGCGAGGGCTGAGGTGCCGGACTGGTAGGCTTTGCAGATGCCAGCGGTGAGCATGGTGCCGGCGGTGGAGGCGGCGAAGAGCTTGGAGAGTTCTGTGAGGAACGGAGTGGTGTCGGCGGAAGCGTCGAAGAGGACGAGGCCTGGGTTGGTGCAGAACTGGCCGGTGCCCATGGTGACGGAGGCGTGGAGGCCTGCGGCGAGGGCTGGGCCGCGGGATGTGAGGGCGTCGCGGAGGAGGAAGACTGGATTGACGCTGCTCATTTCGGCGTAGACGGGGATGGGTTCCGGTCTGGCGGCGGCGGCGTCCATGAGGGCGCGGCCACCGGAGCGGCTGCCGGTGAAGCCGACGCCGCGGACGTCGTGGTGGGTGACGAGCGTCATGGCTGCGGCGCGCTGATTGTCGAAGAGGGCGGAGAACGTGCCGTCGGGGAGGCCGCATTGGGCGACGGCGCGGCGGACGGCTGAGGCGACGAGTTCCGACGTGCCTGGGTGGGCCGAGTGGGCTTTGACGATGACCGGGCAACCGGAGGCGAGGGCTGAGGCGGTGTCGCCGCCGGCGACGGAGAAGGCGAGGGGGAAGTTGCTGGCACCGAAGACGACGACTGGGCCGATGGGGCGGAGCATGGAGCGCGTGTCTGGCTTGGGGGCGGGGGTGCGGGCCGGGTCGGCGTGATCGATGCGGGCGTCGACCCATGAACCTTCCTCGATGAGGGTGGCGAAGAGGCGGAGCTGGCCGCAGGTGCGACCGGTTTCGCCTTTGATGCGGGCTTCCGGGAGACCGCTTTCGGCGACGGCGCGGTCGGTGAGGGTCTGGCCGAGCGCTTCGATTTCGGAGGCGATGGTGCGGAGGAAGGTGGCGCGTTCTGCGCCTGAGGTTTGGGAGTAGATGGGGAAGGCTGCGGCAGCGGCGGCGGCGGCGGCTTCTGCTTCGGAGGCGGAGGCGCTGTGGAAGGGAGGGTCGAGGGATTCGCCGGTGGCCGGGTTGACTGCGTGGAAGGAAGCGCCGCCTGCTGCGCCGCGGGAGGAACCGATGAAGGAAAGACCTTGAAGACTCATGTGCTGCGGTGGCGCAGAGGCTGCCGCAGTGCAATGGGGAGAACGCGAAGGACTCAGTGGGTGACGAGACGGTAGAAGGCGGCGGAGGAGGTGGGTGGGGTGGGGTCGGTGGCGAGGATATCGCCGGCCGGGTTGGCGGAGAACCAGCCGAGGTCGGACCATGAGGTTAGGTTGCCGGAGCGCTGGAGCCGGTAGGAGCGGCCGGGTTCGCCGCGGGCGGTGACGGAGTCGGTGCCGTTCCATGCGGCATTGGTGGCGGCGATGGTTGGGGCGTCGTCGGTGGCTGGGCTGCCGGGGATGGCGGAGCTGGCGCGCCAGCTGAGTTGGTTTTCCCATGAGGACCAGTCGGCGGCGTCGTTGATGATGACGAGGGAGCGGCCGCCGCCGAGGGAGTCGCCATGGGTGTTAGGGAACCATGTGCCGTCGTAGCGGAAGTCGAGGATTTCCTCGCCGCTGGCGTCGACGAGACGGATGCGTTCGCCGCTGTTGTCGAGACTGCCGGTATAGGTGCCGGCGACGGGGAGTGGTCCGGGGTAGCGCGAGGCGAAGGCGGCGGGGTTTTTGACGACGAGCGTGCGGGCTCCGGGGTCGAGGGTGAGGGCTGGAAAGGTGAAGGAGATGCCTTCGGTGAAGGCTGCGCCTGTTAGGGTGAGCGGGGAGGTGCCGATGTTGCGGAGTTCGAGGTATTCGTATTCGCCGGGGGCGAAGGTGCCGCCGACGGGTGGGTCGAACATGATTTCGGTGATGCGGAGGGACTGCTGGAGCGGGGTGGGAGTGGCGGGGGTATTGACGGTGGCAACGAGCCGGTCGTCGGTCAGGTTAGCGGGGTCGCGCGGGTCCCAGAGTTCGATGATTTCGCCGCGAGCGGAGATGGTGCCGTTGAAGCTGCCCTGGACGAAGAGCCCCTGACCGCCGGTGGGGCTGTTGGCGCGGGCGCGGAAGGCGGTGGTTTTGCCTGCGGCGTAGATGGCTTCATTGGGGAGGACGACGGTGCCGGGTTCGAATGTGTGTTCGATGCCGCGGCGGAGTTCCCAGCCCGAGATGTCGACGGCGAAGGTGTTAGCGTTGAGGAGCTGGACGAATTCCTCCTCCTGATTGCCGCTGACGGGGAGGTAGTCGATGGTGCCGAAGGAGAGGGCGGCATTGGCGGGCTGGGCTGGGGGGATGCTGATGCCGGTGCCGAGCCCGTTAGTGGCGGAGTAGACGGAGAAGAGGCCTGAGGGGACGACGTTGGCGGCTCCGTTGCGGCGGCTGCTGAAGAACGATTTGATGGAGTTGTTCGTCTGGCCGTTGTAGGTGCCGATGACCGGTGTGGTGGAGGTGATAGGGGCCCAGAAGGAATCAGCGAGGGCTTCCGGGGCGCCGGCGGCGGTGCCGAGGATGGAGTCCATGAGCGTGCGGAGACGACGGAGCATCATGGGACGGAGTCGGGCGTCATTGAAGACGCCTTCCCAAAGGTAGTTCCACTGGTGGCTGCTGTTGGTTTTGCGGCGGGCCCAGTCGGCCTGGAACGGGTGGCCGACGAAGGGGGCGGCGTCGAGCTGGTTGCCGAGCGTGCCGTCCTTGTCCCATGGGATGATGCTCCATTCGCCGGTGCCTTCGGAGTCGCGGTAGAGGTAGAAGTTTTTGCGGGTGTCGTCGGTGTCTGCGATGATGACACGGGCGGCGAGGTAGTTCGACAGATTGGCGAGGTTCATGAGGTCGAACAGACGCGTCTGGCGGCGGGCGGTGAAGCCTGCGGGGAAGACTGGGGCGGTGTTGGGGACGTTGGGGCTCCAGTCGTCCGGGTTGGAGGAATGGACGGCGTCGACGAGGGCCTGGAGGTCGCTGTTGTTTTCGGTTAGACGCGTGCGTTTCTGGACCCCGTCGAAGGAGTCGTTGAAGACCGGTTCGAGGTTGGAGCGCTGGTCCATTTTGTAGAGAGCGCCTTCGGGGTCGAGACCGTAGCGGTCGAGCATGCGTTCATCGACCTGTTCGACGAAATAGGCGATGCCGCCGCGGCCTCCGGCGGAGTCGAGTGCGCCGTTGAGACGCATCATGACTGGGAAGGCGGCGCAGGCTGGGAGGCCGGCGCGGCGCATGAGTTCGAAGGAAGTGGAGGGGCGGATGATGGTGTCCGCGCCGCCGAGGCTGGTGCCGTTGAGATTGGCTTCTTCGACGAAGCCGACGGTTGGGTTGATGAGGCAGTGGTAGCCGGCGTTGAAGTCGAATTTTTTGGAGCCGGTGGAGGTGGCGCCGCCGCGGAGGCGGATGAAGACGTTATCGTAGAGCTTGCCGTTGAAGAAGACGGCACCGTAGGTGCCGGTGCGGGTGGCGGCGGCGGAGGTATTCTGAGCGAACCAGTACCAGACGGGGAGCTGGGTGGTGAAGCCGGTGGCGGCTATCATGGTGCCGGTGTACTGGGGGGTGTTAGTGGGGGTGAGGAAGAGAGGCCAGCGGGAGGCGCTGCCTGCGGAGTCGGTGGCCTGGAAGAACCAGCGGACGAGATTGCCCTGAGCGTAGCTGGTGCGTGGGAGGACGGCGGTGAAGATGGAGTCGCCGGCGACGGCGTCGCCATTGGTGCCGCTGTCGTTCATGGCGAGGGATTGTTCGGCGCTGAAGCCGGTGCGCCAGCGGAGGTTGACGGAGGCGATGGGGTTGAAGACGGGTTGGACGCGGCAGGTGATGGTGAGGTCGGTGGCGGTGGTGGGGAGGGCAGGGGAGAACGAGTCGAGGGAGATGACCGGGCCTGGGTTGGCAGCTCCGTTGGAGTTGACTGCGCCTGGGGTGGGGACGGTGAGGTAGGCAGGGTTGGAGGCGTAGGCACCGACCGAGCGGGTTTCGAGTTCTGCGAGCTGGAGGAAGTCCGGGTTTGAGGCGGAGAGGTTGAGGCCCTGGATGGCGAGGACATTCTGGCCGGGGCGGAGGGCTGAGCGGAAGTTGTTAAGATTGAAGGATTCGAACTGGGAGGCTTCGGCGTTAGAGCTGCGGTCGCCGGCGGCGGAGTTCCATGCGAGCGGGGTGGAGGGAGGGTTCCCGGAGGCGACCTGGACTCCATTGAGCCATGCGACGAAGCCGTCGTCGTATTTCATGCGGAGCGTGATGGAGTCGAGCCCGTTGGTGTTAGAGATGGAGAAGGGGAGACGGAAGTAGGCGGAGGCG
The DNA here is from genome assembly GCA_027486335.1 of Verrucomicrobiaceae bacterium. Taxonomy (GTDB): domain Bacteria; phylum Verrucomicrobiota; class Verrucomicrobiia; order Verrucomicrobiales; family V1-33; genus V1-33. The sequence continues at coordinate 8,851 of JAIXPK010000496.1, read as the reverse complement.
TTGATGCCGAGCATACTGGCCTGGAGATTGGAGCTGATGAGGCCGGCGAAGTCGTTGAGTGGGGCGGGTTGCGTGTTGTTTTTGCCGAGGGCGTAGCGTGAGGTGACCTCTGCGGCGGAGAGAGCGCGGCCGTGGATGGCGACCTCGTCGATGTCGCCGGTGAAGAAGAGGGCCGGGGTGGATTCGTTCTGGCCTGCGCCGATGCGGAGCGGGCGGAGCCCGTTAGGGTTGAAGGTGGAGAGCGTGCCGGTGCCAGCGAGGGTGCCGTTGACGTAGAAGCGTTTGACGGTGCCGTCGTAGGTGGCGGCGAGGTGCGTCCACTGATTGAGGACGACGGCCGGGCCGGTGATGGGGTCCCATGTGCCGGTGGCACCGGAGCCGGTCCAGAACTGCCATGTGTTATTGCTGGCGGCGTAGAGGATGTAGCCGAAGGCGGTGCTGTTCTGGTCGTTCCGGCCGGAGACGACGGCGCGCATTGTGCCGTTGCCGCCGGTGGGGCGGGCCCAGCACTCGACGGTGAAGATGGATGGGTTCAGGGAGGCGTGGTAGGGGGTTTCGATGTAGCCGCCGGAGAAGCGGGGGGCGAGATTGTCGGCGGGCATGCCGGCTTCCGAGGGAGGGCGTGGGCCGCTGACGCCGCCGTTGATGGTACCGATGAACGAACCGTTGGCGGGTGTGCCGGTGGTGCCGGAGTTGACGGCGGTGACGGACAGTGGGGAGGTGCTGTCTTTAAGACGCCACCAGCCGGTGGGGAGCTGGGCGGCGATGGTGGCGGCGGCTTCGGTGCCGGCGGTGCCGGTGGTGGCGCTTTGGAATTGTGCGAGGACCTCGGCGGGCGAGAGGGCGCGGTCGAAGACGGTGGTTTCGTCGAGATCGCCTGCGAACCAGAACTGGCCTGCGCCTTCGGTGGAGCCGGAGCCGATGCGGAGAGGGAACTGGGTGTTAGGGGCGTAGGCGGCGACGGTGTTCTGGGCGACCTGGGTGCCGTTGAGGTAGAGAGTTTTGAGGCGGGAGATGGCGTCGAAGGTGCCGGCGACGTGGTACCACTGGTTAGCGGTGACGGTGCCTGTGGCGGCAGGGGCGTCGAGGGCGTCCCATGCGGATCCGGTGCCGGTCCAGAAGGAGAGCTGGTTGGTGGTGGGGAGGATGTAGGCGGTGAAGCCGCGGATGGGGGAGCTTTCGCGACTGGTGAGGAGGGCGCGGTGGGTGGAGCCGTTGCCGCCGGTCCAGCGCATCCAGAAGGAGAAGGAGAAGGAGGAGGCGTTGAGGTTGGCCTGCCATGGGATGTCGATTTTGTCGTTGGTGCCGTCGAAGCGTGCGCCGGTGTTGACTGAGTCGAAGCCGGCGTAGGTTGGGGGCTGGACGGAGGCGATGTTCTGGAGGACCCCGCCGGAGTAGGCACCGGCTGCGCCATTGGCGACGGCGTTGAGGGCGACGATGCCGGGGGTGCCGAGTTCTTCGAGGCGGTAGTAGGCGGCGGGGCCGTCTGCGGAGACATCGCCGGTCCAGCCGGGGCCGAATTCGTTGGTGCCGGTTTCGAAGCCGATGCCGTTGGTGGCGGGTGTCCATGAGGAGTCGTTGAACTCTGGGGCGCGCCATGAGTCGGCGAGGGCGGCGCTGGTGGGGACGAGGACGCGGCCGGTGGCTCCCTGGACGAGAGGTTTGACGGAATTGGTCTGGGCGGCGAAGCCGTAGGCGAGATTGGGGACCTGGGGAGGGAAGACGGGTGCGAACTCGGTGGCTTTGGCACCGTCTGGTTTGATGAGGGCGAGGTATTCGCCGGAGGGGTCGAGGCGGAAGTTGGTGTGGAGCTGACTGCCGGGGGTGCGGCGATTTTTGTTAGATGCCCAGACGACGAGGTAGTCGCCGGGGTTGAGGGAGACGGCCGGGAAGGACCAGCGTGAGGGGAGGGCGGCGTTGTCGGTGAGCGTCCAGCCCTCGAGATTGACTGGGGCGGCGGTGGGGTTGTGGATTTCGATCCAGTCGCTGAAGTCGCCATCCTGGTCGGCTCTGACCGAGTTGTTGTCGGCCATGAATTCGGTGATGACGGCCTGGGCGGCGGCGGTGGCGGGGAAGGAGAGCGCGGCGGTGGCGAGGGCGAGGGACAGCAGGGGAGGACGCAATTTCATGGACACGCAAAGGATAACGGGGTGAAAGGAAAGCCATGATCATGCCGTCGTCTCCATGAAAGACTGATCAAATTCCGGCGGCGGGTGCGAGAGCGCCTGATTCCGGAGGTGACGCTTGCGGAAGCGGGCGATGGTCTGGTTTAATCCGAGAATCGATCCCATGAAGAACCTTCCTGTGCTGATGTTGCTGCTGAGCGTGAGTGTGAATGCGGCGGAGCGACCGGTGCCGGCGGATCATGCGGAGCGGATGGAGCGCGGGGTGAAGCGGTTTCGGGAGACGGTGAAGGGGGTGCTGAATGAACATTGTGTGAAGTGCCATGGCGGGGAAAAGACGAAGGGGGATTTTGATCTGACGACGCGGGAGGATCTGCTGCGTGGGGGAGCGGAGGGGGTGGCGGTGGTGCCGTTTGATGTGGCGGGGAGCCGGTTGCTGAGGCTGGTGAAGCGGGAGGAGGAGCCGCACATGCCGGGGACGGGGCCGGCGTTGAGTGCGGAGGCGGTGGGGGCGCTGCAGGCGTGGATCGCGGATGGGGCGGCGTATGACGGGCCGCTGGTGGCTGGGAAGAAGCCGACGCGGGACAAGAGTGCGGTGAGTGCGGAGGACCGGGAGTGGTGGGCGTTTCGGCCCTTGGCGAAGGTGGCGGTGCCTGGGGCGGGGCATCCGGTGGATGCGTTTGTGGTGAAGAAGGCAGCGGAGAAGGGATTGGGGCTGACGGTGGCGGCGGGACCGGAGGTGATGCTGCGGCGGGCGTATCTGGTGCTGACGGGGTTGCCGCCGTCGCCGGAGGAGATTGCGGCGTATGCGGCTGCGCCGACGGCGGAGGCGTGGGAGGCGGTGATTGATCGGTTGCTAGCGTCGCCGGCGTACGGGGAGCGATGGGCGCGGCACTGGCTGGACGTGGCGCGGTTTGCGGAGAGCAGCGGGTTCGAGCATGATTACGACCGGGAGGGGGCGTGGCATTTCCGGGATTGGGTGATCCGGGCGTTGAACGGGGACATGCCGTGGACGCAGTTTCTAACGTGGCAGCTGGCGGGGGACGAGACGGATCCTGACAAGGCTGAAGCGCTGATGGCGACCGGGTTTCTGGGTGGCGGGGTGTTTCCGACGCAGATCACGATCAATGAAGTGGAGCGGACACGGTATGACGCGATGGACGACATGCTGAGCACGACGGGTTCGGCGTTTCTGGGGCTGACGGTGGGGTGTGCGCGGTGTCACGATCACAAGTATGATCCGATTCCGGTGCGTGATTATTACGAGATGCTGAGCACGTTCACGACGACGACGCGGAGCGTGGTGGAGCTGGAGACCCAGCCGGAGAAGACGGCGGCGGCGCGGGCGGAGTGGGAGAAGCGCGGGGCGGAGCTGAAGGGGGCGGTGGCGGCGCGGGACAAGGCGTTGCGGCCGGCGTTTAACGAGTGGCTGGCGGCGGGGGTGCCGGGGGTGGAGGCACCGGTGTGGACGGCGATGGCGGTGGAGACGGCGAAGTCGGATGGGGGTGCGACGCTGACGCGGCAGCCGGATGGTTCGGTGCTGGCGGGCGGGGTGAATGCCGCGGAGGACCGGTATGAGCTAGTGAGTGGTGAATTGAGCGGTGCGGTGGCGGCGGTGAAGCTGGAGGCTCTAGCGGATCCGTCGATGGTGCGGGGCGGGCCGGGTCGGGCTCCTAACGGGAACATCGGACTGAGCCGGATCCGGGTTTATGAGAAGAAGGCTGGTGGTGTGGAACGGGAAGTGAAGCTGGTGAAGGCGGTGGCGGATTTCGAGCAGAACAGCGGCGGATTGAGTGTGGCGTCGGCGCTGGATGACAATCCGAAGTCGGGGTGGGCGGTGGATCCGCAGTTCGGGAAGGATCATGCGGCGGTGTTCACGTTAGGAGAGCCGTTGCCTGCGGGATCGCGGCGGATGCGGGTGGTGCTGGAGTTTCAGCTGAATGGGCAGCACAACATGGGTCGGGTGCGGGTGTCGGTGAGCGGGCAGCCGGGGGCGGGACTGGGAGGGGAGGCGATTCCTGCGGAGGTGGCGGCGCTGCTGAAGAAAGCGAAGGCGGCGGCGGGGCGGAAGGCGATGAGCGAGGCGGAGCGCGGGCAATTGTTTGCGTGGTGGAAAGGCCGGGATGCGGAGACTGTGAGACTGGCGGCGAAGGTGGCGGCGCACGAGGCGGCACCGCCGCGGCACACGGAGAAAGTGCTCGTTTGCGGCGAGGGATTCCCGCCGCTGCGGATGCATACGCAGGGCGCGGATTTCTTCAATGAGACGTACTATCTGAAGCGCGGGAACACGGAGTTGAAGGATGGGACGGCGGCGCAGGGGTTTCTGAAGGTGTTGACGCCAGTGGGCGTGCCGGCATCGCGGTGGGTGCAGCCGGTGCCTGCGGGGTCGAAGTTTTCGGGACGGCGGCGGGCGCTGGCGGCGTGGCTGACGGACACTGAGCAGGGGGCTGGGCAACTGGCGGCGCGGGTGGCGGTGAACCGGGTTTGGCAGCATCATTTCGGGAAAGGGATTGTGGCGTCGCCGAATGATTTCGGGAAGACGGGGAACCTGCCGACACATCCGGAATTGCTGGACTGGCTGGCGGGCGAGTTGATTCGAGGCGGCTGGCGGTTGAAGCCGCTGCACAAGCTGCTGATGACGAGTGCGGCGTGGCGGCAGACGGGCGTCAGGGATGCGGCGCGGGAGACGGCTGATCCTGACAATGCGACGTTCACGCGGTTTGTGCCGAGGCGATTGGAGGCGGAAGCGCTGAGGGATTCGCTGCTGGCGGTTAGCGGGGTTCTTGACCCGACGATGTACGGGGCGGGGACGCGTGACGAGAACAGCCGGAGGCGGAGTATTTATTTCACGGTGAAGCGGAGTCAGTTGATCGGGAGCATGGTGGCGTTTGACCAGCCGGAGCCGCTGGCGAGTCAGGGGTCGCGGCCGGTGACGACGGTGGCTCCGCAGGCGCTGATGCTGATGAACAGTCCACAGGCGCGGGCGTGGGCCGGGGCGTTTGCGGAGAGACTGCGGAAGGAAGCGCCGGGTGGGCTGGAGGCGCAGATCCGGCGCGGGTATCTGGTGGCGCTAGGGCGGCTGCCGGGGGAGGCGGAGGTGGCGCAATGCCGGGCGTTTACGGAGGCGGCGGGCGAGGGCGGGCTGGTGGAGCTTTGTCAGGTGCTACTGAGTCTGAATGGGACGGCGTATATTGAGTGAGGGTTTGGGGCTCTGGAGTGGTCGTGGGGGAGGGGTTGAGGTCGGCTTCGTGACTAGGTGGTGGCGGTGACGCTTGAATGAGACCGGGCCGGTGAAGGGCCCGGAAATGCCGGAGGTGGGTGGCTGTTCATGAGACTGCCGAAAGCTTCAATGAGATCTACTGACCGCTGACAGCGGATGCTGAAGAAGCCATGTGCCTCAGTGTGCGGCCGCATGCGGCAACCCAATGATCGCAAACAGTCAGCCCCCGAACCGCTGGCTGGAATGTGTGGCGGCAGAGCTCAGTCACGACGCCTCCCCGAGTACGATCACGCCGCGAGACCGTCCAGCGGGCTGCGGGCGACCACGCCCGGACGGTTCATCACGTGCGTGTAGATCATCGTGGTGCTCACGTCATTGTGGCCCAGCAATTCCTGCAGAGTCCGGATGTCCGTGCCATTCTCCAGCGCGAGCGTGGCAAACGTATGCCGCAGCGAGTGACACGTCACCTGGCGCAAAACGCCACAGCGCCGGGCTGAGTCGCCGAGAAGGCGTCCGACGGTGTTCTCGTGGACATGCCAGCGGATGAGGTGCCCGGTTGCTGATTCCACAATGAGATTCTGTCCGCCGAAGACATACTGCCATGCCCACGATCGCGCGGCTGCGGGCTTCTTTCGGGCCAGACCGCCAGGTAAGGGGACGTAGCCAGCCCCCATGTCGAGATCCCGCTGGAACTGTGCCCGGCGATCTGCGAGGTGGGCGGTCAGACCGGCACGGATTCTTTCCGGGAGGACAGAGACGCGGTCCTTGTCTCCTTTCCCCCGCCTCACCGTAATCGTGCCGCGCTCGAGGTCCAGATCGTGAACCCGCAGTTCCAATGCCTCCCTGAGCCGAAGCCCGGCTCCGAGCATGACTCCAGCCATCAGCCACATCGGGCGGCTGCGTCCCTCAAGGTCATTGATGACCGCCGCCGCTTCCTTTCGGTTCAACACGACAGGCAACCGCCGGGTCACCCGCGCCCTCAGATAGGAACCGATATCACCCGGTTCCTTGCCGATGCCATGGCGGAAGAACGAGATAAGGGCATTGAGTGCCTGGTTCTGAGTCTTTGCCACGACTCCAGTCGAGGCGAGCCACTCGAGGAAGCCCCGGATATCGGAGGCAGCCACTTCCGGCAGGTCCTTTCCGGACTGGCGGCACCACCGGAAAAAGCGCCGCGCCCAGCCCAGATAGCATGTCACCGTGTTCCGTGAGTAGGATTTACAGGCCAAATAGCCATTCAATCGCTCGCCTGCCTCCTGCCACGAACCAGCCTCCCCGCTGATCCGTCCTCCGGCCGACTGGCTGGCGGGTTGCCCAACCCACGATTGTTTGCCCACCCTCGCCCCGCCAGTCAGATGAAACCACGTGGACAGGCAGGCCTTCACGCACGCCTGAGGTTCCGGTTCAAGCCGCTCGCTCACCGCCCGCAGCCACGCAATCCCCGCGGTCCGGTCAGGCGTCCGTTGCCTCCGTTCCGCCCACCTCAGAAAAACACCAATGGTCCGACGCACCGCCTCACACTCGTCGGCCACCGCCCCGAGTGCTTCCATTCTTGCCAATACTTCGTCGAGAGTCCGGGCGGGACTCGCACCTTGAACTGTGAATGCACGCATGGAATGCCGACATGCCGCATGTGCGGCGGTAAGTCAATTGAAAATTTGATTATCTGGCTTCGGATCCGCCTTGATCGCCGGCCAAGCCGACCCGCCGTGGAAAGTCCTTGCCGATTCCGTTGGTTCGGATATTGGGAGCGAGGTGCAGTCATATCCATTGAATTTCAGGCAGTTGAAAGGAAAGTGCACTTGGCCGAACGGCCCGATTGCAATGGGATATTCCACCAGATATAGTGGAATAATAAACTGTTCGCCAAAACCTTCTTAGATATGGAAGCCAAACTAAAGGACGACGAGGTCCAAGCGCTGAAGGCTGTTTTGGGACGTTTAGTTATTCGCTCACGGACAGGTGAAGTGGGGATCATGCACGGGATGGAGAGATTCGTTTCCACTCAGCTTTGCATGAAGAAACAGCAACTCGACGCCCTTCATTCTGCTGCAAAGACCCTGGGACTTTCGATCCCCGCCACGGACAAGTGATCCACTATGAGTCCCCACGAACCAAGGGCGAACAAAACGGATGCAGGCAACGGCTCGAAGGCTATCTGTCGTGTCAGCCACGTCTTGCGCTCGCCGTCGCCTGATCCGAGACGTTCGCCCAACTTCGCAGCGCCACCCGCGACATGAGCAGAGATCTCCGAGAGACATGTCCATCGTGCGGCTCTTTCCAAGTAGCCTCGATTTACTACGGACTACCCACCGACATGGAGGCGCTGCGGCCGATGTTGGAGTCTGGCAGCATCATTCTCGGAGGTTGTGACATCTTCTCTCATTCTGCTGCCTTTCACTGCCGGCTTTGCCATCACGAGTGGGGCACTGCACCCGAGGCGATTGACGCCGAGCAGCGATACATTCAGGCGCAGGCGGATCGTCAGGTTGCCCTAGAGCTTGCCGATAGGCGAGGCACACTGATTGCCCAGACCAACAAAAACGGATATTGCAGATGTCCTCACTGCGGACGCAGCTTCTCCACACGGCACGACATGAGTTGGGATGGTGTTCGACACACATCTTGCCTTGGCAGAGTTGACCTGCTGCCCCATACTCCCACTATCCCAGCGTCTGCATGACCGCATTCCCAATCAACGACCAACCAAGGGCGAACAAAACGGATGCAGGCAACGGCTCGAAGGCTATCTGTCGAGTCAGCAACGTCTTGCGCTCGCCGTCGCCTGATCCGAAACGTTCGCCTAACTTCATAGCTCATCCGTGAAAGCACCGACAATCAAAGCTATCTCCGAAGCGGAAGTGAATTGGATTCAGGAGCAGATGCAGTCCGGCGCACAGTTCGTTGCGCACTTTACTGATGAGACAGGTTCCGTCGGCAGCCTCCCCGACTTGGACGGCGCATGGGCAGCGTGGATGGCGACTTCACCGACCGAGATTGACGACATCAATCATGCCATTAACTGCATTGGTATTCCGTTCGGGGCACTTCTCGTCAGCACAGGTCGGTTTTCGTGGTGCATCGCTTCTGATGAGTGGGGCACTGATTTGGCAGTCCGGGCACTGCCCGACAGAGGAGACGTTTTGGTCTATCCGGCAGACTTTGTCTCCAAGCGCTGGGAGTCTCGCACGACATATTTCTTGGAGGACGCACTACCTCAAATTATTGAGCACGTTGCCAAGGTCCAAAAGGATTGGGACGATGCCAGTTCTACGCCATGACACCCAGCTACACACACGAACCTCCAAGGGCGAACATTCAAGGGTGCATGGCTGCGAGGAACGAGCCAGCCAATGCCCCTGTGGTTGAACAAGCCCGGCAATAGCACGCGGGACGATCTATGCGCTTTGTGTTTGGCGCGTGTGCCCTGATTGCCTATTGAGCGGTGATTTCAGGCGTTTCGCAGGGTCTTGATGGGCGCGCGGCGGGGCTGCGATGGTCGCTGCGC
>JAIXPK010000149.1 GCA_027486335.1 Verrucomicrobiaceae bacterium | reverse complement strand
TAGATGGCATGAAGGACGTCAAGCAGCGCGCATTTCGCGTGCTTACTTGACGCCCTATGGCCTTCAAACCACAGAAAAAGATAGCCGCTGACTCCATCGAGCCAAGCGGGAAAACCGAGTCCCAGAACCAGCTCGCGGCAACGCCGAAGCCTCCCGGAAAACCGCCCCAGTTGCCTGACATCGGCCCCGGCACACTGGTCATTCTCGGGCTCGATGTCCATGCCCGCCAGATCACCGTTGTGCGCCAGATCGACCACTCGCTGCCGCAGCCGGCACAGCGCATGGATCAGGCCACCCTTCTCGCATGGGTCGGGAAAATGATCGCAGCAGGGGCCCGCGTCCTGAGTTGTTATGAAGCGGGCTGCTTCGGCTACGTTCTCCACCGCATGCTCACCGCCCTGGGCGTTGAAAACATCGTGGTGGCCCCCGAGGCATGGTGCGGCGCGAACAAAACAGACAAGCGCGACGCCCGGGAACTGTGCCTTCGCCGCGAGCGCTACCATGCCGGCAATGCCCGCGCCTTCAGTGTCGTCCGCGTGCCTACCGAGGAGGAGGAGGCCAGACGGAACGCCGGGCGGCAGCGCGAACGCCTGCTCAAGGAGCGCATGCGCGCAGACCGGCGCGGAGCAAGCCTCCTGCTGCTGGCGGGCATCAAGACCGCCAAAGGCTGGTGGCGGCCGGGGCCATGGGCCAAACTCAGCGCCGGACTTCCCGCCGATCTGCTCCAGCAGGCCGGACTCTGGCAGGAACAGGCGCTTCATTACGAAAAACTCCAGAGCGCGGCGAAAAAGGAACTGGAAAAGGAAGCCGCCTCGGACATCGCCAGCCTGCCCGCCGGACTCGGAAACCTGACATGGCGACTGCTGAGCGGTGAAATCCTGACATGGCACCGGTTCAAAAACCGCCGCGAGGTCGGCAGCTACACGGGACTGTGCCCCCGCGAAAACTCCAGCGGAGACAGCCGCAAGCAGGGACCGATCAACCGCCATGGAAATCCCCGCGTCCGCACCCTGCTTATCGAAGCCGTGTGGCGACTGACGCGATTCGAGCCAGGATGGCGGGGGTTCGTTAAATTCCCCGCATTGCTGGACAAGAACGCCGGGAGCCGCCGACGGCGAAAGGCTGTGGCGGCCGGGGCCCGGCTCCTTGCCATCGACCTGTGGCGACTGGAAACGGCGCAGACGACCGCCGCGAATCTGGGGCTGAAGCGCGACTTCCGGACGCACGGTCCCGATGCCGCGGAACCGGACCAGGAACCATCCCCATAACTGATTTTTCGGCAGCAGAAAGACTTTTCCACGGCGGCCACTGGTCGTTAGGAATGGAGAGGAGCGCGTTCGCCCACCGGCTTGAATAACGACACCGGACCTCCGGTGACGAAGTTCGCAACATAGATTGAACCGCTTGCTCCCGCCTGAATGGGACTCGGATAACCCATAATGTAACCGGACTGCGAGTCCGCGTACGGATAGGAGCTTGAAGCCCTGAAAGTGAAGGGCTGTCTGGCGGAGAGACTCACCATGCCGCGGCCACTGGCGCAGCGGAAAAAGGAAGCGAAGACCCCGCAGGCGACGAACGCTCCCGGGAGCAGCCGCTGCTTTGGCATGGTCAGGAAATACAGGAAGCAAGAACGGGTCAGCGACCCCCTCGGAAACCGGAAAACACCGCACGGAGAGCGCCTTCCCTCCCCTCCCGAATCGGAAGCCGAACCTGCTGCTTGACATCCTTCATAGGAGCCGGTGGTCAGCGAAGCGCCACCACCGGAATAACGCCCCATGATATCGCATCCCGGAGGGATGCCGGCCTGTACCCGGTGGTCAGCGAAGCGACACCACCGGAACAACGCCCCATGATATCGCATCCCGCAGGGATGCCGGCCTGTAACCGGTGGTTGAGCTCGGTACGAGCGACACCACCGGAAAACCTCACCGGGTTAAGCTTTGAAGCATCCCTTGCCTAGAACCGAAATCACTCGGACCAAACCGCAAACTCGTTCCCGCTCGGTTCTGTGAAGTGGAACCTCCTGCCGCCAGGAAACGAAAAGATGGGCTGAATCACAACGCCGCCCGCGCTCTCCACCTCGGCTAGCGTCTCCTCAAGGCGTGCGCTGTAGAATACCAGGAGCGCACTCCCCGCCGCAGTTGTTGCGCATTGTTCAGACTTGAAGAACCCGCCGTCCAGGCCCTGATTGGAAAATGAGGTGTATTCAGGCCCGTAGTCGATGAACCACCAACCAAAGGCGCGCTCAAAGAACGCCTTGGTCCTGGTGATGTCCGTGCATGGAAGCTCGACGTAATTCAGTTTGCCGTGTTCGTTCATGGTGGCGATGGGACATGCGGATTGACGGCTGGAGGGCGAGACACCGCTGGACTGTCCGGCCTAAACGTCGAGGTGTGGCACCGGCTACCGGGAGCGCCACTCCGCAACAGGGTCAAGGGTTGTGGGTCAGGAGGGCTCATCGACCCGGGGCGGGTAGACGGTTGTCCGCCACCGTAATGTCAGGCGTTTCGAACGCTTCATTGTCTTGGCTGCCTCCGGCACATTACTTGATGGGCTTTGCATCCGGCAATTTATAGGTGCCATTGAGCACGGACGGGCCGGGGCGATAGACCCGCATGAGAAAGTTCCAACCCTCGGGGGCATCGAGGCGGTTCGGCACGTCGCCGCATTGCTCCTTCGAGCCAAAGTGGACGGTGAAGGTGCCATCCTTGTTGAACTTTGTGTTGAACTTGTTTAGCACGCTGTTGGCGCTCTTCATGTAACCATCGGCGCCATACACGGTGATCGACCAGAAGGCGTTGTTCTCCGGCACGGTGTAGGTGGCGGTGTGCGCTTTGTCGGAGGGAAGTTTGCCGTTGTAGTTGATGTAAACCGCATCCTTGTTCGGGAAAAGGCCCCAGGCTCCGGCGCAGCCGAGGTGGCGGGTCTTGTCATTCGCCACGCCGCGTGGCCCCATCCACTCGTCGGGATAGAGATTGAACCTGGCAAACTCGACGTTGAACTCCGCCGTCTTGGCTTCCAGTGACTTCTGGTCCCACTTCTGCTCGGGAAACGGATCGGCGCTCTCCGCCTTGATGATGAACTGGTCCTGCAGCTTGTTGATGAACGCGATGTCCGCCGGATCGTCGGGCTTAAGCGACTGGATGCGGATGGCAAGGAAGAGATACTTGGTGTCGGTCGGAAGCTTGTGAGTGCCGGGCGTGTAGATGACGCCGGGGCAGTAGTGGTCATTGTCCACCAGCAGGATCGAGGCATAGCGGCCCGCCGGGATCTCCGGCATGGTCACAGTTGCACCTTTCGAGGTATCCACCACGGCTCCGGAATAGAGCGTATCCTTGTTCATCCGCACCACCGTCTGGTTGTCGATCGGCACGAAGTTCCGGTAGTGGAACCAACGGTTCACCCCGCCTGCGAGCTTGGAGATGTTGCCGAAAGTGCGGTCGGATTCCGCACGGCAGTAGTTCTCCTGCGTGACCGTGACGCCGGTGGTGGCGTCTTGGGCGAAGATGTGTGTGGTCGCGAGCGCCAACGCGCCGGCAAGCACCCGGGTGACAAGGTTTCGGGTCTGGTTGGTTTTCATCGGTTAACGGTATTTGGTTTGTATTCCGGGGTAGCGTTGAGAACAGAACGCGTCGTCGCCGAACAGTCTACTATTTCATTATATCTGGTGGAATATCCATTTGCAATTGAGGCCTGCCGGCGAGCCACGGAATCTTCCAACTGCCTGAATTTCAATGGATATGACCGAACAAAGCCCATGATATCCGGACCAACCGGATAGGCAAGGACTTCCAACAGTGTTTCAGCTTTGCTGATCATCAAGTGGGTCCCAAGGCCGGAGCTCTCCTGAATCACCGACGGCCGCATCGCCGCCCACGCAGCGCACCCACCCCATGCGCACATTCATGGTTCAAGGCAGGAGGGCTGCCCAATCTCTCGACGAGGTTTTGGCAGGAATGGAGGCGCTCGGGGTCGTATCCGACGAGTGCTTCGCGGTGCGTCGGACGTCGGGGATCTTTCGATCCGTCCTTCAGTGGCAGCACCCGTTCCCGAGAGCATACGGCCCCCCCCGCCTCACCCTCCCCCCCGTCGCTTCCACCGCTCCCGAAACGTTTCCTCAGCCAGCTCCGGCAACTCCCGACTCGCCGTCCACGCCCGCACCGGATCCAGCACGCCGCCCTCCAGCAGCGCCGCATGCAGCGGCCTCCCCCAACGCGCCACCCGCATCCCCATCCGGTACAAAAACGGCCGCCGCATCACAAAGCTGAACGCCTTCCACACCCATCGCTCCACCCCGCCTCGCTCCCGCGCCGCATTGCGCCGGTTGTGCAGCAGATGATGATGCAGATCAATCTTCACCGGGCACGTGTCCGTGCACGCCCCGCACAGCGACGACGCCCCTGACAAATGCTTCCAGTCCTGCAACCCGCGCAGGTGCGGCGTGATCACACTCCCCACCGGCCCCTGATAGGTCGTCCCGTAACTCAATCCTCCAATCGCCCGGAACACCGGACACACGTTCAGACACGCCCCGCACCGGATGCAATGCAGCGCATCCCGCTGCTCAGGATCCGCCAGCAGCTCCGTCCGGTGGTTATCCAGCAGAATCACATGCCACTCCTCCGGCCCGTCAGCCTCCCCCGGCTGCCGCGGCCCCCCATAAAACGTGTTGTAACACGTCAGCGGCTGCCCCGTCCCCGCCGTCGCCAGCATCGGCAGAAACAGCGCCAGATCACCCAGCCGCGGCACCACCTTCTCAATCCCTACTAGCGAAATCATCACCCGTGGCAGCGCCGCCGTCAGCCGCGCATTCCCCTCGTTCTCCGTAATCGAAATCATCCCGGTCTCCGCCACCACAAAATTCGCCCCCGTGATCCCGATGTCCGCCTCCACATACTTCTCCCGCAGCACCCGCCGCGCAATCATCGTCAGCGCCTCCGGATCATGCTCCTCCGCCGTCCCCAGCTTGTCATGGAACAATCCGCTGATCTCCTCCCGGCTCAGATGCATGCACGGAAACACAAAATGATAGGGCGGCTCGTCCTTCAGCTGCTGAATGTATTCCCCCAGATCACTCTCCACCACACTGAAACCTAACGACTCCAGCAGGCTGTTCAGGTGAATCTCCTCGGAAGTCATCACCTTCGACTTCACAATCCGCCGCGCCCCGACCCGCTGGATGATCCCCACAATCGCATCCCTCGCCTCCGCCGCATCACGGCACCAGTGCACCTGCGTCCCCCGCGCCGTCGCCTCCTTCTCAAACCGCTCCAGATGCTCGTCCAGCCGGTTCACCGCCTCCCACTTCGTGTCCGCCAGCGCCTGCCGCCCCAGCTCCCACGACAGAAACGCCCCCTGCCGCGGCCCACGCGCCGTCTCGTATTTCCCCATCGCCGCCGCAATCCGCCGCCGATGCTCCAGGTCCCCCGCCACCCGACCACTCTCCTCCCGGAATGTCCCCGCAGGCGTCGCACTCATGACTGCACCAGCACCTCCGCCAGATGAAGGGTTTGCAGCGGTACCCCCTGCCGCACTAACAGCCCCCGCAGATGCATCAGACAACTCGCATCATTGCTAACCACCACCTCCGCACCACTCGCCACCGCCGCCGCACACTTCACCTCCCCCATCGCCGTCGACACCGCCGCATGCTTCGTCGCAAACGTCCCCCCGAACCCGCAGCACGTCTCCACCGCCTCCGTCATCTCCACCAGCTCCAGATCCCTCACATTCCCTAGCAGCACCCGCGGCGCACTCTTGATCTTCAACTCCCTCAACCCGTGACACCCGTCATGAAACGTCACCCGCCGCGCAAACCTCGCCCCCACATCCGTCACCCCTAGCCGATCCACCAGAAAACTCGAAAACTCCCACACCTTCCCAGCCACCTCCGCCGCCATCGCTTCCTCAGGCTCACCAGCAAACAACTCCCGGTAAAACACCTTCAGCATCGCCCCGCACGACCCGCTCCCAATCACCACCACCTCCGCACCAGCCAGCCGCTTCAGCACCGGCCTCGCCATCTCCCGCGCCTCCGCCCAGTGCCCCGCATTGAACGGCGGTTGCCCGCAGCACGCCAGTTCCTCCGGAAAATCAATCCGATGACCTAGCCGCTCCAGCACCGTCACCATCCCCATCGCCGCCGCAGGATACACGGCGTCCATGAAACAGGGCACAAACAACGTGACGGTCATCGCAGGAAAATTCGCCGCCCGCTGCACAGGATCACTCCCACACAGCGGGCGGC
>JAIXPK010000030.1 GCA_027486335.1 Verrucomicrobiaceae bacterium | reverse complement strand
CGCCGCCGCCTACCGCGACTACCTCGCCGAACGCGAGGAAATCCTCCGCCATAAATGGATCCTCAGCGAAGCCGCAGGCCACGACGTCGGCTTCGAAGCCGCCCTCCTCGACTGGGTCAGCTCCACCCGCACCGCATGGCGCCGCACCCGCTCGAAAAAATCCGCCGACGCCTGACTCAACCCATCCCGTACCCAAGCTCCAACGCCTCCGGCAGTTGCTCCACCGGAATCGCATAAGTACGGTCCGCACACTCGAACCACACCCGCCCGCCCGAGAAGCCCGTGCACATGGAGTGGAACCCAATGGGGGGCCAGCTATCCCGGTTCGGCAGGTAAAACACCCGGCTCCGCCACGCCCCGTCCTCGCCGGGGGTCATCGCCACAAACCTCCTCAACGACCAGTTGTGTTCCTCGTCGATCAGCACCGCGCCATCCACTGGATCTACCCACACCCGCACGTGCTCCGGAAAGTCGGACTTGCCCGCGTCCTCACTCGCCATCACGCTCTCCGCCGTCGCCAGCACGCCACCGGTCCTGTCCACCAGCCGGTACCGGGACTCCGTACGGAGGCCTGTCGCAGACTTGTACCGATCACCTAACACAAGCTCGAGACGCCACCCGTCCGCCGTCACCAGCACATTCCGCTGTCTCAACCCGCCGCGCCCCACCGCTTCCGTCACCACACCGCCGCTCTCGCCAACCGCTTCCCACCGCGCATACTCGCGCCGGAACGCAGCCGCGCAGGCTTCATCGCGCTCACGAGATTCATCCCGCGGCACCACCAGCGGCTGCGGGCCACGGCATGCCGCCAGCACCACGCACCCAGTCAGTATCCATGGTCTCATCAGCCCATCGATAACATCGCCTCCCGCACCCTCAACGGCAAAGCCCGCCTTTCCCCTGTCCGCCCCCACACGAACCCGGAAGCAATCTCCGGACACCATCACGTGTCCTCCCCCCATCCACCCACTCACGCCATGATCCGCCCCCTCGCCCTGCCCCTCATCATCGCCGCCACCCTCGCTGCGCACGCCCAGGATTCCACCCCACGACCCAAAGGCGCTCCCCCAGCCGAACCCCGCATCCCCCGCGGCAAAGCCGAGCTCAAAGCAGACGATAAACCCGCCTTCCCTCCTCCCGACCAAGGCTGGGACGCCGTCCGCGACTCCCTCCCGCACGGCAAACTCGAACTCATCACCTACGAATCCAAAACCGTCGGCACCACCCGCAAACTCAACGTCTACACGCCTCCCGGCTACTCCACCACACAGCGCTACCCCGTCCTCTACCTCCTCCACGGCATCGGCGGCGACGAATCCGAATGGCAGCGCTTCGCCAACCCAGGCAATCTCCTCGATAACCTCATCGCCAACGGCAAGGCCGTCCCCATGATCATCGTCATGCCCAACGGCCGCGCCCAGAAAAACGACCGCGCCGAAGGCGATGTCTTCAAATCCGCCCCTGCCTTCGCCACGTTCGAAAAAGACCTCCTCGACGACGTCATCCCCACCATCGACGCCCGCTACAGCACCCTCACCGACAAAGACCACCGCGCCCTCGCAGGCCTCTCCATGGGCGGCGGCCAATCCCTCAACTTCGGACTCTCCCACCTCGACACCTTCTCATGGATCGGCGGCTTCTCCTCCGCACCTAACACCAAAAAACCCGAAACCCTCATCCCCGACGCCGCCGCCCTCAAATCCGCCAGACTCATCTGGCTCTCCTGCGGCTCCAAAGACGGCCTCCTCGGCATCAGCCAGGCCATGCACGCCCGACTCAAAGACCTCGCCATCCCCCACACATGGCACGTCACCGACCACGCCCACGACGCCCCCGAATGGAAACAAGCTCTCTACCACTTCCTCAAGCAACTCCACTTCCCCACCACCACTCCCCCTGCAGATAAACCAAAACCCTAACCGCCCTCAACCCTCTCCCCACAAGCCCTTCGCGCCTGCGCACTGAGGGCCAGCCCGGTACCGTCCCAACAAGGGCATAGGTCCCATCAGTCCCATACGTCCTATTCTCTCATCCCACCTCAATCGCCGACCGACTAAGAGGGTTTCAACGTCACGGGCCTGCGCAGCCGACACTGACCAAACTCACCCGCAGCACCCAACGCCTCACATCAGACACCGGATCCCCACCATTTCAACCGGCTCCTCACCTCCCGCTCACGGTACCTCGGCCCCCTCGGACCGCTGCTGCGGACGACGCTCCGGCTTCCGGCCCTGACTGGCCGCACCCGGCTGCTGCGGCTCGCTCCCCCTGCTCGTGTAGACCACTCGGAGCGACGACGTCGCCAAAATTCTGCCCTTCATGGCGGCTAGCAGCGACTCCCGGTCCACCGCCTTCGGATCGTCCAGCGCAACAGCCTCCGCCAACGCATACAGCGTGATCGTGTACGTCTTTAACCCGGGACCTTTCGAATGTGGCGCTTCATAACCGACCTGACCCTTGAATCCCGTTCCCGTGGTTCCGATAGTGTGGTCGCCCTTCTCCAATGACTTAGCAGCAGCCGGAATGCGATAGAGAGTCCAGTACCACTTCATGTTCCCCTCGGGATCAGCATGGTCCATCAGCAGCGCATACTCCTTCGTCTTTGCCGGAGCCCCCTTCCATGCCAGCGGAGGCGTCACGCCATCGCCATCACCTGTGAACTCCACAGGCAGCTCCGCGCCATCCCCGACCACCGGACTCGTCAGCAGAAACGTCCCGTCGCTGCTGCGGGGCTGATCCGGCACCTTCAAAGCACCGGTCTCCCCTCTACCATTCCCGCCCAGCCCCGGTGGCGGGCGCCGCCGCGGCCCTCCGCCCTGAGCCCCGCCCTCTCCACGCGGCGGACGTCCTTCGCCGCGCCCGCCACCGCCAACCGCCCCGGCACGATAAGTCTCCTGCCGCTTCCCATCCCGTCCATCGTCGAACTCAAAGGCATACGTCGCATCCCCCTTGATCTCGTACGCCACCGACCGCTGATCTCCACCGACGGTATAACTCAGCCGGTATCGACTACCCCCAGTCGCTTCGAATCCCGTGATCTTCGCCCCCCGCAATGCCTGCAAAGCCTCGCGGACCGGCTGAGCCCTCGGCTGCGGATCCACCTGCCCGTCCCGTTCCGTCACCTCACCGTGAAACCCTCCGATCACGTACGGGTACTTCTCAGCCGCGTGATAGTGATAACCAATCCCCGCAGCGCTGTGCCCGTGCAGCGCATCAAGACCCTTCGGCACGGATCCATCAGGCTCGGTCAACCCGTAGATCGGATAGCCATCGAGCGCATAGGCCACCGGTTTGTCTTTCCCCAGAGTCTTCTGGAGATGCACCGGCACAATATGATAGTGATAATCATCCGCCCGGCCGCAGTGACCGCCCCACTGGTCGAGTTCCCCGATCTCGTACGAAATCTCACCGCGGTTGTTCTGCGGATTGAAGATTGGAATCCCGTTCGCGGCGATCGCAATCGCCCCGCGGAGAAACCGGCCCTTCACCATCTGCGGCTCCTTCGCAGGCGTCGGCTTCAGCGGAATCCGCCATGCGTTCTCGCCCGTGTAGCGCTGCGGCAGCGGCACCTGCTGCTGCCACGCCGTGATCCCCACCATCATCCGGTGCTCCGGCATCCCGTTGCCTTCAATGTACAGGAACTGATCATCCCACCGCGTCGTCACCGTCGGCGCAAACGCCCCAAACGCCGCAGCCTGCGGCGGCGCATCGCCTCGCGGCACCGCCACGAACTCCCATCCCGCGTCAACCTCCGGCAACCGATCCGCCGCCGCCTCGATCTCCCGCCGCGCATCGTCCCCGGTCAGACGGTAGCCGCTCGGCGTGATCCACACCGGCCCGGCATCATGCGCATCACTCCCGCAGGGCAGGAACATCAGCCCCGCCACGGCGGCGCACTTCAGAAGTCTCGATTGGTTCATGGCTTTGCTGATTCTTTGTTCGTTTGTTTAGTCTGCCCCCTCCCGCCGCCTTTTCCCCGCTCCTCGCGGCCCCGCCGCGGAGCCACTTTCGGATCGTACGCCGGATTCGGTTCCCCGGGACAAGGCGCAGACGTCGCTTTCTGCCACGCCCGCAATCGTTCAAGCAGTGCCCGGGCCATGTCGGCTCTCGATGCGGAAAGATCACGCTGCTCGCCGGGATCATCGGCAAGATGATAGAGTTCCGTCGTCTTCGATTCAAAGAACTCGATCAGTTTCCAGTCACCGCTGCGGATCGCACTGCACGGGCCTCCACCTCCAATGTAACACGGGAAGTGCCAGAACAGATCACGCCCCGGCACCTTGCCCGTACCGGTCAGCAGCGGTGCCAGATCAAGGCCATCAGCCTTGACACCGTCAGGAGCCTTGACGCCCGTCAACGCCAGCACCGTCGGAAACCAATCCATGCTCAGCAACGGCACCTGCGAGACACTTCCCGCCTTGATCCCCGGTCCCCGCACCACCGCAGGCACCCGCACCCCGCCCTGATACAGCGTTCCCTTCCCTCCACGCAGCGGTGCCACATACTGCCGGGTCCCTCCATTGTCAGACGTGAAAATGACCACCGTCCTCCGCGCCGCCCCGGACGCCTCGAGCGCCGACATGACCCGTCCCACATTCGCATCCATCGCTTCCACCGTCGCCGCATGCGCCGGATCGGCCACGCCCTTCCGGGCTTCGTACTTGGCCAGCAATTCCGGCTTGGGATCATAAGGCGCATGCACGTCGTGAAACGGAAGATACAGAAAAAACGGCCGCCCTTTCACCGACTCCATCCACCGCAGCGCCGCATCCGTCAGGACATCCGGCGAATACCGCCCCGCCGCATCCCTGTAGGCATCCTTCGCAAAACCAAGTTCCTTCGGCTCGGTGAACTCGTCAAACCCCTGACCCGTCGGCGTCGTCGGCCCACTCCGCCCCCGCCCAAGATTCCACATCCCGAACATCCCCGTCGCATAACCCGCAGGCTTCAGCGCCTCGGCTAGGGTCACCGATTCCGTGGGCATCGACTCCCGGCTCTCAGCCGCCAGAATCCGGTGGTGCGGCGAACCAGGCGCATGGCGCTCGTCCACCACCGTATACACGCCGTGCCGTGGCGGGTACTGCCCCGTCAGCAGACAAGCCCTCGTCGGCGCACAGTTCGGCGCGCTGGCACAGGCCTGCGCAAACACCGTCCCCTCCGCAGCCAATCGGTTCAAATTCGGCGTGTCGATCACCTTGCTCCCGCTGAATCCCGCATCGTTCCAGCCCATGTCATCCGCAAGAATCAGAACGACATTGAGCCGTTCCTCCGACCTCCCCGTCGCAACGGTGAACCAGGCGGCAACCAGTACTGAGAGTCGGAGAAATCGGCAGCACATCATACAGTTTGAGCGCCCGGGAACTCAGTATGACGAAAATTCCTCGTCCCCATCAGCGCCCCTCACCCTCCCCAGTCACCATCCGACTGCCCGCAACCCGGTGCACCAGATCGCGCACACGAAACCCATTCGGCCTCAACTCATTCACAATCCGGTCCACCTCACCCCGATCCCGGGGACTCAACAGCCTCCCGCTGGCATAGATCAGCATCTTCTCAGTCACATTGCGGGCCACCTGCTCTTCCTTGTCCAGCAACGCCTGCTTCAGATCCGCAATGCTAGCCACCCGGCGTCCATCCGGCAGCTCCGACGCAGCATCAATCGCCAGCTCTTTGCCATCCGACTTGTAATGCGTCCGCCAGAGCCCCAATTCATCGAAGTTCTCAAACGCAAATCCCAGCGGGTCGATCCTGTTATGACAACCGCGGCAGGACTCCTGCGCCCGGTGCGCTTCCAATTGCTCGCGAATCGTCCGGGCACCGCGCAGATCCGGAGAAAGCGGTTGAATGTTAGGCGGCGGCGGCTTGGGCGGCGTCCCCAGCACGCTCTCCAGCATCCACACGCCCCGGACCACCGGCGATGTGTCCACACCATTCGCCGTCGCCGTCATCACCGCAGGCATCGTCAGCATCCCGCCGCCGTACGGCGGCATCGCCGGCACTCTCCGGAACGCATCACCCCAGACATCATCCCGCTGGTAAATCCATTGCGCACTCCGCTCGTTCAGAAACGTGTAGTCACTCTCAATAACATCCCGCACCGGGCCATTCCGCTGCAGCAGATCCGCGAAGTACGCATCCGTCTGCCTCAGCATCACCTGCTCCATCTGACGATGAAAATAAAACCCTCCCGGCGGCGGCATCGATCCCAGCTTGTCCAACCGCAGCCAGCACTTCGTGAACCCGCGCACAAACGCCGCTGCGTTCCGGTGATTCAGCATCCTCTCAACCTGCCCGCGCCGGACCTCCGGATCCCTCAGCCTGCCCGCCGCCGCACACTCCAGTAGTTCCTCGTCAGGCATCGAAGCCCACAGAAAATAACTGAGCCGCGAGGCCACCGCGAAATCCCGCCCGGCCCCGATGTCCCGCAGGTAGTAGAAATTCGGCGACACCAGCATCGCCGCATACGCCGTCCGGAGGCCTTCCTCCCGCGACGCTCCCGCAGCCGTGCGCTCATTCGCTAGCGCCACATACCGCCCAACCTCCCCCGCCGCCGCAGGCCGCCGCCATGCCCGGCTCGCAAACCGCTGCACCAGTTCCTCCACCGACTCCGTCCCGTCCTTTCCATACAGCAATACATGACTTCGCGGCGGCCAGGTCTCAAACACCGGCTCGATCGTCAGGCTGTGAATCCGAACATGCGGCCCCGCATACCCCGCCTTGAATAGCGCCGCGGCCATCGCTTCAGCGTATTCCTTCTTCTCCTGCTCCGCCGCACCATCCGCAGGGCGCGGCCGGAATTCCCCCGGCACATACTTCTCCACCAGCTTCTCCACCGACAGGCCACGCTCATACGGTGCATTCTCCCAGCCAAACCACGGCACCCATTTCGCATCAATCCATGTCTCGAAAACATACGCATGCACCTGCCCGTCGTCCGGCAAGGCCCACTGCGTCAGCATCTCCGTGTTCGGATTGCCTTCATTGAACGCTCCTCGACGCGCATCAATCAGATGCATCCCTAGCAGCATCGGCTCATCCTGACGGCTGCGAATCAGTTCACCCCAAGGATGATGCTGGTGATGCGCCGATGCCTCCACCGTAATCCGGTATCGCCCGCTAACGCCCACTCCCGTTCCGGCAATCTCCGACGGTGCCACCCGCCCGATGCTCGTCGCCGCTCCCGGCTCCCGGTAACGCTCCATCAGCACATCATAATCCTTGTTGAACCGGCGTGACCACTCCTCCAATCCACCCGGACCCTCAGTCCTAATGTGCCCCCCGAACCGCCGCACCTTCACTTCCGGCATGTCCCCGGGCACGGTTGCGGCCGCAAGGCTCTCCTCCGCGGCACCAACCATGAGACGGAGCAGGAAATCCGACATCACCAGACGACTCCCGATGTTGTCGAAGCCTTCCACCATCTCATCCGCAGGAAACTCACGAATGGGATCCTCGCTCCGGCGCGACACACTGCCATCCCCATTCGCATCTTCCGGCTTGGGCACTCCTAGATTCCTGAAGTGCGGCTGCTCAAGACACAGCAGATCCCGCAGCGTATTCCGCAGCTCAATCCGATTGAGCCGCCGGATCACCGGAAGCGCCGCGTCGTGCGGTTCCCCGTAAGCGCCCGCCAGCGTCGCCGTCAGTCGCTCCACAAACCCAGCCCGCTCCGCCGCATCAGGCTGCCGCCGCTTAGCCGGCGGCATCTCACCCGACCTGACCTGCGCCAGCACATCCTGCCATCGCCCCAGTACCGCCTCGTCCGTCAGATCGCCCCCAAGCGTGTCCAGCCTAACTTCGCCCTTCTGCTTCTCCGCCCCATGGCACTCATAACAATGTTCCTTCAGAAACCCGCCGAATGCCGCCGTCTCATCAGCCGCCGCCACTCCAAGGCCAAGTATCACACCAATGGCATGAACAACGGCGAAACACCTCAAGCGGACCCCATTGCGATAGGTGCTCCCGCCAGTTCTCGTTCTCACGATCCGGATTCCAGTGTCTCGCATGCGATCATCGCGTGATTGAAGTTAAACCAGTGCATCCCCGTCAGGTCCAAATGACTGATGAGCCGTGAAAGATGCGTCCGGAAGTCCGCAATGCCGCTCGTCACTCCTGTGACCAGAAAGGCCCATCCGGGCGCATGACTCTGGACCACATGCGTCCCGAGCGCACCGACCGCAACACGCTGCAGGCACCGCGCCTCGCCTCCGCTGAAGTGGACCATTGCTTCGTTGTAGAGCCGAAAACTCAGGTGCGTCCCCCAGTCGGTGACCACCATCCGAAGCTGCTCCAGCAGAACCTCGCACGCTCCGGACTTTGGATGCCAGTTGCGGGTCTCAAACTGCGCCCCGCTCCGCGTCGTGTCCGTCAGCGGATTATAACAGAGCTTTCCCTGCACCCGGCCTGCGCGGAAGTTCACCAGCTTCGCCCGATTCGTGTTACCCAGCATGGCGCAGTGCAAAGCCTGCGCTTCATGCTCCGGAACAAGTGCCGCCACCGTCTTCAGCTCATAGAGCAGTTGATTCACCACAAGGTCAAAGTAGTAGGTCTTCACAAACGACCCGTGAGTCACCCTCACCGGAACCTGCGTGTGCACGTCGTATCCTGCCGCCCGCAGTGCCGCAGCCATCTCATTCTCATACACCCGTTCATCAAAAAGCCGCCCCAACCTGTTCTGCGCAGAGTAGGCGAGGCTCATCACCACCGCGTCGAGCTGATCAAACTCCTCCTGCGAAAGCTCGCGCAACAGAATCCGGCGTTCGATAGGCATGGCTCGAACATGACACAGCCATCGACATCCGGAAAGCAATTTGTTGCCGCCTCGCCAAATATTTCGCCCTGCCGCACTCGCCCGCACCCCCATTCCCCTGCCACCCATTCCCCTGCCTCTCCCTCTCCCCACAAGCATTCCCCTGCCACCCATTCCCCTGCCTCTCCCTCTCCCCACAAGCACTCCCCAGCCACCCATTCCCCTGCCACTCCCTCTCCCCACAAGCATTCCCCTGCCACCCATTCCCTTGCCACTTCTCCTCATGATCTGGCCTCCAATCCCCTCAGCGTTCCCGTGCTCGCACCGAACCGCTCCGCCTCAACCCCGAAGTTCTGCGCAATACTCAGCAGCAGATTCGCCGCCGGCAGCCGCTCGGTCTTGCCTTCAGGCAGCACGCGATGCTCTCCTAGCTTGAATCCCCCGCCCGCCAGCAGCACCGGCAGATTCCTGGTGGCATGCTGGCCCGTCGCCATGCCGCAACCATACAAAATGGCCGTATGATCGAACAGCGTCCCACCATTGACCGGGTCGGCCTGCGCCTTCAGCAGATCAATCAGGTACGCCATCATCCCAACCTGACAACCTTCGATCGCCTTGAGTGCCTCGACTTCCTTCTCGCGCTCCCCGTGGTGCGAGAACCCGTGGTAACCACCACTCAGCCCGAAATCACCATTCACAAAGCCACTCGTCAGCGTGAACACCCGCGACGAGTCCGTCTGAATCGCCAGCGCGATCAGTTCCATCATCGCCTTCAGGTCATGCTCGGT
>JAIXPK010000371.1 GCA_027486335.1 Verrucomicrobiaceae bacterium | reverse complement strand
CGGCATCTGGCAGCACGAGGGCAACGATCCCGTCACCAGAACCTCCATCGCCGCCATCTCATGGGACCACCCCAACCGCAAATCCGAAGGCGGCACCCGTCACCTGCCAGTCCCTAACGGACGCCTCCTCCCGCTCCGCCCCGACGCCCCGCCATCACCACCCACACGCTGGTCATCCCTCTCGCTCGCGGACAACACCCTCCGCCTCCACGTCTCGTCCGGCGGCCGCCATTCCTCCATCTCATGGGAATCAACCCTCACAACTCTCGGCCCCGCCGTCCGCCAGAGAATCTCCGACGGCTCCACCTCCATCCTAACCTCCGGCTCGGTTCGGGACAACGCCACATGGTCAGGCCCGGAGATCACCCGCGCGTGGCTCTCGCCCGTCACGCTCCCCATCCAACCCGGTAATCCCAACGCCGCCCTAGTCACCGACCGCATCCCGCTCCCGTTCCCCAACACATGGCAGCGCAAGGTCCGGCTCAGCGGGCTCGCCTGCTTCCCAGACGGCCGCGCCGCCCTCTGCACCATCGACGGCGATGTCTGGATCACCAACCCGCTCACTCCTAACGCGACCTCCGTCTCATGGCACCGCTTCGCCTCCGCACTCCATGAACCCCAGAGCCTAGCCATCGCCAACGGCCGACTCCACGCCTTCACCCGCGACGGCATCATCGCACTCGATCCCGGTCCCTCAGGCCTCTGCGATACCTACTCCAATTTCTGTCAGGACATCCCCCAGTCCGCCGAAACCCGCGAGTTCCCCATGGACCTCGCCGCACGACCCGACGGAGGCTTCTACGCCGCTAAAGGCGGTCAGCAACTCACCACCAAAACCCCCGGCGCAGGCCGCATCTACTCCATCTCCCCCGACGGCAAATCCGTCACCGAACTCTGCTGCGGTCTCCGCCAGCCCTACCTCGGCATCCACCCAGCCACAGGCCTCCTCACCGCCTCAGACCAGCAGGGCAACTGGATCCCCGCCACCCCCATCCACAAAATCCGCCCCGGCGCATTCTACGGCTTCCGCGATGCCGCCCCAAACCCCGCTCCTTCCGTCACCGAACCCCTCCTCTGGATCCCCCACGAGGTCAATCAAAGCGCCGCCGGCCAGGTCTGGACCGACCCCTCCCGCATGGGCGCTCTCTCCAACCAGCTCATCCACCTAGCCTACTTCAAACCCGCCCTCTTCACCGTCTCCGCCGCCCCCGACGACTCCCATGCCGCCATTCAGCCGCTCCCCATCCGCATCGACTTCCCGCCACTCAAAGCCGCCACCAACCCCATCGACGGCTCTCTCCTCGTCTGCGGCTTCCAGATCTGGGGCACCGACGCCCCGGAACTCTCAGGCCTCGCCCGCATCCGGCCCGGCAACCAGCCACCCACATGGCCCACCGCCATCACCGCCGCCCCCGGCGGTCTCATCCTCACCTTCGCCCGCGAACTCGCCCCTCCCGCCCAGAACGCCGCCCTCGTCCGCTCATGGCACTACCTCCGCTCCAAAAACTACGGCTCCCCTCACCTCAAGGCCGATAACTCCCCCGGCGAAGACATCCTCCCCGTCTCCGGCCTCCAACTCAGCCACGACCGCCGCCACGTCTTCATCCACGCACCCTCCCTCGCCCCAGCCCAGCAGATCCGCATCGACTGGAACCTCGCCGCCACCGACGGCACCACCCTCCAAAGCTTCGCCTGTCTCACCGTCCATTCCCTCGCCCCCCAACCGTCCCTCATCTCCCTCTTCGACCCAAACTGGCAGCCTCCCGCCCACTCCACCCCCGCACCTCCCACGACCGAAGCAAAACCCAGCGCCGCCCGCGGCAAGGACCTCGCCCTCCAGATCGGTTGTCTCTCCTGCCACAGCACCAACGGCTCCATGGAAGGCATGAAAGGCCCCTCATGGCAACACCTTCACGGCTCCCGCCAGACCCTCACCGACGGTTCCACCATCACCATCGACGACGCCTACCTCCGCGAATCCATCCTCAACCCCGCCGCCGCCACCCGCAAAGGCTTCCTCTCCCCAGACTCCGGCATGCCCCCCTACGCAGGCATCCTCTCTCCCACCCAAATCGACAGCATCATCCTCTTCATCCGCTCCCTCGCCAAACCCTGATCACCCCCCCACACCTCACCGAACCAGGGTTGCATTCCCTCCCCTCCGCCGTATGAACCCCCCACGGTTCCTGTCCCAACGTCGGTCCCCCCATCCCTTTCCCCATTTCCCACCCTCCGCACACCATGTCCGAGCCCCAATCCCAGGAAGACCTCGAAATGCAGCCGGCCGCACCAACCGGTGCCTACGGTGCCGACCAGATCGATAAACTCGAAGGCCTCGAGGCCGTCCGCAAACGCCCAGGCATGTACATCGGCGACCCCGATGAACGCGGTCTCCACCACTGCGTCTTCGAAGTCCTCGACAACTCCATCGACGAACACCTCGCAGGCTACTGCAAAAACGTCGACGTCACACTCCACTCCGACGGCTCCTGCTCCATCCGCGACGACGGCCGCGGCATCCCCGTCGATACTCACCCCAAATTCGGCATCCCAGCCGTCGAACTCGTCCTCACCAACCTCCACGCCGGCGGTAAATTCGGCCAGGGTGCCTACAAATACTCCGGCGGTCTCCACGGGGTCGGCGCAAAATGCGTCAACGCCCTCAGCGAGTGGTTCAAAGCCGAGGTAACACGCGAAGGCAAGGTCCACATGATCGCCTTCGAACGCGGCAAAACCGTCAAGCCGCTCTCCGTCATCGGCACCACCGGCAACGACCGCACCGGCACTCTCATCTCCTTCCTTCCGGACCCGGAAATCTTCCAGATGACCACGGAATTCCAGTTCGACCGGCTCGCCACCCGGCTCCGCGAACTCGCCTTCCTCAACCCGGGCCTCACCATCAATCTCACCGACGAACGCCCGGACAAGGAACGCCACTCCTCCTTCCGCTACGACCGCGGCATCATCGAATTCGTCCTCCAGATGGGCCTCAACAAGGACGTCTGCCCACCAGACCCCATCGTCATCCGCGGCAAACGCGGGCTCGAACTCGAAGCCGGCAAACCCCCCGAAGACTTCTACGTCGACCTCGTCATCCAGTACACCGACAGCTACTCGGAACAGCTCTACTGCTACGCCAACAGCATCTTCAACGGCGACGGCGGCACTCACCTCTCAGGCTTCCGCGCCGCCCTCACCCGCGCCGTCAATGTCTACGCCAAGGCCAATAACATGCAGCGCGAAAAAGATCCTCCCATCACCGGGGACGATTGCCGCGAAGGGCTCATCGGCGTCATCTCCGTCAAGCTCCCTAACCCGCGCTTCTCCTCCCAGACCAAGGACAAACTCGTCAACAACGAGGTCGAATCCGTCGTCAACAGCGTCGCCTACGAGGGCCTCTCCAAATACTTCGAGGAAAATCCTTCTCTCGCAAAGCGCATCATCGACAAAATCGTCACCGCCGCCCGCGCCCGCGAAGCCGCCCGCAAGGCCCGCGAAACCGTCCGCAAAAGCGCCCTCACCGGCGGCGGCCTCCCGGGCAAACTAGCCGACTGCTCGGAAAAAGACCCCGCTCTCAGCGAGCTCTTCATCGTCGAAGGTGACTCCGCCGGTGGCTCCGCCAAACAAGGCCGCGACCGCCGCACCCAGGCCATCCTCCCGCTCCGCGGTAAACTCATCAATGTCGAAAAAGCCCGTCTCGACAAGGCCCTCGAAAACAAGGAAATCCAGACCATGATCACCGCCATCGGTGCCGGCATCGGCACCGGCGAAGGCGAGGGCACGTTCAATATCGGCAAGGTCCGCTATCACAAAATCGTCATCATGACGGACGCCGATGTCGATGGCTCCCACATCCGCACGCTCCTTCTCACGTTCTTCTGCCGCCAGATGTCAGAACTAGTCAAACGCGGCTACGTCTACATCGCCCAGCCCCCCCTCTACCGCATCACCCGCAAAAAACGCGAGGAATACATCCAGGATGACAGTGAACTGAACCGCATCCTCATCGACCTCGGCGCAGAAGAGGTCGCCCTCAAAAACCTTGCCACCGGCGCAGTCATCAGCGCCCAGCACCTCCGCGAAATCCTCGAACTCCTCGCAAGGCTCGACCGCTTCGTCGATGTCATCCAGCGCAACGGCGGCAACTTCGAACAATACCTCGCCGCCCGCGAAACCGAGACCCAGCGGCTCCCCGCCTACATGGTCAAGGTCCGCAGCGGCAACGAGGAAACCATGGCCTACTGTCTCGACGAAATCGCCCTCCGCTCATTCGCCGAAGCCAACCCGGACCTCCGGCTCTTCGCTGACATCTCCCATTCCGCCGACTCCTCTCGCTCCGACGCAGGCCTCCCCCAGCGCCGCGCGAGGCTCTACGAAATCCACGAGTCCCGCGCCATCAGCAAAATCCTCGTCCAGCTCGGCGAAAAAGGCCTCCCCCTCAACCAGTTCTCCGCTCAGGATCAGCCTCTCTTCGAACTCCTCGAAAACGACGGCCGTCAGCACCCGCTCTTCGCCGTCCCCGAAATCCTCCAGCGCGTCCTCGAAATCGGCCGCCGCGGTCTCGAAATCTACCGCTTCAAGGGTCTCGGTGAAATGAACGCCAAACAACTCTACGACACCACCATGGACCCGAAACGCCGCAAGCTCCTTCAGGTCAAATTCAACGAGGAAAACATGGTCGAAGCCGACCGCATGTTCACCATCCTCATGGGCGATGTCGTCGAACCTCGCCGCGCCTTCATCGAAGACAACGCCCTCAACGTCCGTAATCTCGACGTCTGACCAAGCCACTCCCCCATGCCCGCCATCCCTCAACTCCGCCGTGTCAATGTCCGCACGCCGGAAGTCATGCAGCTCGTCCAGGCTGAGGTCGAGGTCCATTACCGCAGCCGCATCGTCGACGCCCTCCGCGCCGCCGGCGGCACCCTGACCATCGCCAACACCACCATCCGGCTCGCCAAACAGTTCGGATTCTGCTACGGCGTCGAACGTGCCATCGACCTCGCCTATGCCGCTCGCAAGGTCTTCGCCGGCCGCAATCTCTTCCTCCTCGGCGAAATCATCCACAACCCGGAGGTCAATCGCCAGCTCCGCGAAATGGATATCCGCTTCCTCGCCAGCAGACCCTCAGACGACGAACTCCAAGCCCTCCAACCCGACGATGTCGTCATCGTCCCAGCCTTCGGCGCAGAAACCGCCGTCATGCAGCAGATCGCTGAACGCGGCTGCGCCACCATCGACACCACCTGCGGCGATGTCATGTCCGTCTGGCGCAGGGTCCGCGACTACGCCAAACGCGACTTCACTTCCATCATCCACGGCAAATCCACCCACGAGGAAACCCGCGCCACCGCCTCCCGCGCCCTCGGCGACTCCGGCGGCGGCCACTACCTAGTCATCCTCACCCTCGACGACTGCGACGCCGTCACCCAGTACCTCGCAGGCCTCGGCAACCGCGACGCTTTCCTCGCACGCTTCGCCGGAAGCGTCAGCGAGGGCTTCGACCCCGACACCCACCTCCTCCGCATCGGGGTCGCTAACCAGACCACCATGCTCAAAAGCGAAACCGAGGAAATCCAGCGCCGTCTCCGCACCGCCATCGAAACCCGCGACGGATCCCCTGACAACTTCCTCGTCTTCGACACCATCTGCGGAGCCACTCAGGAACGCCAGGACGCGCTCTTCGACATGCTCAACGACCCCATGGACCTCATGCTCGTCGTCGGCGGCTACAACAGCTCCAATACCACCCACCTCGTCGAAATCGCAGAACAGCAGCTCCCCACGTTCTTCATCCGCAACGCCAGTTGTCTCGAATCCCTCGAACAGATCATCCACTTCGACCTCCACCAGAAGGCCGAACACTCGTCCTATACCGACAAGCTCAAGGGCGACGGCCCAGTCACCGTCGGCATCACCGCCGGCGCGTCCTGCCCCAATAACCTCATCGAGGAAACCATCGTCCGCGTCTTCGCCCTCCGCGGCATCTCCCGCGACGCCCTCGAAGCCGCTATCCCCGCCCCGCCCACGCCAGCCGACGCCGCCTGACAATAACCGTCACTCGGCCTCCAGCACGCCCGCCCCGCCGTGGCTCCTGAACTCTGGCGCATACAGGCTCTCCACCGTCGCCAGTCCGCTCCGGCACACCCCGCGCTGCTGCACCCGCACGCTGTATTCAAACACGTGCACGCCCTTCGGCAGGCTCTCAATGAAATAATGCACCGCCGTGTCCCGCGTGCTCTCGTAATACCGCACGCCTCCCTGCTCCCGCAACCCTGACAACACCCCCGTCGGCTCGCAGCTCGCAGGCCGCTCGTCCTTCAGGTGCACAAACTCAAGCTCCCGATCACTCCGCACCTCCACCCGCACCACCACTTCATCCCCCACCCGCACTTTCCCAGCCACCGCCCGCAACTCCGGCCCTTTCTCCCCCGCCACCCGCACCAGCAACTGCTTCCTAACCGTCAGCGGCCCGCCCGCCGCCGCCGCCGTCACCTTCTCCGCCTCCTCCAGATACTGCCAGTGCACCGCCCCCCACGCATTCCCCGCAGCCGTCTGCTTCAAAACCACCCGCGCACTCTCCGCCGTAATCTCCGCCGCCGGAATCCTCTCCCGGAAATACCCGCTCCCAGCCTCCCGCCGCTCCGGCACCACCTCCCGCGACCCCACCCGCACCTTCGCCGTCCCGCCCCCGCTCCACCCCGCCTTCCCCCCTCCCATCACCGCATGCACCGCATCCGCCGTCGCCTTCGTCGTCGGCCACGACTGCGTCCGCTTCTGCCCCAGCAGCCACTGCACACACTCCCCAGCCCTCTCCTCATCCCCGCCAATCTCCCGAAACGCCTCCACCATCATCGCCTGAGTCTCCACCGGCGCTTCCTCCCACCGCCACCACTCCCGCTTCTCCGCCCAGTAACGTCCAGTCTCCTCCCGGTACACCGACCGCTCCCGCAAGCTCGCCAGCACCAACCTCGCTCCCTCCACATCCCCAAACCGCTTCATCCCCAGCGCCGCCTGCGCCTGCACCATCCGCGGCTTCTTCATCCACCTCGTCCGCGCCTGCCCAAGATAATACTCTAGCGCTTTCCTGCTCTCATCCTCCACCGGCCGTCCCTCCGCCAGCGCACCCCGACCATACAGCCACAGCGCCACCAGATCAGTCAGCCGATCCCCCTTCTCCCGCCTGTCCGCCCTCACCGCCTCCCGATGCTCCCGCTCCAGCCACTCGTCCGCCCACTCCACCGCCTCATCAATCATCTTGCTCTCCACTTTGATCCCCAATCGCTCCAGCTTCCCGAACCCCGCCAGCATATAAAGCGTGATCCTCTCATTCGTCTCCCCGCCTGCAAACCACGGCCACGACCCATCATTCAATTGCAACTCATCCAGCTTCGCCAGCACCCGCGCCGTCTCCGCATCCAGTCTCGACGCATCAAACAACACCCCCGCATTCCGCCGCTGCTCGCTCTCTTTCGCCGCCTCCCGCAACCACGGGGTCTCCTCCATCAGCACCGACTTCAAATCCCCGTTCTTCAACAACGGGCTCTCCAGCGCGTCCGGTTGCACATCCCGCCACACATCAAACACCCGCCGGATCTCCGGATCACTCAACGCCAGATGCCGCGCCAGCGCATTCGCAT
>JAIXPK010000141.1 GCA_027486335.1 Verrucomicrobiaceae bacterium | reverse complement strand
GACGAGCGGGGTGATTCACTTCAATGCGCCGGAGCAGGCGGGGCGTTATCCTTATTTGTGCACGTTTCCTGGGCACTGGCGGCTGATGCAGGGGGAGATGGTGGTGGAGTGATGGGGGGGCGGGGGCGGGATCCGTGTCGCGCATCGCCTTGATGAGCAGTGATTCCTCGACGTTCCGCGGCACAATAGCCGGTCCTGAGTCGCGGCCGGTTGCTCATCCGACGCGGGTGTCCAGCGTCAGGCCGCTTGTGCTCTGTGATCCCTCCGATGAGTGGCATTGAAAAGCCCCCATGCCGCCGTGCTGACGGCATGGTCGTCTGCTGCCAATCCGTCGTCTTGACGAGAATACTGTCTTAAGGACTTCGAACGGCTGGGATTCCGGAAAGTATGGAATCCTATCGCAATGGTGCTGCCGACGGAGGAGCAGTTGAGGCTGGAGTTGATTCGTGAGCAACGGCTGTTGGAGTAACGGGCGGATCGAAGAGGCAAATAGGATGGGCTTTCCAGCAGGGAGGCCGGGTTTTCCCTGTGAGATTTCCGGTGGAGCGGCGAACGTTCGGGGAATGCAGCCGGGTGAACAGCTTGATTTGATTCTCGACGCCGAAGCGAGTGGCGAGTTGAGGGCGTTTATGGGGACTTGGGGATCGGGATTACGCCGCGTTTGCCATCAAGGGATGGATGGGTGTGGGGCGGGGGCAGGGGAGTCTGGCGGGAAGCGGGTTGGGGATAATGGGTGGAGAACCCGCAAAAACCCGCTGCCAAGAAATATCTAGCCAAGGCGGTCGGGGATGGTACGCTCAAGCGTCTTCAAAATTCACCATGAACCAAGCTGATACCCTATGCCACCGGCCAAATTCAGCCGTCCGGAACCTCTGTCTCCGTGCGATTCATGATTCTTCCCTCAAGTTTCAACCTTCTTCCGCCCCTCTCTCCTCCCAGACCCCCACTCTCCCCGTTCCCCGTCGCGCCGGTGACGCCATCCGCGAAAAGCAAATTCCTTTCAGACAGATGAAGACTCTTCTCTCAATGATTGCCTGTTCCTTCCTCTCAGTGAGCGTTCACGCAGAGTCATTTATGACCCGCACTCTGGATTCAGGTAGCGGCGGAATAACTGGGAAGCACACCTCACAGGCCATCATTGCCAATAACCCAGCCATCGCTTACTTTAATGAGACCGATTCAAGCCTGATGTTTGCCCGCAGTAGTACACCGGGTGGTTCGGGAAGCTGGAGCACCACCACCGTCCAATCCTTCGACTACGTTGGGCAATACCCCTCACTGGCGCAGGTGAACGGTTTCCCAGCGATCAGCTACTTCGACAATACCAACGGTGTCTTCAAATATGTTCGAGCACTGGATGCAAACGGCGCGAATTGGGGCACCCCGGTGACACTCGATCGCGCAACCAACGTGTGGCAAGATTCCTCACTGGTGGTGGTGAATGGCAACCCGGCTGTCTGTTATTACGGCAACACCAACGACGGCAACACAAACGGCATTCTCAAATACATACGGGCTACGGATGTGGATGGGACAATCTGGAGTTCGCCCCAGATTATTGATGGTGTTCGCGGCGCGGGCACCTTTCCCTCGATGGCGGTTATCAATGAAGATCCAGCCGTTAGTTACTATTCCGGCGGTTCTCTCTTTTTCGTTCGGGCATTAGACTCCATAGGTGCCAGTTGGGGTGAACCTATAAGGCTGGAGATTGCACCCATGATTGGCACTGGTGGGAAAACCTCCTTAGTGGCTGTCAACGGCAATCCAGCAATTGCTTACATTCGATGGCTTCAAAACAACCATTTGGGACTTGGGTTCGTGCGTGCACTCGATGCCAACGGCACGATTTGGAGTCCTTCCATGACTCTTGATGATTCCAGTGATCAAGTTGGGCTGTACGCCTCAATGGCAGTGATTGACGGAAATCCAGCTATCAGCTATTATGACCACATCAACCGCGATCTCAAATACATGCGGGCGTCGGACTCCAACGGCGCAACATGGGGCAGCCGCGTGACGCTCGACTACAATGGGGAGGTCGGATCATTCACGTCGCTATCTGCTATAGATGGAAGTGCCGCCATTAGCTATTGCAATCTGACCAATGGTAGCCTGAAATGGGCGAGTGATGCTAGAACGCTAAACGCACTCAAGGTCGAAACTCCACTGCTAAAGAAAGACCCTATCACGGGACAGTTCAAGTTAACTATCGGTGTGCATAAGTCCACGAATCTGAAGGACTTCGTGCCCTTCCCAATGACCGCGCCGCAGACAATCATTAATGCCGAGGGCAAGCTGGAGTTCCTGTTCGCCGTGCCGGAGAGCGCCGCCTTCTTCAGGTTGCAGGCTCAGTAGATCATACACGTAACCAGTGATCATTCGCCATGAAAAATCTCATTACCTCGTCATCTGCTTACCTTGAAACTGCCGCCTGCTGTCCCATAACTTCGAAGGAGAAAGAGCAGATCCAGCCGTTCCCATATCGCCGCCCTCACCACCGCAAGGAGCCTCGTGAAGTCCACACCTGCCATCGAATCGCGTTGGCACTGTAGCCCACAAAGCCACTCAGCCGGAGCGTCTGCTTCACCTGCTTGAGCCGAGGGGACGAGACAGCCATCCGGCAGGCTGCCGCGAAGCGGTGAGCGCCGTGAGGCGGCGCGAAGCAACAATACTCGATCTCCCACCTCGCCCGGTACAGATCACACACGCTGCCTGCGCTCCACTCCGTGTGGTTGGTGATGAAGACCATCACCTTTTCCTTGCCGTCGACTTCCACCGCGGCTTCCACCCGGCGCAGCTTCCAGACTCCCAGCATCTTCTTCCACTTCACTCCGGCCAGTTCAATGATCTGGTCCTTCAGAATCCGGCCGCCCTTGCAACCGGCAGCCTGCGCACTGGCCGGTACTGGAAGTTGTCCTTGGCACGGGTGACCCAGAGCACGCCGCGCGAGTCAAGATCGTGAAGGTGCGCAAAGTCCACGTAGGCCTTGTCGAAAACCGCGATCTCGCCGCATTGCAGCCCGGCACAGAGCTCCCGGGCGCGCTTGCAGTCATTCTCCCCGGCGGTGTCCACGATGGCGTAGGTAGGCCTCAAGCTCGTGACGTCGAGCCTCAGGTGCAGCTTTGCAGCCGCGTTGACTCGGTCGCCGCCTCACGGCTCCCTCGCCCTGCGGGCTGCTCGTCCCTCGCAGTCTGTCTCAGCACCCCTTGGTGCTTCGGCTAAACGGCCGGTGCTGGGCCCGGTCCATGCAGTTGGCCACCAGTTCGATGGTTGTGGAGTCGACGGCGTGCACCTTCGCCTTGAACCGGTGCAGCCGCCTGCGGGCCCTGCGCCTGCCGCCGAGTTCCGGTTCGCAGCGCAGGAGATGGTTAGACGTCCTCCAGAAGACTCCTCAATGAATACCGCGGCGCGGTTCCTGTTGGCGTGAGAGAGCTTATTGCGCGCCGGCGGCGTGATGCCGATGCCGTCAATGGCCGGTTCCTTGAGCCTGAGCCAGTCGCAGACGTCATTATGGCTGAGTGTACGGGCCACTTGCACAAAGATCATGGACGCCATGGGACTGAAGACACTGAAGGTCCGTGCCTTGGCATCGATGCCGTGCTCGATTGCGGCCGCGTTGACGATGGGGCGCGGAATGTACTTGAGGAGTTGGGTGAGCACTTTGAAATGGTGGCGGGCTGCCCGGGCTGCGGAGGGCATTGCTGGGTTGCTTTGCATAACACCACCAATCCAGCACGATTCCGCCGCCTGGCCACCCGCTGTTTCACGGACCTGCTAACTCCAATCGGCTCCGCATCTGTGGGATGCCTGTGAAGGGAGTTTGCTTTTCGCGGGTGGCATCATCGGAGGTCCGGGAGCTGGAAGAAAGGGTGTCTGGCACGGCCCCGCCGGAGCAGGATCCAGGCTGGCAGTGCCGCGAGGAGCCATGCGGTGGAGGGTTCCGGGATGAGGGAGATGGAAGTCAGGCGCATCGGGTCGCCGGTGCCGCCGGCGGTGGTGAGTTCAAGATAATCCGTTCCGGTGGGGGATGCGGGGAGACCGGAAAT
>JAIXPK010000374.1 GCA_027486335.1 Verrucomicrobiaceae bacterium | reverse complement strand
GCGGTTTCGCGGGAGCAGAAGGCGGCGGGGGCGCGGGTGAGCCCGTGGTCGCTGAGACGGCAGCCTTGCTGGTGGAAGAATTCGTGACGGCTGGCGAGGGCGTCGAGCGTGCTGTCGAGGGAGGAAGTGTCAGTGTCAGCGGCTTTGCCGAGCCGGTCGACGTACAGGTTCCATGTTTCGGGTTGGCCGATGCGGAGGAGCGCGTCCGGGCGGAACGTGGGGAGGACGCGGGTGGGGCAGTCTGAGTCTTTGACGGCGCGGTGGTGGGCGAGGGAATCGGCGGGGTCGTCGGTGGTGCAGACGACTTCGACGTTGAAGGATTCGAGGATGCCGTGGACCGAGCGGTCGGGTTGCTGGAGCCGGGCGTTGGCGGTATTCCAGATGGAGTCTGCGGAGGCCGGGGAGAGGAGGTCGTCGATGTCGAAGTAGCGTTTCAGTTCGAGAGCGGACCAGTGGAAGAGCGGGTTGCGGAGCGTGTGTGGGACGGTGGCGGCGAAGGCGGAGAATTTCTCGTACGGGGAGGCGTTGCCGGTACAGAATTTTTCGGGGATGCCGTTGGAGCGCATGGCGCGCCATTTGTAGTGATCGCCTTCTAGCCAGATTTCGAAGAGATTGGCGAAGGATCGGTTGGAGGCGATGTCTGCGGGCGGGAGGTGGTTATGATAGTCGATGTTGGGCTGGCGGGCGGCGACCTCGTGGTAGAGGCGGCGGGCCATGGGGGAGTGGAGGAGGAAGTCGTCGTGAATGAACATGGGGGGAGGGGGAGGGAGGTGGAGGAGTCAGGATTGGGGGAGGAGGAGACCTGAGAGGATGAGTGCGGCGACGACGACGGCGAGGGCGATGCGGTAGTAGCCGAAGGGTTCGAGGCCGCGGCGCTGGAGGAAGCCGACCATCCATTTGACGGCGAGGAAGGCGGAGAGCCACGCGGCGAAGCAGCCGAGGAGCATGGCGGTGACGGAGTACTCTTCGAAGAGGACCTTGTAGTTTTTGAGGAATTTGTAGCCGGCGGCGGCGGTTAGGGTGACCATGCCGAGGAGGAAGCTGAATTCGACGGCGGCGATCATGTGGAGGCCGCAGAGGAGACCGCCGACGATGGTCATGAGACTGCGGCTGGTGCCTGGCCACATGGCGACGCACTGGAGGAGGCCGATGGCGAAGGCGATGCGCGGGGTGATGTCATCCATGGAGAGGCCTGCGCCGCGAGGGCCGCGGGAGGCGTTGCGTTTGAACCATGAGACGGCGAGGATGGCGATGCCGCCGACGAACCATGAGGCGACGGTGGGCCAGAGGCCTGTGAGGAGGGCGTCGATTTTCTTTTCGAGGAAGAGACCGGCGAAGGCGGCGGGGAGGAAGGCGATGAGGACATTGCGGAGGAGGAGGAGCCCGTTGGGGTTCCGGCCCATGACGCCGTCGAGCATGCTGCGTGCTTTAGTGAAGTAGAGCCCGAGGACGGCGAGGATGGCACCTGCCTGGACGACGATGGCGAAGGCTTTGGAGGCTTCCGAGTCTTCGAGACCGAGGAGCCGCTGGGCGAGGAGGATGTGTCCGGTTGAGCTGACGGGTAGGTATTCCGTGAGACCTTCGACGATGCCGATAATGATAGATTGCCACCAGTTCATGCGAGGCGTGGACAGTCCCGGGATTCGCGGGCGTGGCAACCCCGATGGCGAGAGAAAGTCCGGGTTTGGAGGTCAGCGGGGAGCGGACCAGCGGAGGAAGGCGGCGTTGCAGGTGGCGGCGTCGGGTTCGCCGTCGAGCGGGAGGATGAGGTAGCGAGAGGCGACGGGGGTGCCGGGGATGATGGAGCGGTCGCCGGCCTGGGGTGGGGCGAAGCAGAAGAACGGTTCCGAGGGGTGGAGCCGGACGGGTTCGGGGTGGACCGGGTTGGATGGGTGGGAGGCGATGAGGACGCCGGCGGTGCTGGAGTTGACGAGACCGCCGATCCATGTCCAGCGGGCGCGGGATTCGTTGCCTTTGATGCGGTCGGTGAGGCCTTCCGAGGTGAGGAAGCGGGTGTTAGCGGTGCCGTTCCATGAGCGGTGGCCGCGGAAGCCGAGACCGCCGTAATGGTATTTGGGGAGCGAGAGCGAGTCGGGGCCGATGAGGGACTGGGAGATGGAGAGGTCGATGGCGGCGGGGTGGGGGCCGAGACTGCCGATT
Source organism: Verrucomicrobiaceae bacterium (assembly GCA_027486335.1). Taxonomy (GTDB): domain Bacteria; phylum Verrucomicrobiota; class Verrucomicrobiia; order Verrucomicrobiales; family V1-33; genus V1-33. The sequence goes on along the minus strand of JAIXPK010000374.1, from coordinate 8,720 downwards.
TCGAGCGACCATGATTCGTCGAGGACGGGTTTGGGCTGACCGCTGGTGAGATCGATGTAGCGGTGGCGGGCGGAGAGCGAGGCGCGGCCGTTCCGGAGGACTGGGGGCGTGTGACTGACGTATTCGACGCGGCCTTCTTTCTGGCCCATGTTCCAGAAGTCGGTGTCGCGGTTCTGCCAGCGGCATTTGGTCCATGCGGACCAGACGCCGTGGTGGTGGAGGTGGTCTGGGGGGAAGTCGTCGGAGACGAGGAGCCCGGCCGGGGAATGGATGTTAGTGAGGTAGCCGCCGCGGGAGTAGGCTGGGTCGACGCCTTTGGGGAGCGGGCCCGGCTGTGCTTGATAGGAGCAGAGCGGGCGGGTGCCGAGTAGGAAGTGGAGGCCTCCGTCGGCTTCGCGGAAGGAGATGGACTGATGATCGGGCGCGGCCTCGAGGTTGGCAGCTGCGGCGGTGAGGCCGGTGGCCGAGGCGAGGAACGCGCGCCGATTCATCGGGTGGGTGGGTGGTCAGCCGACCCAGTGGTCAGCGATCTGGGAAGCGATCTGGAGGAGGTCCTTGGTTTCTTCGGCGGTGAACTCGTAGGGTTCGAGTTTACCGATGCCGAGAGTGCCCATGAGGAGGCCGCCCATGTCGATGGGGACGGCGATGTTGCCGCCGACGCTGGTTTTTTTGGCTTTGGGGCGAGCGACGCCTGAGGTGTCGGTCTGGAGGTTGCACATGGAGACAGGTTCCATGCGTTCTGCGGCTGCGCCTGCGATGCCTTTGCCCATGGGGATGCGTTCGATTTTGTCCATGAGTTCGCGGGGGATGCCGCGATGGCAGATGAGTTCGAGCATGGCATGGAGGTCATGCCATTTGTGGAGCGTGCCTGTCTGGCAGTTAAATTCCTTGAGAATAAGGTCGAGGACTGCCTGCCAGTCGGGATTGCCGCGCATGGCGGCGGTGATGGTTTTGACTCTGGTCGCGCTCATATGGATCGGGGGTTCTGTTGTTTCTGAACCTGTGCCATGCTGCGTGCAAACAGAAATCACCGCATCTGAGATGAATCGGCGACTGGCGGGCAGGCGGTGAGGGAGGTCAGGCGGAGGCCTTGCGGGTGGCACCTGCGGCGGCGGCGCGGCAGATTTCCCAGAACGAGCCGCTTTCGAGGCTGGCGCCGCCGACGAGCGCGCCGTCGACGTCTGGCTGCATGGCGAGTTCTTCCATGTTGCCTGGCTTGACGGATCCGCCGTACTGGATGCGGACGCGGCGTGCGGTTTCCGGGTCGTAGAGGTTGGCGAGGACCGAGCGGATGAAGGCGTGAGCTTCCTGGGCCTGGGCGGAGGAAGCGGTGCGGCCGGTGCCGATGGCCCAGACCGGTTCGTAGGCGAGGACGGTATTGATCATCTGGTCAGCGGAGACCCCGGCGAGACCGCCTTTGAGTTGAGTGGTGAGGACCTCTTCGAGACGACCGGCGTCGCGTTCTTCGAGGGTTTCGCCGACGCAGAGGATGGGTTTGATGTTGAACTGATGGGCGGCGAGGACCTTGCGGTTGATGATTTCGTCGGTTTCGCCGAAGATGGCGCGGCGTTCGCTGTGGCCGAGGATGACGTAATGGATGAGCATTTCGCGCAGCATGAGCGGGCTGATTTCGCCGGTGAAGGCACCGGACTGCTCATAGTGCATGTTCTGGGCGGCGAGCTTGATGCTGTCGTGCTGAGTGAGGGCGGCGGAGGCGGCGGCGAGGCTGATGTAGGGCGGGGCGATGACGATGTCGACTGGTTCGCCGGCTTTGGCGAGGACGACGAAGCCGCGGAGGAAGTCCTCGGTTTCCGAGGGCGTCTTGTGCATTTTCCAGTTGGCGGCGACGATGGGATTACGCATGGGAGTGGTGGTGTTTGAAGATGTCAGGGAGCTTGGGTGCGTGGGTTAGGACGCGTGGGTTACCTGTCGAGGAGACAGGCGACGCCTGGGAGGATTTTGCCTTCGAGGAGTTCGAGGCTGGCACCGCCGCCGGTGGAGATGAACGTGACTTTGTCGCCGACGCCGGCTTTTTTGATGGCTTTGACGCTGTCGCCGCCGCCGATGATGGTTTTGGCGGAGGAATTGTCGGCGATGGCGTGGGCCATGTCGAAGGTGCCTTTGGCGGCTTCTTTGATTTCGAAGACGCCCATGGGGCCGTTCCAGATGACGGTTTTGGCGGAGGCGATTTCGGCGCTGAAGAGTTTGACGGATTCTGGGCCGATGTCGACGCCTTCCCAGCCGTCGGGGATGTTTTCGTTGACGCCGGTGGTGCGGATGGCTCCGAGTTTTTTGGCATCGAAGTCGAAGGCGTCGGTGATGACGGCGTCGACCGGGATGAGGATTTTGACGCCGCGTGCTTTGGCCTTATCGAGGGCGGCCTGGGCGATGGGTTCCCATTCTGGTTTGTAGAGACTGCGGCCGAGGGAGATGCCCTGGACGAGTTTGCGGAAAGTGTAGGCCATGCCGCCGCCGATGATGATGGTGTCGGCCTTTTCGAGGAGGCGATTGATGACGGCGATTTTGTCGCTGACCTTGGCGCCGCCGAGGATGACGACGAAGGGGCGTTCTGGGTTTTCGAGTTCGTCGTGGAGGTAGGCGAGTTCCTTTTCCATGAGGAGGCCGGAGACTGCGGGGAGGTAGTCGGCGACGCCAGCGGTGGAGGAGTGGGCGCGGTGTGCGGAGCCGAAGGCGTCATTGACGAAGACATCGGCGAGGGCGGCGAGGCCCTTGGCGAGGGAGGCGTCGTTGAGTTCCTCGCCGGCGTGGAAGCGGGTGTTTTCGAGGAGGAGGACTTGGCCGGGTGCGAGGGCGGCGGCGAGGGCTTCGGTTTCCGGGCCGACGCAATCGGGGGCGAAGGCGACGGGCTGGCCAATCATGGCGGCGAGAGCTGGAGCGACTGGGGCGAGGGATTGTTTGGGGTCGCGGGTGCCTTTGGGGCGGCCGAGGTGGCTGGCGAGGATGACTTTGGCACCTGCGGCGATGAGGGCGTTGATGGTCGGGAGGGTTTCGCGGATGCGGGTCTCGTCGGTGATGACCATGGAGCCGTCTTTTTCGTCGAGGGGGACGTTGAAGTCGACGCGCACCAGCACGCGTTTTCCGGAGAGGTCGAGGTCGCGAATGGTTTGTTTGGGCATGGTGTTGGGGGGAGGTTGGCGGTGAGTTGTGGAAAATTGAAGGGCGACGGGGATAGACCCGGGCGGCGTGAAAAGCAAACGGTTCGCGAGGGCTGGGGGGTGGGGAGAGTGTGCATCTTTTCCCTGGCCCGCGTGGCAGTGAGGCTGTAGCGGGAGGGACATCAGAATTCCATTTTCCTATGACGCTCCGCCATCTCCCTGTTTTTGCCGCTGCTGGACTGCTTGCTTCGTGCGCCACGACCAAGCCGACGGCTGCGCCGTTTGACATTGCCGATGCGAACGGCAACGGCAAGGTATCGAAGGAAGAGTTTGATGCCTACATGGCGAAGTGGACGTTCAACCGGTACGACACGAACCGTGATGGGAAGGTGTCGTTCGAGGAGTGGAAGGCGGCGGATCCGACTGCGGACATGGCGACGTTCAAGAAGATCGACACGAATGGGGACGGGTTTGTGTCGCCGGAGGAAGGCTTGGCGGCGGTGCACCGGAAGGGAGTGTTCAACGAGTTGTTTGCGACGATCGACACGAACAAGGACGGGATGATCGACCGTGCGGAGTCGGCGGCGTACGGCGACATGTTCAGTGCGAACTCGACGAACAACTTTCCCGGGTTGAAGGCCCGCTGAGGCGATGGATCTGCGGACGACTGGATTGAGGGTGCTGGTGGCGGTCGGGGCGATGCTTCCGGGGGCGTGTGCGTTCACGGAGCCTACGGAGACGCGCGCGGACTTCGAGGAACGGATGAAGCGACGGAACGACACGTATGCCGAGCGGATGGAGCGGCGCAAGATTCGCGATGAGGCGCGGGACGAGCGTTACGACATGTGGTGGAACAAGATCATGGGGCGCTGAGCGCGTCCTGCCTGACAGAAACTGAGAATTACCCCCCTATATACTGATATGAAAACGATACTGCTTGCATCATTGCTGGCGGCCACGGCTGCTGTTGCCCAAGAAGCGCCTGCTGCGGCGGCAGCACCGGCGCCTGCGCAAACTCCTGCTGCGCCTGCGGCGGAAGGTGCTGCTGCGGCTCCCGCGGCTGACAAAACGGCTGCCGCTGCGGTGGCTGGGGACAATGCGGCTGCGGTGGCGGCGCTGGATCGGCAGATTGCGGCGCGGCAGGTGCGAGTGACGGCGCTGGTGAATCAGATCGTCGAGCTGGATGGCGCGATTGAGACGGCGATCAACGATGCGCAGGAGATGCTGAAGCGTGTGACGGACAGCAAGGAATCGAACACGGCGGTGGCGCGGTTGAAGCGCGAGGTGATGAAGAAGCTGGAGAAGGCGGCGCTGTATTATGATCAGAAGCGCGCGACGGTTTCCGAGACCTTGCGGACGTCGAAGAACAAGTTCGAGCGTGAGGATCTGTTCAAGGACCGGTCGGCGTTTGATGATCGGATCAACAAGCGGATTGAGGGGATTGTGGATCTGGCGCTGAGCATGGACAGCCACAAGGAGTACGAGCAGTATCTGCAGGACAGCAACGGGTGGGACGGGTACGGTTGGCGCGGAGGTGTGAACGGGGTGAACATCCGGCGGAATCCGGATTATGATCAGAACAAGAAGGCGACGCGGCAGACGGATGCGGCGACGAAGGAAATCATGGATGGGTTGTCGAAGTCGCTGGCGCGGCTTGATATTCAGGAGCGGGATTTGAAGAACAAGCTGGCGGCGGCGAAGGGTGAGGCGGCGAAGCAGGCGGTGCAGGCGGAGATCGACCGGGTGAAGGTGCTGAAGCAGCAGCGGTATGAGCAGATGGAGGAAGTGGGGACGAGTCGTGCGGAGACGGCGACACCGATCGGGCGGAAGGAAGCGCAGCGGCTGGAGGATCTGATCAACGACATTGCGGCGAATGCGCGGCGTGATTTTCAGTCGTTGTTTGCGCGGTATAACGAATTGAAGTCGGAGCGTTCGGCGCTGGCGCGGCTGGAGTTGAGGCGGGAGGCGATGACGCAGCCTGAGGCGGCGCCGGCGGCACCGGCGGCTCCGGCTGCTGAAGTGAAGTGAGCGATTGATGGCCTGCGCCTGCGGAGAGGATCTGCGGGCGCGGGCCTAACTTTTTTATACGATGAAGGCCCGAGTGATGATGATGCTGGCGGCAATGCCTTTAACGGGGATGGCTGGCGAGTTGAAGGCGGTGACTGATGCGGATAAGGGGAAGGTGGAGGTGACGCTGGATGGCAAGCCGTTCATGGGATTGATATTCCGTGGGCATCCTAAGCCGGTGGTGTATCCGGTGATTGGGCCTGGGGGAGTGGCGATGACGCGGCGTTGGCCATTGGAGGCGGCGGCGGCGGGCGAGGAGCAGGATCATCCGCATCATAAGTCGATCTGGTTCAATCACGGGGATGTGAATGGAGTGGATTTCTGGAAGGAGGGAGCGGATGCGGGGAAGATTGTGGTGACGAAGGTTCCGGCGGTGGAGATGTCAGGTGCAGCGGAGGAATCGCGGGTGACGATCCGGACGGAGGAGGAATGGCTGAAGCCTGATGGTGTGAGGGTGTGCACATCGGCGACGGTGATCACGTGCGGGACGGAGGGGACGTCGCGGTTTATTGATTATGCGGTGACGGTCAAGGCTAGTGAGGGGGAGGTGACGTTTGGGGACACGAAGGAAGGGACGATGGGATTGCGGAGCCATCCGGCGCTGAATCTGAAGGGAGCGGTGGCGAAGGGACAGTGTGTGAACAGCGAGGGGGAGACGGGCGGGGCGATCTGGGGGCGGCATGCGAAGTGGGTGGATTACTGGGGGCCGGTGGATGGGAAGGTGTTGGGGATTGCGTGTTTTGATCATCCGGGGAACCTGAGGCACCCGACGACTTGGCATGCGCGGGATTATGGGTTGATTGCGGCGAATCCGTTCGGGCTGCATGATTTCGAGAAGGCTCCGAAGGGGGCCGGGAAGCATGTGATGAAGCGCGGGGAGAGCCTGACATTGCGGTACCGCTGGTTGTTTCATGAGGGGGATGCGAAGGCGGCGGATGTGGCGGGGAGCTGGGCGAAGTGGGCGGCGGTGCGCGAATGAGTGCGGTGGCTGACGGAGGTGGGCGCGTGCTGGTGATTGCCGGGTGCGGTTATCTTGGGACGGCGCTGGCGCGGCAGGCGCTGGGGCGCGGCTGGCGGGTGCTGGGGATTTGTCAGAGTGAGGAGACGGTGGCGAGACTGGGGTTGATAGGGATTGAGGCGGTGGCGGCGGATTTTACGGATAGGGAATCGCTGGCTAGGGTGGCGGGTGAGGTGCCGGTGGATGCGAGTGTGGTGCATTGTGCGGCTGGGGGGAAGGGCGGGGGAGTGGAGGCGTACCGGGCGGTGTACCTTGAGGGAATGCGGCGGTTGCGGGAGGCGTTTCCGGGGGCGCGGCGGATGCTGTACACGTCGAGCACGAGTGTGTATGCGGGGATTGATGGCGGGGAGGTGACGGAGGAGAGCGCTGCGGAGCCCGAGCGGGAGACGGGGCGATTGCTGCGGCAGACTGAGGATGAGACGTTAGGGGCTGGCGGGGCGGTGGTGCGGCTGGCGGGGATCTACGGGCCGGGGAGGTCGGTGCTGCTGCTGAATTTTCTGAACGGGCTGGCGGCGATTGATGTGAGGACCGAGCCGCCGGCGACGCCTGACGGGCGTTGGGTGAATCAGATTCACCGGGATGATGCGGCGGCGGCGGTGCTGCACCTGCTGGAACATCCGGATGGCGGCGTATTTCACGGCGGGTTGTACAACGTGTGTGACCGGACCCCGTTGCTGCAGCGGGAGATTTACGAGAGGTTGGCGGCGAGGTTCGGGCGGGAGCTGCCGCCGGAAGCGGTGCCGGAGACTGGGCGGAAGCGTGGCTGGACGCACAAGCGCGTGAGTTCGGCGCGCTTGCGAGGGACGGGATGGGAGCCGCGGTATGCGTCGTGGTTTGACGCGCTGGATGGGGATCCTGAGCTGGTGCCGTCGATTCTGGCTAAGGTGGGGTGAATCAGTCGGCGGAGCGGCTGAGGAGGGCCCATGCGCGTTTGCCTTTGCGGAGGAGAGTGGCGCGGTTGTGGAGGAGGTCGGCGGGTGTCAGGAGGCGGGAGGCGTCCTGGGAGCGGGTGCCGTTGATGTAGATGCCGCCGGCTTCGATGTCCTTGCGGGCCTGGCCTTTGCTGGAGCAGAGGCCGGCGGTGACGAGGGCGTCGGTTAGGGGGATGCCTGCGGCGAAGTCGGCGGCGGAGGCGACAGCGCCCTGGATTTCGGATTCGAGGATGCCGAGCGTGCCATCGGAGAGCCCGTCGAGTGGGGCGCCGAAGAGGATTTCGGTGGCGCGCATGGCATCGGCGCAGGCGGCTTCGCCGTGGATGAGGGAGGTGACCTCGCGGGCGAGGGCGCGGTGGGCGGCGCGGCCGCCGGGATTGGCGAGGTGTTCCTGTTCGAGGGAGGCGATTTCGTCGGCGGAGAGGAACGTGAAGAATTTGAGGTAACGGACGACATCGCGGTCGTCGGTCTGGATCCAGAACTGGTAGAACTTGTAGACGCTGGTGCGGCGGGGGTCGAGCCAGACGGTGCCGCCCTCGGTTTTACCGAATTTGGTGCCATCGGCTTTGGTGATGAGCGGAAGTGTCAGGCCCCATGCGCGGCGGTCGAGTTTTTTGCGGACGAGGTCCATGCCTGCGGTGATGTTGCCCCATTGGTCGCTGCCGCCGATCTGGAGTTCGCAGCCGTGGACACGGGCGAGGTGGTAGAAGTCGTAGGCCTGGAGGAGCATGTAGCTGAACTCGGTGTAGCTGATGCCGACCTCGCGGTCTTCCATGCGGGCGCGCACGGATTCCTTGGCGACCATCTGATTGACGGTGAAGTGTTTGCCGACGTCGCGGAGGAAGTCGAGGAAGCTGACGGGGCCGAGCCAGTCGGCGTTGTCGACGAGGCGTGCGGGGTTGGTGGTGGCGTCGAAGTCGAGGAGTCGGGCGAGTTGGGGTCTGATGGCGGCGACGTTGGCGGCGATCTGGTCTTTGGTGAGGAGCTGGCGTTCCTGGGTTTTGCCGCTGGGGTCGCCGATGCTGCCGGTGGCGCCGCCGGCGACGGCGATGGGGTGGTGGCCTGCGAGTTGGAAGCGGCGGAGGGCGATGAGTGGGACGAGGCTGCCGGCGTGGAGGCTGTCGGCGGTGGGGTCGAAGCCGCAGTAGAGCGTGACTGGGTTGTCGGTGAGGCGCTGGGGGAGACCGCGGGTTCCGTCACCGGATTCGGTGCGGCCGGTGTAGTCGTCGATGAGGCCGCGCCATTGAAGTTCTGCGAAGATGTCCATGAGGGTGGGGGAGAGGGGAAAGGGGTGGCGGGCGGTAGCGCGATGAGGGGCGGAGTGCAACCTGCCTGTGCGGTGGAGAAATCACAGTGGACAGGAGGCGGTGGTTGGAGACGATGGGAGGCATGAGAGCCCTTACCCTTGTTGGCAGCAGTGAGTTTGTGTTTGGAGATGCACCGGAACCGGAGGTGCGTGAGGACGAAGTGCTGGTGCGGGTGGCGGCGTGCGGGATTTGCGGGAGTGACGTGCATGGGATGGATGGGAGCACGGGGCGGAGGATTCCGCCGGTGATCATGGGGCATGAGGCGGCCGGGGTGGTGGTG
>JAIXPK010000116.1 GCA_027486335.1 Verrucomicrobiaceae bacterium | reverse complement strand
TCATCAATGTACGCAATCTCCCCAGGCTCCAGCCCTAACTCATCCAGCGCCTTCCGGTAGAACGCCTCGTCCGGCTTCATGCACCCCGCACTCCACGAATAAAACCCTCCCTGAAACCGCCCGAACACCGGATACCGCTCAAACAGATGCCGCTCGTGCAGTTCGCTCGTGTTCGAAAACAGATACAGCGGCACCCTCCCGACCAACCGATCCACCACCGTCAGCATCGGCTCATTCACCCAGAAAATATCGTTGAACGCCGCCCGGAACTCCGCCTCCCCCATCCCACCCCCAATCAATCCCACCGACCGCGCCACAAACTCATCCGCACTCACCACCCCGCACTCCATCTCCTGCCCCATCGCCCGAATCTCCCGCTCCACCTCCGCCACCCGACCCGCTCCCGCATACTTCTCCACCGCCCGGAACACCCGGCCATAGTCAAACCGCACAAGGACATTCCCGATATCAAACAGAAAGGCTTTGATCATATCCCCGGCGTATCCGCGAGAATTCGCCGCGCCGCAAGCACCGCTCCATCCGGCCGTCGCTCCCGCGTCGCCGCCTCCTGCATCGCCCGCAATCGCCCGCCCGACACCAACTCCCGCAGAAACCTCCCCGTCTCCCCACCCGCCACCGGTGCCCGACACCCGCACCCCAATCGCTCCAGCAACTCCAGATTCCCTTCCTCCTGCCCCGGAATCACATAGTTCACCACCGCCGGCACCCCCGCCGCCAGGCACTCGTGCACGGTCGCCCCCCCAGCCTTCGTCAGCACCACATCACTCGCCGCCATCCGCGCAGGAATATCCCCGCACCATCCCTCCACCCGCACGCCCCCACGTCCACTCGCCGCCACCACACTCTCCACCACTCCCCTCAACCGCGCCTCGCTCCGCCCCGTCACCACCGTCAACTCCGCCCGCTCCGGCAATTCCCTCACCAACGACGCCACCGTCTCCCGCACATGCGCCGTCCCTGTCGTCGCAAAATACAACACCCGCAGCCGCCCCGTCTCCCCCGTCTCCCGCCGCCCCATCGCAAACACCGGATCCACCGGAAAACCCGTCACCTCAATCCTCCCAGCCTCCATCCCCTCCCCAATTAGATACTCCCGCGAATACTCATCCGTCACCATCCACCCGTCCGCCTGCATCCGCATCCAGATCGGATGAATCGTAATCGAATCCGTCACCACCACCCACACCCGCTCAGGCCTCGGCACATCCGCAGGCATCGCCTGCAGAAAATACGGATACAACGGATACGTCGTCACCACCGCGCTCGGCCGCTGCTCCCGCATCGCACGCTCCAGCCACGCCTGAACACCCACCACCCGATCCCACAGCCCCGGCCCGAACGGCCCACCCCGCGACATCTCAAACGCCATCCGCCACAACTCCGGCGCTCGCGTCGTCACATCATGATAAATCCGCTTCGCCATCGCCGCCAGCCGCGGCGACGCCAAGGTCACCGGATCCTTCGGCTCAGGCTTCACCCGCCCACCCGATTCCTCCCCCAACGCCTTCGCCAGTTGCCGCGCCGCAGAATTATGGCCCTCGCCAAATCCTGCCGTCAGCAACATCACCGGTAATCGCGGGTCTCTCACAGAAATATTTGTTTATGAAGCTTGAATTCTCAGGCGTCGAAAATACCTTCCCTTCGAGTAAAGCATGGACGCCACAGGTCAACATTTGGGTTTTGCCAATCACGTACGCCGCTCCTTCTCATGGCCCGGTTGGCGCAGCCCCCTCGTGCAGGTCCGCCTCCTCATGGGCGCATGGGCCGTCGCCGCGCTCTGGTCCCTCTTCCCACACTCCCCCGCCCACCGCGAGAGCGAATTCAACCCGCTCACCACCGCCCTCGCCGCCAATCTCTCCCCAGACCAAGGCTACCTCCCAGACATCCGTCTCCACACCCCACCCAAGGCACCCGCACCCTCTCCGGCAAGCCCCGCCACCCCCTCCCCAGCCGCCTCCGCCCTCGCCGCTTCCGCTCGCAAGGCCGCCCTCGACGCCGCCCACGCCCCCAGCTGGTCCCATCTCCACCCTTCCCTCCGACACGAGGTCTCAGAACGTCTCGCCTCGTTCCCCTCCACCCCCGCCGTCCGCCTCCGCTGGTCCAACACCCACGCCGGCAACGCCGCCTCCCTCGACGCCTTCCACTCCCGCTGGCGCGGCCAACCCCTCGGCACCCCAGCCGACTTCATCATCGGCAACGGCCACCGCGCCCCCGACGGCGCCATCGAACCCACCTCCCGCTGGCGCCTCGGCAACCCAGCCGACGCCATCACCATCTGCCTCATCGGCCACCAAGGCCACGTCTCCCCAGCCCAGCAGGCCGCCATCGGCGAACTCATCGTCTGCCTCGAATCCCGCATCGGCACCCTAGCCATCCACTCCTCCCACCCCGTCCCCCCAACCATGCTCGCCGCCGCCGAGTAATCTCCGCGACCTCTCAGCACAAGGCATCCTCAGCCGCGTCGACAAGCGCCAGCGAGTCACCGCCACCCCCTCCGCACCAGCGCGCCGCAGGCACTAGACTGCTGGGAGCATCACAGCTCTCCGGGCGCACGAAGTGCGCGCGGTAAGCCCTCCAAACCAGCCCCGCCGCGCCCCCCAAGCCGGAGGCTTAACAGAAATTAGCCGGTGGCGTCAGCCACCGGTCTAACACATAATAACAGCTCCGCCCCGGCAGGGGCGGCGGACCCTCGCGAACAACACGGACTTCCCGC
>JAIXPK010000104.1 GCA_027486335.1 Verrucomicrobiaceae bacterium | reverse complement strand
CGCGGATTTCGATTTCGAGCTGGGTGCCTGGGGTGGCGAGGGCTGGCGGGAGGTAGGCCATGGCGATGCCTGCGGAGAGGCTTGGGGAGATGCCGCCGCTGGAGAGTTCGCCGACGGGGGTGTCGTTGTGGAAGACTGGGTAGTGGGCGCGGGGTGGGGGGGCGCCGGGGGCCATGCGGATGGCGGTGAGGCGGGAGGGGAGGCCGGAGGCTTTCTGGGCGAGGAGAGTGTCGCGTCCGGTGAAGGGGCCCTTATCGAGGGAGACGAAGAAGCCGAGGCCGGCTTCGAGTGGGGAGCGGTCGTAGGAGAGGTCGTTGCCGTTGAGCGGGTAGCCCATTTCGAGGCGGAGCGTGTCGCGTGCGCCGAGGCCGCAGGGGGTGGCGCCGGCGGCGACGGCTTTCTGGAACCATGCGGGGCCGTCGGCGGCTGGGGTGAAGAATTCGAAGCCGTCTTCGCCGGTGTAGCCGGTGCGGCAGACGATGCAGGTGGTTCCGTTGAGGGAGAGCTTGGCGATGCCGTTGCGTGGCGGGAGGGAGGCGGTGCCGTCGGTGATGGCGTGGAAGATTTGAGGGGCGAGCGGGCCCTGGATGGCCATGGCGGCCCATGCGGGGCTGTCGTCGGTGAAGGAGACGCCGGGGGTGGCGTGCTGGGAGAACCATGCGCGGTCCTCGTCGAGACGGCCGGCATTGACGACAAGGAACCATTGGTCGTGATCGAGCCGGTAGGCGATGAGGTCGTCGATGACGCCGCCTTTTTCGTTGAGGAGGAGCGTGTACTGGCCCTGGCCGGGGTTGAGGGAGGCGGCGTGGTTGGTGAGGAGGGAGTCGAGCCATGCGGTGGCGTCGGGGCCGGAGACGAAGAATTCGCCCATGTGGGAGATGTCGAAGATGCCGCAGGAAGAGCGGACGGCGAGGTGCTCAGCGGAAATGCCTGCGTATTGGACGGGCATATTCCAGCCTGCGAAGGGGACCATGCGGGCTCCGAGGGCGAGGTGAGCCGGGAGGAGCGGGGATTGGGAGAGAGTTGGAGCGTCCACGTCCGCTATCATGGAGATTTGTCCATTATTGTCAAAGGCGTGATTCTCTGGAACGCGTTTGCGCGGAGGGCGCGGGCGGTGTCGGGTTTGAGGGAACCTTGAAGAATATGCCGCTGCTTGACCGACTGGAACGCCGATTTGGATGGATAGCCTTTCCTGGGCTGGTGAGGTACGTGGCGTTGTTTCAGATCCTTGTGTTTGCGATCCTGAGGACGAAGCCTGAGTTTGCGGGGTATTTGAATCTGGATGGGGGGAAAGTGCTGAGTGGGGAGGTGTGGCGGTTGCTGACGTTTTTGTTTGTGCCGTCGAATGAGAGTGTGTTCTGGTTTTTCTTTGCGGCGATGTTTCTGTTTTTCATGGCGGATGCGCTGGATGAACTGATGGGGCCGTTTCGGGTGACGCTTTATGTGTTATTCTTTCTGGTGACGCAGTGGGTGGCGGTGCTGGTGTGGCCGGAGGTGCTGGGGCGGGGGATGAGCGGGGTGGGGATGTTCATCAGCAATCTGTTTTTTGCGTTAGCGGTGCTGTCGCCGCGGACGGAGTTGAGGATTTACTTTGTGGTGCCGGTGCAGATCCGGTGGCTGGCGCTGCTGGATGCGGCGCTGCTGTTGTATTTGTCGCTGATGACACCGGAGATGGCTCCGGGGATTCTGTGGGGCTTGTTGCCGTTTCTGGTGATGTTTGTGCCGGGGTTGGTGAAGCAGATGAGGAATCGGGCGCGGGTGGGAGTGAGGCGAGCGGAGTTCAAGGCGAAGTCGGTGCCTGAGAGCGAGGCGTTTCACCGGTGCAAGGTGTGCGGGCGGACGGATGGGGCGAATCCGGAACTGGAGTTCCGGGTGGCGGCGGATGGGGAGGAGTATTGCGGGGAGCACCTGCCGCGGTGAGGGGGGCTGATGGGGATTTGATAGGGAGACGAGATGGGATTGTTTCCGACGCTAGCGGATGAGTTGCGGCCGGAGGTGGAACTGGCGGCGGAGGCTGGGGTGTATGTGGGGACGTCGTCGTGGAAGTATCCCGGGTGGCTGGGGATGATCTACGAGGCGGACCGGTACATGGTTAGGGGGCGGTATGCGGAGACGAAGTTCGAGCGGGAGAGTTTGAGGGAGTATGCGTCTGTGTTCCGGACGGTGTGTGTGGATGCGGCGTACTATCGTTTTCCGACGAGGGAGGGATTGGAGGCGCTGGCGATGCAGGTGCCGGAGGGATTCCGGTTCACGTTCAAGGTGACGAGTGAGATCACGGTGAAGCGGTTTCCGAGATTGCCGCGGTATGGGGAGCGCGGGGGGAAGGAGAACCGTGGGTTTCTGGATGCGGGGTTGTTTACGGAGGCGTTTCTGGGGCCGTGCGAGGCGATTCGGGATCGGGTGGGGATGCTGATGTTCGAGTTTTCGGCGTTTCATGCCGGGGATTTTGCGCGGGGGCGGGATTTTGTGAGGGAGTTGGACGGGTTTCTGGGGCGGTTGCCGCGGGGGTGGCGGTATGGGGTGGAGATTCGGAACCGGAGTTTTCTGCATCCGGAGTATTTTGCGGTGCTGCGGGAGCATGGGGTGACGCATGTCTGCAATCAGTGGACGGAGATGCCGACGGTGGAGGAGCAGATGGGGATGGAGGGATGGGAGACGAGTGACGAGGCGGTGGCGGCGCGTTTTCTGCTGACGCCGGGGCGGGGTTATGAGACGGCGGTGGCGGCGTTCAGTCCGTACCGGGAGACGCGGGTGGTGGATGATGGGGCGCGGCGGGCGGGGGCGGAGATGATCCGGCGGACGGTGCCATTGCGGCGGACGCGGACGGCGTGGATTTATGTGAACAACCGACTGGAGGGGAATGCGCTGCAGACGATTCGGGCGATGCTGGCGGCGGCTCGGGCGATGGGGTTGAGGAAGGATTGAGTCGCGGGAGATTTGCGATGGCGTGGGGAGACGGGGTGCGTTAGCGGGGTCGAGTGAGTGCGAACGTTGCGAGACTCCGGGCGGTGATGGTCCTGATGCTGATGCTGTGGGCCGGGGATGGGCGTGGGGTGCCGGTGTTCATCAATGAGGTGCATTACGACAACAGCGGGGTGGATGTGGAGGAAGGGGTGGAGATTGCGGGGCCGGCGGGGACGGGGTTAGGAGATTATATGGTGGTGGGGTACAATGGGACGGGAGGCGGGGAGTATGTGACGCTGGGATTGAGCGGGGTGATTCCGGATGAGGGGATGGGATTCGGGGCGGTGTGGGTGCCGATGGCGGGATTGCAGAACGGGTCGCCGGATGGATTGGTGCTGTACCGGAAGAGCAGTGGGGAAGTGGTGCAGGGATTCGCGTGGGAAGGGAGTATGACGGCGGTCGGGGGAGTGGCGGCGGGGAGGGTGTTGCCGGATATGGGTGTTAGTCAGAGCGGGGCGGAGCCGGCGAGCCTGACATTGCAACTGACGGGGACGGGGAGCGGGATGGAGGCGATGAGCTGGGTGGGGCCGCGGACGGCGAGTCGGGGGAGGTTGAATGCGGGGCAGACCCTGACGTTGGTGACGGGGCCGACGACGGCGGCGGGTTTTGTGCCGTCGCAGGCGCGGGAGGGAGCGGAGGTGATGCTGACGTTGGTGCTGACGCCTGCGCCGGGCAGGCCAGTGGAGATGGATGTGGCGGTGACGCCTCGGGGAGCGTTCGTATTGCCTGGTCGGGTGACGGTGCCTGCGTCCGGGGTGCTGACGATGCCGGTGCGGGTGCCGGTGGATGGGGTGGTGGAGGGTTATGAGCTGGTGAGTGTGGTGGCGAGTGACCCGCTAGGAGTGAGGCCTCCGGCGGGGGCGGTGCTGGGGGTGATTGATGCGGACCGGCCGAGGGGAGCGCCTGAGGGATCGGTGCGGGTGATGTCGTTCAACGTGCTGCTGGGGACGGGCGGGCCGGGGAGTGCGGGGTTTGAGGCGGCGCGGGAGGTGACGGAGCGGATCAGTCCGGATGTGATTCTGTTTCAAGAAGTGGCTAGTGCGGGCGAGTTCGGGGATCTGGTGGCGTTTCTGAAGGCGGTGGGATTTCCCGGGACGCCGGAGACGATGGCGTTGAAGGGGGATGCGTTTGCGGGGGTGGCGCTGGTGCGCGGGGATCTGTCAGGGAGTCAGGATGCTGCGGTGGTGGTGGCGTCGCGGTGGCCGCTGAAGCGGCGGGTGCAGATCGGGCGCGGGGTGGCGGGGCGGCGGGAGATCACGCGGTTTCCGATGCTGGCGGAGGTGGATGTGCCGTGGCTGGGTGCGGCGGACGATCCGGTGTTGGTGAGTGTGCATTTGAAGGCGGAGCGGAGCGATGCGGATTTTTTCAGGAGGGCGCTGGAGGTGATGCGATTGAGGGAAGGACTGGCGGCGGCGGGGATTGATCCGGCGGTGCGGAATCTGGTGGTGGGTGGGGATTTCAACGAGACGGACTGGCTGGAGCAGCCTGAGTTTTACCGGACGGATGCGGCGGCGGTGCAGGTGCCGGGGACCTTGTTTCCGGATGGGTCGGCGCTGCCGGCGACGTTTCTGGGCGGGAGTGATCTGGCGGCGGGGCTGACGCTGCGTTACCGGGTGTTTCCGCACAGCGGGATGGAGATGGCGGGGATGAAGGCGCTAGGGTTGCGGCAGGCGGACGGGGTGAGTGAGGTGACGTGGCCGGGGTTGGGATCGAAGCTGGACTATCTGTTTGTGAGCGGGCCGGTGGTGTTGCGCGGGGGCGGGGAGGGGGAAGTGTTCAACAGTGAGGTGGAGGCGGTGGCGGACGGGTTGCCGAAGAGGGAGGGGTTGGCTGCGGCTGGGTTGAGCGGGCAGGCGTCGGATCACCTTGCGGTGTTTGCGGATGTGCCGATGACGGGGTTGCCGGGGCTGGAGCTGCGGGCGGAGCGGGAATGGGTGAACGAGGGAGACGTGATAGGGTTCGAGGCGAGGCTGGGGCGGGTGTGGGCGGAACCGGTGGCGGTGACGGTGCGGTCGTGGCGGGACGGACGGGTGGTGGTGCCGGAACCGGTGGTGATTCCGGCGGGGCAGACGAGTGTGCGGGTGGTGACGGCGGTGCCGTGGCTGGGCGGATTGGAGGCGCATCGTGCGGTGATGGTGGAGGCGAGTGCGCCCGGGTGGCGGCGGGGATTGGCGCGGGTGATGGTGAGGAACCGGGAGGCGTCGGGTCAGGTGCTGATCACGCAGTATGCGGAGCCTGCGGTGGGAAGTGCGGGTCGGGCGCTGGAGCTGATGAATTTGTCAGGGGCGACGATTGATCTGGGGCGGCGGCCGGTGGAGGTGAGGCGATATGCGGATGGGGGAGGTGGCGGAGTGGTGGAGGCGCGGGCGGGTGCGGGGCTGTGGCCGGCCGGGGGTGTGCTGGTGGTGGGGGACGAGGCGGCTGGGGCGTGGCTAGTGGGGATCGGGGTGCTGCCGGCGCAGGGGTTTGCCGGGGTGGCGGACGGGACGGTGATCAGCAATGCGGCGGGGGCGGCGGTGTTGTTGATTGACCGGATGGGATTTGACGGGAATGACGCGCTGGAGGTGCTAGTTGATGGGGTGAGGAGCGACGTGTTTGGGGAGATCGGGCATGATCCCGGAAGCGGGTGGAGCGGGCCGGGCGTGGAGCGGACGGTGGACCGAAGTCTAGCATTGCGGGGTGCGGTGGCGACGGGGAGTGGTGGTTGGCGGGTGCCGGGGTTGAGGTTTGCGGACAGCGGTGTCGGGCTAGCGGGGTTCGGGGTGGCGCCGGTGCTGACGGATCCATGGCTGGGGTGGGCGGCAGCGGCCGGGTTGAGCGGGATGCGGGCGGCGATGGCGGCGGATCCTGACGGAGACGGGGCGGTGAATCTGCTGGAGTATGCGTTAGGGGGTGCGCCGCAGGAGGCGGGTTCGGGGCCGCTGGTGGTGGTGACGGCGGACGGGCGCGGGATTGAGCGGGTGATGCGGGTGCGGGACGGGGCGCTGCGGTTTCAGGTGGAGGCGAGCGATGATCTGGTGACGTGGGTGGCGGTGGCGGGG
>JAIXPK010000498.1 GCA_027486335.1 Verrucomicrobiaceae bacterium | reverse complement strand
GTCTTCATCGCCTTCCGCCGCTGACTCAGATTCCACGCCTCATACATCGCCGGACTCGCCACCACCACACACACCCACCCCAGCATCAGCGCCCAACTCGCCAGCACCATCCCGAAAAACGCCCCCCGCGCATCAAAACCCCGCGCCCACAGCAGAATCAACTCCGCCATCCACGCGCTCGGCAAAAACCGATTCATCGCCAATTCGGTATGCCCCATCACCTTCGTGAACGCCCCGTTCAGGTTCGTCATCGCCGCAATCTCCTCGAAATTCGGTGACGTCCGCCATCCCTGCACCACCCACCACCCCACCACCAGCACCGCTCCCGTCAGCAACCACCTCAACCCCTTCCCCCACCACCGCACCAACCCCAGCACCACCAGCGACGCCACCATCGCCGGCAGCATCAGAAACAATGGATACAGCAGCACCACCTTCACATAAAACATCGGCCCAGCCCCAAACGTCCGCCCCACCGACGCCAGCAGCGGCGCACTCAGCACCGCCAATCCCCAGCTGCTCACCAGAAACGACTCCACCACTTTCCAGCACAACACCGCCCGCGGATTCACCGGCGTCGTCAGCAGCCACGCGGTCTCCTTCCCCCGAAACACACTCGCATACAGCAGGATGCAGTTCGAAAACACCAGCATCACAAAGAAGAAGAAATACGATAGATAAATGATCCGCTCCGTCAGCAGCAGCCCGATCCCCGGTATCGTGATCATGTAATCCAGCCCGCGGCAGAACATGAAGTACGCCGCCACCAGATACCCCGTCAGAAACACCGCAATCGTCACCGCCATCAGCCGCGACTCCCGCACGGACGCCACCGTCCGCGCCCGGAACGCCCGCCAGTGCACCCGCCCCAGCGCCGCAATCTCTGCTCTCAATGTCATCATGATTCCATAAATTGACACGGCAGCCGGATCGCTCGCTCCAGCCGCCTCAGATAATCCTCCCGCGCGATCTCATGCGCCCCGAACCGACTCAAATGCTCGGTCGTCCACTGCGTGTCCAGCAAGGTGAACCCACGCTCGTCCAACCGCCTCACCAGCGCATGCAGCGCCACCTGCGACGCCCCAGTCTCCCGGCTGAACATGCTCTCTCCAAAAAACGCTCCCCCAATCGCCACCCCATACAACCCACCCACCAGCCGGTGCCCCATCCACGTCTCCACCGAGTGCGCAAACCCCAACTCGAACAAGCGCACGTAACTCCGCAGAATCGACTCGTTGATCCACGTCGACTCCCGGTCCGCACACCCGCGCATCACCGCCGTGAACGCCGTGTTCAACCGCACCTCGTACGCCCCGCGCCTCAGCAACCGCTTCAACCCATGCGGCACATGAAACTCACGGATCGGAATGATCCCCCGAGGATCCGGCGAAAACCATCCCATCTCCCCATCCTCCATCGCCATCGGAAACACCCCCTGCGCATACGCTTCCAGCAACAGGCGGGGATCAATGACGTCAGTAGATCGAGAAGGCAGCTCAGGCATGCAGCACCGTCAGCTCAGACACCAACCCGACGGAAAATGTTCACGCCCCGCCTCAATGCGGTGCAGCCCCGGGACCGGCATCCTCCTTTGGACCGAAACTGGGCGGACGGAAGAAGACCGCCAGCAGCACGAGTCCAACCACAGCCAATACCGTTGGATAAAGGAAAACCGACTGCCAGTCCACAACTCCGGTCTCCTTGGAGGTGCTCCGCAGCAGCAGTGGAAGAAACGTCCACTTCGCAGCAAGGTCGCCCAGCCCGAGAATGAGCAGGTTGAACCACCCTTGAGCACTCGTGCGCACATCCGGCGGGAACACCGCGTCGATGAAGATGTACACCGTCGCGAAAAAGAATGCGTAGCAAATCCCGTGTACCAGCTGAATCACCACAATCAGCCACTGGTGATCCGGGAGAAATGCGAACACCAAGTAGCGCAGCGCATGCCCCGCGATGCCAAGCAGCATCGTCGTCCTCCAACCAAGCCGCGCCAGAACCTTGCCCAGAATAAGCATCGTCAGAATCTCGGCAATCTGCCCAAGGCTCATCACCGGCATGATCCACTTCTTCGCAATCCCCACCTTCGTTTCAAGAAAACCGCCCGTCACAAGGAAATACCCGTTGTGAATCGTCGCATCAATGAACGTCACCAGAAACAGAACGAGGATGAACGGCACCAGCAGCAGCTTCGCAGACGTCAACCAAGCGAACGGACTCGTCGTACCTGTCGCAGGCTTCGGCGGCGTATGCGGCAGCGTCAGCGAGTACGCAGCCAGTGCGAAAGATGCCACCCCGGAAACCACAAAGATGTAACGCGACGCCGACGTCAGATCTGCTCCCACCCGGTCCTGAAGAATGAAATACAGAGGCCACGCCGCCAGAATCCAACCGACCGTTCCACCCATCCGGATGAACCCGAAATCCCTCGCAGCATTCTGCACGTTCGAAAACGCCAGCGAGTTCGCCACCGATATCGTCGGTACATAGAAGATCGAATGCACCAGCATCAGCGCAAAAAAGGAATTGAAGTCCTTAACGAAAAACAGTCCGAGCATCGCCGCACCCCCGACCAAGTGGCTGAACGAAAGGAATTTCTCCGCCGCAAACTTCCGGTCCGCGTACTGATTGCTGAAGAAAATCGCGAGAATCGAAGCAATCGCGAACGCGCTGCCAATCCACGCCTGCTGCGAATCAGTGAATCCCAGCCCGCCATCCTCCACTTTCGCACCCATGTAACCCCAGATCAGCGGGAGCCAGGCACCCCAGATGAACAACTCCAGGATCATCATCACAAACAATTTCGTGCGGACGGATTTTTCCATTTTCTTTAAAAGTGATTGGCGTCGGAAAATTTAGCGATTCCGCAGAGGATTCATGCGGCTCTACCCGTGACCTTAGAAACTCCCGCCCACCGCGGCAAGTCCCGAAACGCGTGCTTTTCCGGATTTCCTGCCCGTCTCCAAAATCTCCTCAGTCCTTGAATCCACGCTCCCGCCCGCTACCATCGACCCCCATGAGCATCGCCCGCATCGCCGCCGGACTGGGAATCGACCCTCAAACCCTGTCCACCTACGGGACCGACAAAGCCAAAGTCCCCCTCAGCGCCCTCGCATCCCCGCCTCGCCAAGGCAAGCTCATCCTCGTCTCCGCCATCACCCCCACCCCCGCAGGCGAAGGCAAAACCACCATCTCCATCGGTCTCGCCCAGGGCCTCAAAGCCTCCGGCCACTCGGTCGCCCTCGCCCTCCGCCAGCCCAGCATGGGCCCAGTCTTCGGCCGCAAAGGCGGTGCCACCGGCGGCGGCCTCAGCACCGTCCAACCCGCCCAGTCCATCAACCTCCACTTCACCGGCGACTTCCACGCCATCACCTCCGCCCACAATCTCCTCTCCGCCGTCCTCGACAACGCCATCCAGCAAGGCACCGCCGCCTTCTCCCCAGACCGCATCCTCTGGAAACGGGTCCTCGACGTCAACGACCGCTCCCTCCGCCGCATCGTCACCGACAACGCCGGCACACACCAGCGCTCCACAGGCTTCGACATCACCGCCGCCTCGGAAATCATGGCCTCACTCTGTCTCGCCGAATCCCTCGACGACCTCCGCGCCATGCTCGACCGCATCGTCGTCGGCTTCGCCCCAGACGGCTCCCCCGTCTTCGCCAAATCCCTCCGCGTCACCGGCGCTCTCCTCGCACTCCTCCGCGACGCCCTCCTCCCCAATCTCGTCCAATCCGTCGAAGGCGTCCCAGCCTTCATCCACGGCGGCCCCTTCGCCAACATCGCCCACGGCTGCAACTCCGTCCTCGCCACCCGCATGGCCCTCGCCCACGCCGACTTCGCCGTCACCGAAGCCGGCTTCGCCTTCGACCTCGGCGGCGAAAAATTCTTCCACATCAAATGCCGCCGCGCCGGCCTCGACCCCGCCGCCATCGTCCTCGTCGCCACCGTCCGCGCCCTCAAAATGCACGGCGGCACCGCCCTCGCCAATCTCTCCACCCCGGACACCGACTCCCTCCTCCGCGGCCTCGACAACCTCGCCGCACACGCCGACTCCGCCGCCCAATTCGGCAAACCAGTCGTCGTCGCCATCAACCGCTTCCACGACGATTCCCCCGAGGAACTCGACGCCATCCGCTCATGGTGCGCCTCCCGCTCGCTCCCCTGCGCCGTCGCCGACGCCTTCGCCTCCGGCGGCCCAGGCTGCACCGAACTCGCTGCCCTCGTCGCCTCCGCCGCCGCCACTGATTCTCCGCGTCACCAGCCGCTCTACAACCCAGCCGACGGCCCCATCCACGCCATCAACACCATCGCCCGCTCGATCTACGGCGGCGACGGCGCTGACCTCACCGAAACCGCCGTCGCCAAACTCGACCTCTTCACCAGAAACGGCTTCGCTCACCTCCCCATCTGCATGGCCAAAACCCAGAACTCGCTCTCGGACAACGCCACCAGTCTCGGCCGCCCACGCAACTTCCGCATCACCGTCCGCGACTTCGAACTCGCTAACGGCCCAGGCTTCCTCGTCGCCCTCACAGGCTCACTCGTCCGCATGCCCGCTCTCCCCAGAATCCCCGCCGCAGAACGCATCGACGTCACCCCGGACGGCCAGATCACCGGCATCTGATCACCTAACACCTCATCAGAAGAGGGCTCCCGGTCTCCCGGAAGCCCTCTTTTCACATCCATCCTAACGCCTCACTCCACCCCGACCTTCATCTCGTCGCTGTTCGCCCTCAGTTCCGGCGCATACATCCCAGTCGCCGTCGCCGGCAGCGCACTGAACTTCCCGGGAATCTCCGCCCGCACCCGATACCGCAGGTTGTGCTTGCCCAATGGCAGCGCCCTCACAAAAAACCCGACCCGGTTGTCCCGGAACTCGCGGTACGCCCCCAGCCCGTCACTCGTATACCCGCTCCGCACATCGTCAGGCTCAAAACCCGCCGGCTTCAGATCCTCGAACAGCAGATACTCATAGTCGTTCTTGCTCTCCACCGTCAGCTCCACCTCCACCAGCTCCCCGCTCTTCACCGTCTCACCGTCCTTCAACACCACGCGGTCATACTTCAGCACTTTCTGCCCCACCGCCTGCCCGCGCGACCCACTCACAAGCGCCGTCGCATCCTTCCGCTCCACCAGCCGGTAATAGGCACGCTCCACCTTCACCTCCAGCCCCGCCTTCCCTATCCGGTCCTCCAGCGTGAAGTGCGTCGCATACACATTCGCATACACCGGCCCGCTCCCCGTCCGCCGAATCACCACTTCGTGCTTCCCGGTCGTCACCGCTCCACCCTCCAGCACCACCGTCCCGCTAATGCTGAACAGGTTCTCCTTCGTGATCTTCTCCGTCCGCTTCACCTCCCCATCCACCAGCACCTCCACCGTCATGTCAGGCGCATTCTCCCCCGTCGCCTTGATGTACTCCGCCATCGCCTCAATGCAGTACGCCGTGTCCCGCGTGCTCGTCCACCACGACCCATGCCGCCGGTTATTCAGCAGGTACTTCACCACCCCCGACGCCTCCGCACTCTTCGGCTTCACCCGCGCCAGCAGCTTCAGATAAAACGCATTCGCCTCAATATCGCTCCCGTACCACGACCACCAGAAGCTCGCGTTCCTCACATCAAGCCGCGCCGTCTGGTTCTCCTCATCCCTCACCAGATACTGCTCGATGTTCCGCAGCAGCATGTCGCGCTTCTCCACCTGCTTCTCCGCATGCAGCGCCAGCCCGAACAACGCCTTCGCATAAACCGGCAACCCATTCCGGTCCCGGTACAGATACTCCGTCATCTCCCCGTTCCCCACGCCAGCCTCCGCCAGAATCATCCGCACCAGCGCATCCGTGCTGTCCGCCGCCGCCTTCGCTCCCGACGGCGGCTTCTCCTTCTTCCACAACTTCAACCGCCGCACTTCCTCCGCCTCATAACCTTTCAACCACTCCACCCCCTTCTCCAGCGTCCCCGGCACCATCGCCAGCCCCGCCATCTGCGCCGTCTGCAACCCGTGCACCACCACCGCCGTCGTGTGCGCCCACGATTGCTCCCTGTCTCCACTGAACCATCCCCAGCCACCATCCCGATTCTGCATCGACGTCATCCGCTCCAGCCCGGTCTTCACAATCAGCAGATGCTCCTCTTCGTCAAAAACCGGATGGCCATCCGCTATCCTCAACGCCTTCCAACGCTCCGCTCGCTCCACCGGATCCCCGATCTCCTGCGCATTCAGATTCGCTCGCTTCGCCTTCACGTCCGCAAGGCTGATTCCCATATCGACTAACACCTTTCGCGCCACCACCGCCGGCACAAACCGGTTCAGGGTCTGCTCAGTGCAGCCATAAGGATAGTCCGCAAGGTACGGCAGCGCATCCACCAGCGCCGTCGCCAGACTCGGCGAATAACGAATCTCCAGCCGCGATTGCTCCGGCCGCCGCTCCGCTGGCACCGTCATCCCGATCTTCGCTTCCTTCCCATC
>JAIXPK010000010.1 GCA_027486335.1 Verrucomicrobiaceae bacterium | reverse complement strand
GGGTGTTCGATGAATTCGCGGTACATGTCGGCGATGTAGAGAGCGCCGTCGGGGCCGGAGGTGAAGGAGACTGGGCGGAACCATGTGTCGCGGCTGGAGAGGAATTCGCGTGAGGATTCGTCAGGGTGGCGATGGGCGGAGGGGCCGTCCGGGTTCCATGAGATTTGTTTGCGGTGGACGAGATTGGAGCCGACATCGCCGATGAAGGCGTCGCCATGGGCGACGGAACCGGAGCTGATGTGGATGCCGCTGGCGCTGGTGAAGTAGCCACTGGCGCGGCCGTTGCCTTCGATGAGACCGGGGACGAGGCCACTGGCGCGCCAGCGAGTGCGGACGACGCGCCATGGTTCTTCCGGGGAGGAGCGGAAGACAGGGGCGGCGGGGCCGTCGGCGGCGGCGTCGACGAGCGGGCTGGGGGGCGGGAAGAGCGGGTTGGAGGGGAGGGAGGTGCGGTCGTAGGCGACCCAGATGAAGTGGCGGCTGTTGCTGCAGACGAAGCGGTTGCCCCACTGGTCGAAGGAGAGCCCGAACTGGGCGGTGCCGCTTTCGGGGCGGAGGTCGAGGAGGTTGGGGTCGAAGGAGAAGTCTGCTCCGTTGAGGCTGAGTGGTGGGGTGTTAGGGTGGTCGGGTCGGATGATTGAGCCGCCATTGCCGGCGGTGGCACCGTAGATTCGGCCGCTGGTGGGGTGGACGGTGAGACTGTTGACGAGTGCCTGGACATTGAGGTTGGCGGCGGTGGTGCCGAAGCCAGAGAAGACGATGCGGCGTTCGTCGGCGACGCCGTCGCCATTGGTGTCGCGGGCCCACCAGATGTCAGGGGCGGCGGCTGCGAAGATGCCGTCGCGCCATGCGACGACGGAGGTGACCCATGAGAGCCCGGCGAGGAAGACCGTGCTGGATTCGAAGCGGCCGTCTTGGTTAGCGTCCTTGAGACAGCGGATGCGGGAGAGTTTTTCGTGTCGGCGTTCCGAGTAGTCGCGCATTTCTGCGACGAAGAGCCGACCGTCTGGGGCGAAGGAGAGGGAGACGGGGTCGGTGACCTCTGGTTCGGAGGCGGCGAGGGAGATTTGGAAGTCCGGGTGGAGCGAGAAGGCGGCGAGGGCGGCGTCGGGGGAGAGAGGCGGGAGCCGTGGGAGAGGCTCGGCGGGCGGGTCGGCGAGGGTGGGGAGCTGGAGGGCGAGGCAGGCGAGGAGACGCAGGCGCATGCTGGGAGCGTGGCGCGGCGGCGGGCGTGCGGCGACTGGTGATGGGACCGCGGGTGCGGAGGAGCGGGGAATTGTCAGGGCGGGGGCGGGAGCCGCCATGGGGCGATGCGGGCGGCGTATTCGGCTTTGGGGAGGAGGACGTAGTGCGGGCGGGCGGCTGGGTTGAGACGGGCGAGGAGCCGGAGGAGGTCCGGGCGGGCCATGGTGGTGCAGCCGGCGCTGGGTTTGTCAGGACCGCGGCGGATGTGGAAGAAGATGGCGCTGCCGTGGGCGGGGACGGGAGGGTCCGAGTTGTGGCGGATTTCGAGGAGGAACTCGTAGGCGAAGTCGCCGAGCCGCATCTTCTGTTTTTCGTACCAAGGGGGTGGATTGGCGAGGTCGACGGTGACGCGGCGGTTGTAGGAAGGGTTAGAGGGGTCGTCGATCCAGCAGTCGCGGGCGGTGACCTGGTGCCATGGCCAGCGGACGCCTTTGGGAGCGTTAGGGGCGTCGCCGTAGAGCGTGCCGAGGCGGAAGAGACCGGCTGGGGCGCGGCGGTCTTTTTCGCGTTTGGAGGGGATGCCGTTCTGGCCGTGGGGGACGGGGAGACAGCCGTTGCCCCATGCGAGCCCGTTGCGGCCGAAGAGGACGGGGATGGGTTTAGGGAAGGCAGGTTGCCACGGGGCGGAAGCGGAGGTGCGTTCGAAGAGCTGGATGCGGCCGCGATTGGAGTCCCATGAGTCGGCGGTGCCGGCGATGACCTGGAGGACGTTAGGGGGGAGGCCGGTGACGGGAGTAGGGGCGGCGGCGGCCGAGGAGATGAGGGAGGTGGCGGAGAGTGAGAGGAACGCGCGGCGGCTGAAGGTATTGGCGTTCATGGTGTTTTGATGAGGGGCGGCAGAAGGTCGAGGGCACCGTCGAGGTCCATCATGGGGGCTTCGTCGGGGAGGTCCGGGGGTGGAGCGGCGGGGCGCCATGGGACGCCGGTGCCGGAAGTGGCCATCATGGGTTTGGGAGCGGGGGGCGGTGGCGGGTCGGAGAAGTCCGCGTGTTCGGCCTGGCGGAGGGATTGGGAGTCGATGTAGCCGGAACGGCCGTTGGCTTCGACGAGAGACCAGCCACGTTTGCGGCTGATTTCGGTGACGACGGTGCCGCGCGGGAGGGAGTCGTCGGGGCCGCCGGGTTGGGAGGGACCGAATTCGTAGAGAGCGGTTTTGGGGTCGGCGACGGTGAAGCGTGATTGCCAGTCCTTGGGTCGCTCGATTTTTTCGGGAGGCGGGAGGGATTCGGCGGGATGGGATCGGAGTTTGCGGATGGCGGCGAGGGGGCCGCTGATGAGCGAGGGTTTAGGGGAGTCCGCGGTTGGTTCTGAGGGGGCTGGTGGCGTTGTTGCGGGACGCTTCCACGGGGTTAGTCGGGCGATCCATGAGGGGGAGGCTGGGGGAGTGGCGGCGGGTTCGGGTGCAGGAGGCGCGATGGGTTTTGGGGACGATTTGGAGAGTTTCTGGGGAGCTGGGGGAGTGGCGGGGGCGGGTGCCGCTGCGGGAGCTGGAGGGGGGGTGGAATTGTCGCGTTTCCATGGCGTGAGCCGGGCGATCCATGAAGGGGAGGCTGGGGGAGCGGCGATGGGCTCGGGTACGGGAGGCACGGCGGGAGAGGTTGCGGGCTTTGAGGCCTTGGAGACTTTCGCGGGTTTTGCGGGCTTTGGTGCTGGAGCAGGGATGGGGGCGGCGGGAGGTGGTGTGGCCTTGGGGCGTTTCCACGGGGAGATTCTGGAGATCCAGCTGGGGGAAGGGGCCGGGGGAGTGGCTGCGGGTGCGGCAGGGGCAGAAGGCGCGGATTTGGGGGGTGCGGCCGTGAGGGTGGAGGCAATGGCGCAGAAGAAGCCGAGGCAGAGGGCGAGGGAGAGTGGGCGCGCGGGCAGCATGGATGGCAGGGGAAAACGAAGGGTTGGGCCGGAGCGGCCCGGCTTAGGGATGGCATCGACTGATGGGGTGGGAAAGTGTGAAGATGCGGCGGGGATTCGGGTGGTGGCTGGGGTGGTTGGTGGGACGCAATTCCTTTGGGATTGGGGGGATGCTGGTACGGAGGACAAGGGCGGGACGCCCTTGCTACGGCTGGGGGGATGGTGGAGGAGACAATATGGTATCACGCGACCGCATCAGAGCATTGCTAGTCCGGATGACATCGCTCGGGATTCACCGGGACGATCTGGAGGAGGAGTTTGTGCGCGGGGCTGGGGCTGGGGGGCAGAAGATCAACAAGACCTCGTCGACGGTGCGGTTGCGGCATGTGCCGAGCAACATCGAGGTGAGGTGTCAGGAGGAGCGGTCGCTGACGCAGAATCGGTATCTGGCGCGGGAGACGTTGTGCGAGCGATTGGAGAAGAGGAAGGCGGAGGCGTTGCAGAGTTCGAAGGCGGCGGTGGCGCGGAAGCGGCGGCAGCAGGTGAAGCGGTCGAAGGGGGTGAAGGCTGGGATGGTGCGGGACAAGCGGCAGCGGGGGAATGTGAAGTCGCTGCGCAAGCGCCCGTCCGCGGAGGATTGAGGGTGGGGATTTTTCTTGCGTGGCGTGTGTGTGGCTGGTTCTGGTGGGGGTATGAGCAAGATTATTCCCTCCCTGATGTTGAGTTTCCTGACATTGAATGCTGTGGCTGGTGATCCGGTGCCGTTGTTCAACGGCAAGGATCTGACGGGTTGGGAGGGGAATCCGGCTTTGTGGTCGGTGAAGGACGGGGCGATCACGGGACAGTCGACGGCGGCGGCGCCGCTTTCGGGGAACACGTTTCTGGTTTGGAAGGGTGGGGAGGTGAGTGATTTCGAGTTGAAGCTGCAGTTCCGGATCACGACGGACGG
>JAIXPK010000507.1 GCA_027486335.1 Verrucomicrobiaceae bacterium | reverse complement strand
GCCGGAATCACGGTTATAATCCTTACTAACTCAACTCGACCTCCAACGAATTTCCTTGATCAGCGACCGCCTCTAAAGGGGCGGCACCCTCGTGCCCAGCAGCCTATGGGATGGGTGTGGTTCATTTCAGCTGTTTATTTCGCAAGCTCGAAACCAGAACAGCAGGAAACTCACGAAACGATCCAGAGCAAAGAAGTAAAGCAAATTTACATCCTCGGCTGCGTGGACAAGCCGGGTAAATACCCTGTAAATGATACATTTACTGTCAGTCAATTGTTACGAGAAAACAATATCAAGCTCATAATAGACGAAGATGTATCCCGCGAACCCGAGGCGGCCACCTACAATTCGGAGAAAGACGGACGGAAATCGACCCTGATTTTGAGAAAGAATTGGGATACTCTAACTCTAAAGTATACGCCTGGAGCAATGTTAACGCTCCGGGATGCATACTAAGGCAAATGCAGTATTCCACGCAAACTCCAAGAAAGATACCCGCGTGTTCATCCGCCTCCGGTTCGCCCCCCGCCGCGCCTGAGCTGGCACACATCCGCCTGCGTCCAGCGTGATTCGGCAGGCGGTCGCAGTGTCAACCCGACCACCCTCCGCCCTCGCCCTCTCCCCACAAGCCATTCCCACTTCTCACTTCCCCCCCTTTCCACCCTTGCCCACCCCCGCCCCAGCACCGTCTGCTCCCGCGGCATGCACTACTTCATCACCGGCACCAGCACCGACGCAGGCAAAACCTACGTCACCTGCCTCCTCCTCCGCGCCCTCATCGCTCAAGGCACCCGCGCCGTCGGCTTCAAACCAGTCACCTGCGGCGGCCGCGAAGACGCCATCGCCCTCCGCGACGCCGGCTCCCCCGGCCCCGACCTCGACCTCATCAACCCGGTCGCCTACCGCCAGCCCCTCGCTCCCATGGCCGCCGCCCTCCTCGAAAACCAACCCTTCGACGACGCCCCCATTCTCGCCGCGTGGACCGAACTCACCGCCCAATACGACCGCGTCCTCGTCGAAGGCGCCGGCGGATGGGAAGTCCCTCTCTCCAAAGGCCGCACCATGGCCGACCTCGCCGCCCTCCTCAATCTCCCCGTCATCGTCGTCGCCGACAACCGCCTCGGCGCCCTCAACCACACCATCCTCACCGTCCGCTCCATCCAGCACCGCGGCCTCACCTGCGCCGGCATCATCCTCAACCACCCCGCCGACTCCCGGGACCTCGCCTCCATCTCCAACTCCCTCATCCTCCAATCCATGCTCGATGTCCCCATCCTCGCCGAAATCATGCACGGCGAAACCGACCTCGCATGGCCTTCCCTCGTCTGAGCCCCCGTCCCCTCCCTCTCCAATCCCTCCCCCCCTCCCAAACCACGCTCCGGGAAATCGTTGCAGCCGCAGCCGGAAGGTGCATAATCGCGGCCCGGCATCCCGGAATTCGACAGGCCTCTCCTGCCACCACTCCTGCCCCCCTGTTTCCCACCGTCCCACCACATGTCCACCGCTGAAGCCGCCTCCGCCCCGCGAGAACTCGACGCCGGAATGATGATCCGGAGAGCGCTCTTCCTCCTCCTCCTCGTCGGCGTCACCTACTATTACCTCGGTGTCGACTTCCGCGGCCTCTCCCACGCCAAAGGCATGGACCAGGCCCAGATCGCTCGCCAGATGGCCTCCGACAAGCACTACACCACTCTCGTCATCCGCCCGCTCGCCTACGCCCAGGTCGACCGCCAGATGAAACTCAACGAGGGCCCCAGCGCCGCCCCATCCTTCATGGACGGCATCCCCGATGCCTACCACGCCCCCCTCAACCCCATCCTCAATTCCATCGCCCTCGGCATGTTCCCCAGTACATGGGAATTCGGCGAAAAACAGGTCATCTACACCCCGGACCTCATCATCAGCGGGGTCTCCATGCTCCTCCTCCTCGCCTCCATCGGCGTCAGCTACCTCCTCGTCTCCCGCATCTTCGACGCCCGCATCGGCGGCGTCACCGCCCTCCTCCTCCTCCTCTGCGAACTCCTCTGGCGCTTCTCCCAGAGCGGCCTCCCGCAGATGCTCATGCTCTTCCTCTTCTCCTTCGCCACCTACTTCCTCTACAAGGCCATCGAAAGCTCAGCCGCAGGCAGACCCGTCTTCCTCTGGATGGCCCTCACCGGCGCCTTCTTCGGCCTCCTCGCCATGACCCACTGGCTCGCCGTCTGGCCCTTCCTCGGCCTCGTCCTCTTTGCCGCCTTCTATTTCCAGCCCCGCGGCCTCCAACTCCTCGTCCTCCTCGGCGTCTTCGGCCTCATCACCGTCTGGTGGCCTCTCTTCAATAACCTCCGCTACACCGGCAACCCCCTCGGCGCAGGCCTCTACCTCTTCTACTCAGGCCTCGGCGGCACCTCGGACGAACTCACCCTCATGCGCGACCTCGAGCAAACCACCGGGGGACTCAACTTCGATGGCTTCATCTCCAAGATGATCGGCAACTCCGTCGCCCAGCTCGGCGACATCTACAACTACATGGGCGGCATCATCGCAGCACCCCTCTTCTTCCTCGCCCTCCTCCACCCCTTCCGCCGCCGCGAAATCGCTGACTTCCGCTGGTGCATCCTCCTCATGTGGATCTTCGCCGTCGCCGGCATGACCCTCTACGGCATCAAACCCTTCGGCGATGGCCTCAACGAAGACCGCACCGACTCCAATAACCTCCACGTCATGTTCCTCCCGCTCATGACCGGCTACGGTCTCGCCTTCCTCTCCGTCCTCTGGAACAGACTCGAACTCCCCGTCAATATCCCCGCTCTCCGCAACGGCCACTTCATCATCGCCGTCGCCATCAGCGCCCTCCCCTTCCTCCTCCTCGTCCCTCTCCGCATGATGCGCGCCATGTCAGGCGTCGACCTCGCCAGAGTCCACGCTCCCTACTACATCCCCAGCGCCCTCGCCTCCATGGGCAAACTCGTCAAACCTAACGAAGCCGTCGTCTCCGACATCCCATGGGCCGTCGCATGGTACATGAACCGCCCCGCCCTCCTCCTCCCCAAAGACAAACCTCAGCTCGAAACCCTCCGCCAGTCCGGCAAAGAACGCGGCCAGCCCATCTCCGCCATCCTCCTCAGCCAGTACACCCTCGGCGCTCCCCTCACAGACGCCACCTACCGCAACACCGCTCTCTTCGAATGGCGCGACTACCTCATGTTCCGCCCCTCCATGCTCATCGGTAGAAACCGCACCCAGGTCACCGAAATCATGGCCACCCTCCAGGGCGACATGCCCTTCAAAAACCCAGCCATGGTCGGCGGCCCAGGCGACAGCTTCTACCTCTTCATGACCGATATCCCGGTCGCACGCCCCGAAAACGAAGCCGCCACCTCCCTCGATCAGTAACGCCGGGCATCTCCCCTCATGCCCCGCCACCTCGACAAAGTTCAGGCCCACGCCAGCCGCGTCCTCGCCCCGGCTCTCGACCCAGCCGCCTCCCCAGAAGAGGTCCTCAAACTCTACAAAAGCTTCCTCAAAAAGGAAGAACACCGCATCCGCCTCCAGCACCGCGCAGGCCTCAGCGGCATCGAGGTCTGCAGCCAGCGCGCCGGCCTCCTCGACGTCGTCCTCCACAACCTCTTCGCCAGACCCCTCGGCGAATCCAAACGCAGCGGCGCCAAGGTCGCCCTCATCGCCACCGGCGGCTACGGCCGCGGCCTCCTCAACCCAGGATCCGACGTCGACCTCCACTTCCTCCACATGGAACGCGCCGGGCGCGAAATGTCCCCGCGCTCCCGCGAAGTCGTCGAAAATGTCCTCTACATGCTCTGGGACGTCGGCTTCAAAGTCGGCCACGCCGTCCGCTCCCTCAAAGAAACCTTCCAGCAGGCCCTCAAAGACCATCAGACCATGTGCGCTCTCCTCGAGAGCCGCTTCATCACCGGCGAACGCGCCATCTTCGACGAATTCGAAGACAACTTCCGCCGCCAGTGCGTCACCAATCGCGAAAAAGAATTCCTCGACCTCCGCGCACGCGATATCGAAGAACGCCACGCCCGCAGCTCCAATACCGTCCACCTCCAGGAACCGAACGTCAAAACAGGCTGCGGCGGCCTCCGCGACTACCATAACATGATCTGGGTCAGTTGCGTCAAACTCGGCACCCGCAACCCAGACGATCTCCGCAAACGCCGCATCTTCTCAGAAAGCGCCGTCCACGACATCCGCCGCGCCCACGACTTCCTCCTCCGCGTCCGCAACGAAATGCACTACGCGGAAAAACGCGCCACCGACCTCCTCACTCTCCGCCTCCAGGGCACCGTCGCCACTAACCTCGGCTACACCGGCCGCCGCATCGTCCAGCGCTGCGAGGCCTTCATGCGCGACTACTACCACCACGCCCGCAATCTCTACCAGCATAACCTCTCCCTCATGGAACGCTTCGCGCTCGAACGCGAAGAACCTCGCTCCGGCATCTTCTCCTTCCTCGCCGTCCGCAACAGCGGCCGCCGCGAAACCTTCGACGGCTTCCAGAGCCGCGACGGCTTCATCTTCCCAGCCTCCGAAAACACCTTCACGGAAGACTCCGGCCGCCTCATGCGCCTCTTCCAGCACACCCAGCTCCGCCGCCTCAAACTCAGCCCCCAGATCCGCACGCTCGTCAAAGAAAACTACGGCCTCATCAACCGCACGTTCCGCTATCGCAAAACCAACCGCGAAACATGGGAAGCCATCCTCAGCCGCAAAGGCGAGGTCGGCCCAGCCCTCCGCCAGATGCACCGCGTCGCCTTCCTCGGCCGCTATCTGCCGGAATTCATGCCCCTCACAGACCTCGTCCAGCACGAGTTCTTCCACCGCTACACCGCCGACGAACACACCCTCAAATGTCTCGAAAAACTCGACGAACTCAGCGACACCCGCAACCCGGCTCTAGCCTTCCATCAGCGGCTCTTCCATGACTTCGAAGACCCCTTCATCCTCTACCTCGCTCTCCTCCTCCATGACACCGGTCGCGCCGAAGGCGTTAAAAAACACGCCTACGCCAGCACCGAACTGACCGATCAGGTCTGCCGCCGTCTCCAGATCTCCGTCGATCGCCGCCAGCTCCTCCTCTTCCTCGTCGATAACCACCTCCTCTTCTGGCACACCGCCACCACCAGAAACCTCGACGACCCCGAAGTCATCGCCTCCTTCGCCGCCGTCGTCCGCCGCCGCGAATGGCTAGACGCCCTCTTCCTCCACACCTTCGCCGACAGTCGCGCCACCAACGAATCCGGCTGGACCGACTGGAAGGAAAGTCTCGTCCGCCAGCTCTACTCCGCCACCGCCGCTTTCCTTGAAGGCAAAGACGCCTTCACCTCAGCTCTCCATATCCCCATGGACGAACTCCGCGCCGCCGTCACCTCCTCCCTCGGTGACTGCGACCCCGCGGAACTCGACGCCCACTTCCTCGGCATGCCGGACCGCTACTTCAACTTCCGCGCCCCATCAGACATCACCCTCCACCTCCGCACCTGCCGCCAGTTCTTCCGCCAGCTCCGCAAAGACGACCCCGCCAGCGCCCTCAAACCTGTCCTCCGCTGGGAGGCCCGCCCCGAACGCGGCTGCAGCGAGGTCATTCTCGTCACATGGGACCGCCACCTCCTCCTAGCCAAAGCCGCAGGCGCTCTCGCCGCCGCAGGCATCAATATCCTCAGCGCTGACCTCTTCGTCCGCAAAGACGGCACCGTCGTCGACATCTTCCGCGT
>JAIXPK010000572.1 GCA_027486335.1 Verrucomicrobiaceae bacterium | reverse complement strand
GCGACGGGGACGGCTTTGGCGGCGATTTGTTCGCTGACGGTGACGCCGAAGCGTGCGGCGATGGATTCGACGAGACGGACCATGGCTGGGGCGGAGGCGGCTCCGGCGGAGCCTGTGGCGGCCCATGAGGCGGCGTCGCTGACGGCTTTGCCGAGGGCGGCGCGGGCGGCCCAGTAGCCGCTGTCGGCGGCGTCATCGGATTTGGAGTCGGAGCCGAGGGCGAAGACGGCGAGGCAGTCGAGGCGGTCTTCGGGGGAGCTGATGTCGTGGCCCTGGGATCGGGCGATGTCGGCGATGGAGCGGAGGATGAGGCAGGTGGAGAGGGGGAGCTCGACCGGGAGGGCGGCTAGGCCGAAGGCACCGCCGGCAGCGCCGGAGGCGGCGGTCATGAGTTTGTGGAGCCATGGGGAGGGTGGCTCGGCGCGGCGGGGGTTGGCTTCCATGGAGCCGAGGGCGAAGTGGGCGGCTTTTTCGAGTGCGCCCTGGACGGCGTTTTTGACGGTGCGGCGCCAGCCGTCGGGGAGGATGGCGAGGCCCTTTTCGATGGGGGTGCCGAGGAGACTGGCGGCCTGCATGGCGAAGGAGGGATTTTCGAGGGTATCGCGGGCGGCGCGGAGTTCGGCGATGTGTTCCGGGGAGAGGCCGGTGAGGATTTCCGGGGAGGCGTCGTTCATGGCGGGGGGAGGGTGAGGTGTTAGGGGGATCAGGAGGCGTTGAGGATGGCTTCGGTCATGCGGAGGGCCTGGACGTTGGGGCGGACATCGTGGACGCGGAGGATGCGAGCGCCGCGTTCCCGGGCGAGACTTGTGAGGGCGACGGTGGGCCAGTCGCGGGAGGCCGGGGAGGAGGAGTCGGTGAGCTGGCCGATGAAGGATTTGCGGCTGACGCCGAGGAGGACGGGTCGGCCGTCGAGGGAGAAGGCGTTAGGCTGGCGGAGGATGGCGAGATTGTCTTCGAGGCGTTTGCCGAAGCCGATGCCGGGATCGAGGGCGATGGCGTCGGGGTGGACGCCGGCGGTGGTGGCGAGGTTGATGGCGAGGCGGAGGGCGGCGGAGATTTCGGCGATGGTGTCTGAGTAGCCTGGGCGGAGCTGCATGGTGCGGGGGGTGCCCTGCATGTGCATGAGGACGAGACCGGCGTTGGAGGCGGCGGCGGTGGCGGCCATGAGCGGGTCGAAGGAGAGCCCGGAGACATCGTTGATGATGTCAGCGCCTGCGGCGATGGCGGCGGCGGCGACATCGGCCTTCATGGTGTCGATGGAGAGGGCGGCGGAGGTGAGAGGGCGGAGGGCTTGGAGGACGGGGATGACGCGGGCGATTTCGTCGGCGGAGGAGACGGGGGCAGCGCCTGGGCGGGTGGATTCGCCGCCGATGTCGATGATGTCAGCGCCTTCGTCGGCGAGGCGGAGGGCGTGGGTGACGGCGGCGTCGGTGGTGGCGTGGAGGCCGCCGTCGGAGAAGGAATCGGGCGTGACGTTGACGATGCCCATGATGAGGGCATGGGAGGAGAGGTCGAAGGAGCGGGAGCGGGTGCGCCAGATCATGTCAGGGATTTTTTCTGCGGGAGCTGGAGGATGGCGTTGGCTAGCGTGATGAGCGTGCCGCCGATGAGGGTGGCGGTGCCGAGGGATTCGTTGGCGTAGGGGACGCCGGTCCATGCGGCGAGGAGGGCTGGGAGGAAGAGGACGTAGAGGGCGGTGGTGACGGGTTCGAGGCAGTAGATGAGCCCGGCTTCGGTGGCGCGGACGAAGGGCTGCCAGTGGTTCATGGCGGTGTAGGCGTAGACTGTGCAGATGAGGATGATGGCGGCCATGATGGCGATTTCCGGGGCCGACTGGTAGATGCTAGTGACGGCGTGCCATGAGGGTTTTTTGAGGAGGACGACGGGGAGGGCGCAGAGGAAGAAGCCGAGGAACATGACGACGGAGACCGGGAGCATGCGGTGGTGCCGCCATGAGGGGCGTTCGAGGAGCTGGATCTGGACGGTGAAGACGACGGCGGAGAGGAGTGTTTCGGTTTCACCGCGGCCGAGGCGGAACTGGTTCCAGTCGAAGCCTGAGAGGATGGTGATGCCTGCGAGGACGAGGGCGGTGCAGAGGAGGAGACGCGGGCTGGGGATTTCGCGGCGGCGGAAGCACTGCCATGCGGGGAGGAGGACGCAGTAGAATTGTGTGAGGAAAGCGCTGGTGGAGGCGCTGGTGTAGTGGAGCCCGTCGGCCTGGAGGATGAGCCCGGTGCCGCCGAAGAGACCGAGGAGAGCGCCCTGGAGCCATTCGGAGCGGGAGAGCCCGCGGAGGAGGAATGGTTTGAAGAGCGTGATGACGAGGGCGGCTCCGAGGGCGCGGAGGCCGATGGCGTGGGCGGCGAGGAAGAAGGAATCGGCGGATGGTTCGTGGCCCTGCTGGACCGCGAAGAGCATTTTGAAGAGCGGGAAGCTGATGCCCCATGCGGAGGTGGCGAGGATGAGCCTCGTCACGGCTTTGCGGTGTCGGGCGGAGTCCGTGGCGGTGTCCTGCATGAGGCGGGGACATCCGGCGGAAACCGGGATGGTGCAAGGATGATCGGGGCGCGCGGCCGGGGCGGGGAGCGTGCCGGTTATTCTGCGGCGTGTTCCTGTTCGGCCATGCGGGTGATGGTGGTGTTGAGGAGGGCGATGTAGGCGTGGACGTCGAGGGCGTCGGCGGGCGGGTTGCCGGTGATGGAGTAGAGCCAGCCGTCGAGGTAGGGGTCGCTGCGGACGAGACAGGCGTCGGCGGCGAGGGCTGGGTTGGAGCCTGCGAAGTTGCCGTCCATGATGCAGAAGACATCGCTGGCGGCTTTGAAGCCCTCGACGTGGCCGATGTCCATGCCCTGGGAGACGGGGTCGCCGATGGCTGGTTTGAAGACGAAGTCGACGAGTTCGCCGAGCATGCGCGTGGCGAATTTGGTGAAGCCGACCTGCCAGAGGGCGTCATCGACCTGCCGCATCCAGTAATGGGAGGGCGAGTAGAGGAAGTCGGCGGGGAAGCGCGCGGTGAAGCGGGCGTGTTTGTAGCGGACCCATTCGCGGTCCGAGGGCGCGATGCTCATGCGCCGGGTTAGAACTGGACTTTGACTGGTTCGCGATCGGCTTCGGAGGTGACTTCGAAGAGTTGGGCGGGGGTGAAGCCGAAGGCTCCTGCGAGGATGCTGCCGGGGAACATTTCGCGCTGCGTGTTGTAGTCGGTGACGGCGGAGTTGTAGCCTTGGCGGGCGTAGGCGATGCGGTCTTCGGTGGCGGCGAGTTCCGAGCTGAGCTGGGTCATCAGGGTGTTGGCCTTGAGGTCCGGGTAGGCTTCGGTGAGGGCCATGAATTTGGTCATGACACCGGTGAGGGCGGCTTCTGTCTGATTGAGATTCTGGACGGCGGCGGCGTCACCGGGGTTGGCGGTGACGGACTGGCGTGCGGCGGAGGCCTGGTTGCGGGCGTTGATGACGGCTTCGAGCGTGCCTTTTTCGTGGGCCATGTAGCCTTTGGCGGTTTCGATGAGATTGGGGATGAGGTCGTGGCGGCGTTTGAGCTGGACGTCGATCTGGGCGAAGGCGTTGCGGTATTTATTTCTGAGGGAGACGAGCCCATTGAAGAGGCCGAGGCCCCAGATGGCGACGAGGAGGGCGAGGCCTGCGATGAGGCCGATGACGATGAGCAGGGTGGTGATCATGGAGGAGGCGTTCCGTTAAGGGGGAGTTTAGGTGGATCGGCGGGCGCGCCAAGCGAATCTCGCGGGATTTGCGGGTCAGCGGCGGAGGAGGAATTCCTTGGTATTGAGGAGGGACCATGCGAGGTCTTCCATGGCTGGGCGGCGGGAGGAAGGGTCGGCGAGGAGCGGGAGGAGGCGGTCGCGTTCGGGAGGGGAGGGCGGGCGGCTGAGGAAGCGCCAGAAGAGGTCGTCGAGGATGGCGTCGGGGGAGGCGTGGTCTTTGAGGAGCTTGGAGAGGTGGTTGTCCTTGTGGCGGAGGAGACGGTCGACGAGCGGGCCGCTGGTTAGGGAGAAGACCTGGGCGAGGGAGCTTTCGGTGGTGCGTTCGCAGTCGCAGGAAGTGGCGCGCGGGGGTTTGCCGAATTCCTTGAGGAAGGCTTCGGCGGCGTCGGCGCGTTTGGATTTGGTGATGAAGCGGGCACCGGGGAGGGAGATGGCGCTGTGGGAGTCTGGGAAGTTGCGGAAGTCGAGGGGGACGCCGAGGGCGAGGTGGGCGGCGTCGAGGAGGGCTTCGGCGGGGAGACGGCGGATGGAGGCGCGGGAGAAGGCGTGGATGCCGTTAGGGGCTGCGGGGCCCGGGTCGGAGGAGAGCTGATAGGTTCTGGAATTGGTGAGGATGCGGAGGAGCGGGCGGAGCTGGAAGCCGTCGCTGACGAATTGGCTAGCGAGGGCGTCGAGGAGGGCGGGGTGGGAGGCTGGGTTGGTCATGCGGAAGTCGTCGACTGGGTCGACGAGGCCGCGGGTGAAGAGGGCGGCCCATGCGCGGTTGACCTGGACTTTGGCGAAGAGCGGGTGGTCGGGGGCGGTGAGCCAGTCGGCGAGGAGGTGGAGACGGTTCGGGGAAGTGGGGAGTGGCTGTCCGCCGAGGGCGGCGGGGAGGGGCGAGGCGTCGCGGCGCGGGTCGCGGAGTTCGCGTTTGGCGTTGAAGGAGATGACTTGTTCGCCGGCGAATTCCATGCGGTCGTTGTCGTCGCGGCGGCGGTTGCTGAGGATGTCGTAGCCGATGCCGTCGAAGATGGCGGCGAAGCGGTAGTAGTCGTCCTGGGTCCAGCGGTCGAAGGGGTGGTTGTGGCAGCGGGCGCAGCCGATGCGGGTGCCGAGGAAGAGCTGGGCGGTGGCTTCGGCGCGGAGGGAGGGGTCGCGGAGGACGCGCCAGTAGTTGGCTGCGGGGTTTTGATAGGAACTGCCGTCGGTGGTGAGGAGGGCGCGGACGAGGAGATTGGCGGGGAGGTCGGAGGCGACGGCGTTGCGGAGCCACTGGTGCATGGCGCGGGTGCCGGTGGGGTCCATGACGCGTTCTTCGAGGCGGAGGAGGTCGGCCCATTTGAGAGACCACCAGTCGGCGAAGGCCGGGGAGAGGAGGAGCTGATCGACGAGCCGGGCGCGTTTGTCAGGAGCGGTGTCGGAGGCGAAGCGTTCGGCGGTGGCGCGGTCCGGGAGTTGGCCGGTGAGGTCGAGGGAGGCGCGGCGGAGGAACGTGGTGTCGTCGCAGAGGGGCGCGGGTGCGGTTTTGAGCTGGCGGAGACGGCGGAAGATGTGCTGGTCGACGAAGTTGAATTCGGGCGTGTCCGGGAAGGAGAAGTCAGGATTGGAAGGGAGGAAAGCGAGGGAGACCGGGCGCTGGAGGAATTCGAAGCGGACGACGACGGTGGTTTCGCCGGGTTGGCGTGCGGAGACGATGCCGTCCGGGGAGACGGAGGCGATGAGGTTAGAGAGTTCGTAGACGGCGGCGCGGGTGACGTCGCGGGAGGAACCGTCGGAGAACGAGGCGGTGACGGAGAGCGGGATGGGGGAGTCCGGGGGTTCGACGATGCGTTCGGGCGGGGAGACGGAGAGATTTGTGAGGGTGGGGGCGTCTGGCGGGTCGTCGGGGGCGCCTTCGCGGATCCATGATTCGAGGAGGCGGAAGCCGTCGGAGTCTGGCGGGAGGCGTTTACCGCCTTCGTGGGAGGCGAGGTTGGCGGGTTTGCGGAGGAGGAGACTTTTGAGGGGATCGGCGGTGTTGAGGCGTGAGCTTTGGCGGTTGGAGGCGAGCGTGAGGAAGTCGGCTTCGGGGTTTTCGCCGCGGAGGGAGAGTTTGAGATTGCCTTTGCCGTTGGCGCTGCCGTGGCAGGCACCGGTGTTGCAGCCGGAGCGGCTGAGGAGTGGCATGATTTCGTGGCGGAACGACGGGGCGGCGGCGATGGTGGAGGAGGTGGCCGCGGCGAGGAGGGCCATGCGGAGGAGGAGAGGCATGAGTCGGGAGGGGTAGCATGGGGCGAGGAGGGAAGGAGAGGCGCAATCGCGGGGGAAATCCGGGTGACGGGAGGCGGGTGAGGTGTTATGCGCGGGGATGAAGACGAAGACATTGCTGACGCTGGCGGGGGTGTTGTGGGTGTTTGGGATGGGCGCGTGGGCGCAGGAAGCGGCGGAGAAGGGAGCGGTGGGGTTGGTGGAAGCGGCGCGTGGGCAGGTGGGGAAGACGGTGCGGTATGATCCGGCGTATGTGGCGCTGAAGTATCCTGGCGGGGATGTTCCGGAGGATCGGGGGGTGTGCACGGATGTGGTGGTGCGGGCGTTCCGGGTGGCGTGGAAGGTGGATTTGCAGAAGGCGGTGCACGAGGACATGGCGGCGCATTTTTCGGCGTATCCGAAGCTGTGGGGGGCGAAGCGGACGGATCGAAGCATTGATCACCGGAGGGTGCCGAATCTGCGGCGGTATTTTGAGCGTCGGGGGTGGGAGGTGAAGGTGACGGCGGAGCCGGGGGATTATCTGCCGGGGGATGTGGTGACGTGCACGGTGCCGCCGTCATTGCCGCACATCATGGTGGTGAGTGACCGGAAGACGGCGGAGGGGCGGCCGCTGGTGATTCATAACATCGGGCGCGGGACGCAGGAGGAGGATTGCCTGTTCCGGTATCCGCTGACGGGGCATTACCGGCGGGTGGGGGGGGTGGGAAGTGAGAAGTGAGAAGTGAGAAGAGGCTTGGTGGGGGATGGCGTGTTGGGAGAGGGGAGGGTGGGGGGGCTCTGTCCGGGATAAGGAGGCAGACCACTTGGGTGCATATCATTTGTGATATAAATGATGGAGTTTACGATTCCGGTGTGTTAACTGAATCTGGCAATTGGAGAACAATGATCCCAACACCGCACTTGAATGAAAACCATCATTAGGGTGCTTTCATGGATAGGGCTTGTGACGTGCCTGAATCCAGCGTGCCGCGCTGCCGGAATCCTAATCGATTCCTTTGGCGAAGGATCGTTCTCGCTCTCGGCTGATGGTGCGCGGAACGGTCAGTCGGAAATCAAGGGGACGATTGTTAACTATCGCCGCGTGTCGGGGTCCGGGCTTGGTGACTGGCGCGCGCTGTTGGTGCCCGGGAGCGGCTTCCTGGAATACGATGTCCGGGAGATCGTTCCCGCCGGACGGCCATTTGCTCTGTATCTGTCCTACTCCAACAGCGGGGGTGGATTGAGGCTTGATCATCACAGCAGCTTTCTGCTGGATTTCGCTATGATTTCCGGGAGCGCCATGCTCAAGGTATCATTGGCTTCGTTCGACGGGAGTGTTGAGGTTGAGCTTCCGATCACCACTGCGGGTGTTTTGGAAGTGTCCTTCGACAACGTGGATCTCGGGTCGGTGTTTGGCTTTACGGGTCTCGCCTTCAGCATTGTTCCGGATGCGAGTCCGTTCTCGCTTCGCCTCAACGAGATATCAGTGGTTCCCGAACCCGGCGTAACGATGCTGACGTTCGTGGGCGGGCTTGGTGCCCTGGGGCGTCGTCGGCGATAAATGCAGGGTGTATGGTTCAGTGAAATTCACTCGTTTCGAAGTATCCGAAGCAATGGGGGGCGAAGCGGACGGACCGGAACATTGATCACTGGCGGGTGGGGAGGGGGGGTGAGATTTGAGAGGGACGACTGGTGTGGAGCAAGGGGTAGGAATGCTTGAATGGTGCCGGGCCAGCGGGCTGGCTCCGGGAAAGCGGCAGCAGGCTTCCGCAGTCCAAGGCCTTCGGCGGCTGGTTTGGAGAGGGGGAACCCCGTACGGGGTTCTGTGTTAGTGTGATTGGGGACCGGGGGTGCCGCGAGTGGCTCGCGGGACCCCCGGCTAGTCACCGGCCGTCCCTACGGGACGGGGCGTGATTTGAGAGGGGCGGGTTAGGATGAGGCGCGAGTACAGAGCCTCGCGGTCCCGGGCGTGTTCGGAGGGGGGCTTGTTCGGAGGGGCTGGCAGGCGCACTCCGTGCGCAGGGAGAGCTGTAATTCTGACAGCAGTCCAGAGCCTTCGGCTGCTGGTTCGGAGAGGGGCGTGTTGGGCCGGGCGAGTTAGGCTTGGTGTTTTTCCTGGGGGGTGGGGCGGCGGCGGGAGTCGGGGCGTGGGGCGAGTTGGGGGGCGGGGGCGGTGTGGTGGCCGTCGCGGACTTCGAGGAGGACGCGGGTGAAGTCTTCCATGGAGGCGACGCGGAGTGCGCCGATGCGGCTGAGGACGTGGCTGTAGGCGTCGGCGGCCTGGCCTCCGATGATGATGGGGACCTCGTCTGGGAGGAGACTGCGGAGGCGGACCATTTGGTCTGGGAGGTCTGGGTCGTCGGCTGGGTAGACGATGCTGAGGGCGACGGCGCGGATGTTATTCATCATGACTGCGCCGACGATTTCTTCTGCTGGGAGGGAGGGGCCGAGGTAGGTGACGTTCCAGCCGGATTTGCGAGCGAGGCCAGCGGCGATGGCGGCACCCATTTCGTGGAGTTGGCCGGCTGGGGTGGTGACGAGGAGTCGGGGTGCGGATTCCGGGGTGTTGACTGGGCGGAGGGTCCTGGCGAGATAGTCTTTGATGGCGCTGGTGGCGCAGTGTTCCTGGGCGGCGGTGATTTCGCCGCGTAGCCAGTCTGCGCCGAGACGATGGAGGAGCGGGACGAGGAGACGCTCGAGCATGCCGGAGTGGCCCATGGCGAGCATGGAGTCGTCGAGGGTGCGTTCGAGGGAAGGGATGTCGTAGGAGCGGATGGCTTCGATGGCGCGCTCGGCGAAGGTGGCGGCGTCGACTGGGGTGGAGAGACGGCCCTGGGGGAGAGGAGCGCCGGGGAGGTCGCCGAGGCGATCGACCATGGAGCGGAGTTCCGGGGTGGG
The DNA here is from genome assembly GCA_027486335.1 of Verrucomicrobiaceae bacterium. GTDB lineage: Bacteria > Verrucomicrobiota > Verrucomicrobiia > Verrucomicrobiales > V1-33 > V1-33. The sequence continues at coordinate 785 of JAIXPK010000572.1, read as the reverse complement.
GAGGCGTGCGATCTGGCCGATGTTGAGGCCGGAGCGGGTGAGACGGGCGAGCATGGAGAGCCGGTCGACTTCTTCGTCGTTGTAGAGTCGGCGCTGGGTGAGGCTGCGTCCTGGTTGGACGGCGGCGTAGCGTTTCTCCCACATGCGGACAAGGTGAGGGCTGAGCCCTGTGCGGAGGGCGACGGCCTTCATGTTGTGGAGAGGTTCCATGGGATTGGCAGGGGAGAACGCGGGGGATTGTGGAGGAGAATGGGTGATGGGGAGGCGGGATGTAAATATGAACCTGCCGTAGATGATTGCCGGGAACAACGACTGGGGTAGGGGCGGGGATGCCCCGAGAGCGCGGGTGGTGGGTCCGGGTTTGTGCTGATTGACGGAAAGGGGTGGAGGGATGGCGGGGCGGGGCGATAGAATGGGGGGATGCGGGATTTCATTCTTGGGACGGCTGGGCACATTGACCATGGGAAGAGCACCCTTGTGGAGCGGCTGACGGGGACGGATCCGGATCGGTTGCCTGAGGAGAAGGCGCGTGGGATGACGATTGAGCTGGGGTTTGCGCGATTGGAGCTGGAGGATCCTGCGGGTGGGGGGGTGTTTGAGGTTGGGGTGGTGGATGTGCCAGGGCATGCGGATTTTGTGAAGAACATGGTGGCAGGGGTGGGGCGGTTGGATGCGGTGCTGCTGGTGGTGGCGGCGGATGACGGGTGGATGCCGCAGACGGAGGAGCATGTGCAGATTCTGGAGTATCTGGGGGTGAGGCGCGGGGTGGTGGCGCTGACGAAGGC
>JAIXPK010000358.1 GCA_027486335.1 Verrucomicrobiaceae bacterium | reverse complement strand
CGTCCTCCGCGCCCTCAAAGCCGAACCCCTCCGCCGCCTCCTCGACAACGCCGTCTGGGACAACAAGCTCCTCGCCCATGTCTCCCGCCGCCTCTTCGACCGCTTCATCCCCTACGTCTTCGATCGCACCGACCCAGTTGACAGGCCCCTCGTCTTCCGCAAAATTCAAGGTGTCCGCAACCAAGCCCACCGCACCAGCGCCATGACTCTCGCCCAGCATCTCCGCCAGGAAGGCCGCCAGGAAGGCCGCCAGGAAGGAATTCAAGAAGGCCGTCAAGAAGGCCGCATGGAAGAGCGTACCCATTCCCGCCGCCAATCCGTCCTCGAAGCCCTCGATCTCCGCTTCGGCCCAATCCCCGACGGCCTCCGCGATTCCCTCAACGCCATCGCCGATCCCGAGAAACTCCGCGCCCTCCACCGCGCCGCCATCGTTTCGGATTCCCTCGAATCCTTCGCCGCTTCCCTCTGATCCGCCACAAGCCGCCGCGGAACATCGCCCGAGGATCTCCTTTCTTATCCCCCTCTTCTCAGGTAGTAGCCTGACTTTGCGAGACGAGCGACAGCCGTAGCGAAGCGAGACAGCCACTCGCTAGGCGACCCGAAGTGCGCACGCCTCGTGACTCAGGCTCTGACACAATGCGGGAGGCAGCAGCGCCAGAGGGATGGGATCGCCCCCGTGTTCCACTCCCTGCGAAATGCCCACAGACCATTTCCGCGTTAAACCTCAACCGGATCCGGAAAATCCAGCGTACGCTCTCACCCGAAACCGCGGCATCCCCCCACCGCATCCCCAACCCATGAGATCCACCGCTCCCTCCCTCACGGCCCACTGCGCGCCCATCCTGACCGGTATCTCCCTCCTCATCATTGCCGCCACCGCCCGCCCCGCCGACGCCACCGCCGTCTTCAACGAGGTGATGTACCACCCGGCCTCCGCCGACTCCCCCGAATGGATCGAACTCAGAAACGTCCTCTCCGTCAATCTCGATTTGTCAGGCTGGCAACTCACCGGCGGTGTCAGCTTCACCTTCCCGGAAGGCACCATCCTCCCATCCGGCGGATTCCTCGTCGTCTCCAGCACCGCCGCCAACCCGACCACCGCCCTCGGCCCGTGGTCAGGCACCCTCAGCAATCAGGAAGACTCCATCCGCCTCCGCAACCGCAGCGGCGGCATCATGGACGAACTCACCTACAAGGACTCCGGCGACTGGCCCGCAGGCGCAGATGGCTCCGGCTCCTCTCTAGCCAAGCTCCGCGCCGATTCCGCCTCCGCCGACGCCGCAAGCTGGCGCCTCAGCGCCCAATCCGGCGGCACCCCCGGCTCTGACAATTTCCCATCACCACCACCCGCCCCATCCATCATCATCAACGAACTCACCCCAGCTGGCCCCGACTTCTTCGTCGAGCTCCGCAACACGGGCACCGCCCCACTCGATCTCGGCGGCCACATCCTAGCCTCACCGGACGGCGGCGGATCCTACACCCTACCATCCACCCAATTGCACCCCGGCGCACTCATCTCCCTCGACGCCGCCACCCTCGGTTTCTCGCCGCCCGCCACCGCCCGTCTCTTCCTCTTCTCCCCGGCCCAGTCATCACTCCTCGATGCCCGCCGCCTCAGCTCCTCCGGCAAGGCACTCTCCGACGACACCACCCAATGGCTCGTCCCCTCAGCCCCCACCCCCGGAACGCCTAATCTCTTCCAAATCTCCAACGCCCTCATCATCTCCGAAATCAACTATCACCCTCGCACCATTCCCGCCTTCCGCGGCACGTTCGCCGACCACACCCTGGCCGCTCTCGGCGACGCATGGCGCTACGAAGCCAGCGGCACAGACCAGGGCACCGCATGGAGGCACCCCGCCTATCCTGACAACTCATGGCCCATCGGCCCGGCAACTTTTTTAGCCCCCTCCCCACCCGCCTACACTACCACCGTCCAGTCCTCCGCTCCCGTCGCATGGTGGCGGCTCGGCGAATCTCCCGCCACCGGCTCCGCCCTCGATTCCGCCACGCCCGGCGGCCTCCGGAACGGCACCTACACCAATGCCGTCGCTCAACCGGGCCTCATCTCCGGCGATGCCAACGGCGCAGTCCTCTTCAATGGCACCACTCAGGTCAGCGGCGGCGGCCTGTCCGGCATCTTCGCTAACGACTGGACCATCGAAGCATGGTTCACCCACACCGTGCAGGCCCAATGGAGCGCCATCTTCTCCAACAACGGCTCCACCGGCTTCAGCGGCGCCCCCCTCATGACGTTCATCGACAACAGTACGCTCCTCGGCATCAACGGAGCCGGCATCACCGCCAACAATGTCTCCGTCGACCTCGGCCCGGATCACTACGGAAAAAAAATCTACGCCGTCATAACAAAAACGGGCGGCAATGCCCAGGGCTCCAACTCCATCACCGTCCGCGCATGGGTCGACGGCACCGAAGTCCCTTCCGCCTCCGGCACGTCCGCATGGACCATCGCCCCGCGCGACACATGGTACATCGGTCGTCACTGGACCGACGCCGCTCAATACCACCGCGGCGTCATCGACGAGGTCGCCATCTACAATCGCGCCCTCTCCCCCGCCGAAATCACCGCCCACGAACGCAGCGGTCGCTCCGCCGCCAGCACCGCCCTCCCGACCACTGCCACCACCACCTACTTCCGCAAATCCTTCCAGTTCACCGGCAATCCCGCGCAAACCCAGCTCTCTCTCCGCACCCTCATCGACGACGGTGCCATCTGCTATCTCAATGGCACCGAAGTCGCCCGCCTCAACATGCCCGGCGGCCCGGTTTCCCACACCACCCTCGCCTCGCAACCCATCGACATGGCCTCCCTGAGCGATCCTATCACTATTCCCAATACCGCCCTCATCAAAGGCACCAACGTCCTCGCCGTCGAACTCCATCAGGCCACTCCCGCCGATCCCGATGCCGCCTTCGGCCTCACTCTCTCCGCCCGCGAAACCCTGACACCTCCCACCCCGGAACGCCAGCTCGACACCGAATTCATCGAGCTCTTCAATCGCTCGTCCACCCCCGTCAGTCTCGCTGGCTGGTCCCTCGACGGCGACGCCACCTTCGCCTTCCCTCCTGACACTTCCCTCGCCCCCGGAGCCTACCTCGCCGTCGCCCGCAACCCCGCCGCTCTCCTCTCACTCCATCCCGCCGCGAACCTCACCGGCCCTCTCTCCTCGAAACTCAGCAACTCCCGCGGCCGCATCACCCTCCGCGACCCCTCCGGCAATCCCGCCGACCACGTCTCATGGGCCGACCGCCACCCATGGCCATCCGCTCCCGACGGCGGCGGCCCCACCATGGAACGGCGCGACCCTAACGCTGCCAGCAGCCATCCCTCCAACTGGTCCGCCAGCGACGAATCCTCCCGCTCCTCATGGCAAACCTACACCTACCGCGGCATCGCCGCCCCCAGCGCCATCGGCCCCGACTCCCAATGGCGCGAGTTCGCGCTCGGCCTCCTCGGCGACGGCGAGGTCCTCCTCGACGACATCAGGGTCACCGAAAGCCCGGACTCCGCACCCGTCCAGATGCTCCCTAACAGCGCATTCACCACCGGCCTGACCAGCTGGCGCGCCCTCGGCAATCACAAGGCCTCGATCATCACCGATCCCGCAAGCCCCGGCAACAACGTCCTCCGCCTCGTCGCCACCGGCGGCACCGACCACGACAGCGATCACCTCGAAACCACCCTCGCCTCCGGTCGCTCCATCGTGAACGGCCGCACCTACGAAATCTCCTTCCGCGCCCGCTGGATCTCCGGCTCCCCGTCTCTCCACACCCGGCTCTACTTCAACCGTCTCCCCCGCACCACGCTGCTCTCCGTCCCCGAACCGTCAGGCACCCCCGGTTCGCCTAACTCCAGACCCTTCACCAATCTCGGCCCCACCTTCTCTAACCTCATCCATTCCCCCGTCGTCCCCGCCGCCAACGCCCCAGTCACCGTCTCCGTAACCGCCACCGACCCCGACGGCGTCGCCTCCGCCACCCTCCGCTACGCAGTCAACGGCGGCGCATGGCAATCCACTCCCATGTCCGCCACCGCCGGGAAATTCTCCGCCAGCATCCCCGGCCAGGTCGCCTCCGCCGTCGTCCAGTTCTTCGTCGAAGCCACCGACTCCCTGGCCGCGACCGCCACCGTCCCCTCAGCCGGTCCCGCCTCCCGCGCGCTCTACAAGGTCCAGGACGGCCGCGCCAACCTCGCCACGCTCCACAATGTCCGCATCGTCATGACCCCGGCCGACGCCTCCGCCCTCCACGCCAACGCCAATCTCATGAGCAACGGCGAACTCGGTGCCACCATCATCACCAATGAACGCGATGTCTGCTACGACGCCGGCGTCCAGCTCCGCGGCAGTCCCTACGGCCGCCCCTACGACCAGTTCGTCAGCTTCTCTCTAGCATTCCCAGCCCATCAGCCGTTCCGCGGCGTCCACCAACGCATCATCATCGACCGATCCGGTCGCGGCCCCTTCGGCAGTCCCTCACCCGACGAAATCCTCGTCAAACACATGGCCTGCCGCGCCGCCGCTGGTCTCGCCGGCCTCCACGACGACATCGTCCGCGTCATCACCCCACTCGCTCAGCACACCAGCACCGCCCTCCTCACCACCGACTACTCCAATGACTGGCTCGACCGCCACTTCGACGGCGGCAGCGATTCCCCGCTCTACAAGTTCGACGGCATCTACTACCCTGACACCACTACCACCGGAAACCCGGAAAGCCCCAAAGTCGTCACCGCCGGTCCCATCGTCTATGGCGACATCACCAGCTACGGCTCAGACCCCGAAAACTACCGCTGGACCTTCGCTCCTCAGGACCCCTCCATCCAACCCGGAGCCGACGCCCTCATCGCCCTCGGCTCAGCCATGAACCTCAGCGGCTCCGCCCTCGATGCCGCCACCCAGCCGCTCATGGACGTCGACCAGTGGGCCCGCACCTTCGCCCTCCAGTCCCTCATCGGGAACAACGACTTCTATACCCACAATCAGCCCCATAACCTCAAACTCTTCCTCCGCCCGGACGACCAGCGCTTCCTAGCCTTCCAGCACGACAGCGATGTCTGCTTCCAGCGCCCCACCAACGCCTCCCTCATCGGCACCACCGGCAATCTCGTCAAAGTCTTCAACCTCCCCGCCAACCGCCGGCTCTTCCACGGCCACCTGCGCGATCTCATCAACACCACCTTCAACCCGACCTACATGGCCCCGTGGATCACCCACTACGGCGCCAAATCCGGCAAGGACTTCACCGCCGCCCTCAACTACATCTCCGCCCGGCGCTCCTACGTCCTCTCCCAGCTCCCCGCCCCCATCCCGTTCGCCATCTCCACCAACGCCGGCAACGACTTCTCCTCAAACACCTCCGAAGTCTCCCTCGATGGCAATGGCTGGATCGATGTCCGCACCATCCGCCGCACCGACACCGGCGCCATCCTCCCCGTCACATGGACCAGCGAAAACACATGGCGTGTCCGCGTCGCGCTCCTCTCCGGCCCTAACGCCATCACACTTGCGGCCTACGATCATCAGGGCAACCTCGTCCGCACCGACACCATCACCGTCACCAGCACGCTCACCGCCCCGCGCGCCCGCGACTTCCTCCGCATCACCGAACTCCACTATCACCCCGCACCGCCCTCCGGCCACGAACTCGCCGCCAGCACCGACGAAAACGATTTCGAATTCATCGAACTCCGCAACACAGGAACCGAAACCCTCGACCTCGCCGGATGCGCCTTCACCACGGGCGTCGATTTCACCTTCCCCGCAAACACCACCCTAACCGGCGGCGAGAGCATCGTCCTCGTCCGCAGCATCGCCGCCTTCCAGTCCCGCTACGGCCCAGCCCCGCGCATCGCGGGCACCTACGGCCCCGCCGATTCCCTCCGCAACAGCGGCGAAACCATCACTCTCCTCGACGCCACCGGCGCACTCATTCAGTCCTTCACATGGAGCGATGCATGGTTCCCGGCCACCGACGGACCAGGCCACTCCATGGTCGTCCGCAACGAATCCGCCCCGCTCAGCGCATGGAACTCCCCCGCCCAATGGGGCATCAGCACTGCCCCCGGCGGCACGCCCGCCTTCGCTAACGGCAGCGCCATCGCATGGCAGTTCGAAGGCTGGAGACAGACCCACTTCACTCCCGCCGAACTCGCCGATCCCCTCATCAGCGGACCCTCCGCTGCCGTCGCCGCCGTCTCCAACACACTCCGCTACGCCCTCGGCCTCACACCTTCCGCTCCCTCCTCCGCCCTGCTCACCGCCTCCATCTCCGGAAACTCCCTCGTCGTCCGCTACTCCCGACGCAGATATCTCCTCGACACGCAGTTCTCCATCGAATCCTCTAACGGATCCGACTCATGGTCCCCCCTCACCACCGGCACCACCTCCGTCAGCCCCAACGGCGACGGCACCGAAACCGTCACCGTCACCATCCCCTCCCCCTTCCCCACCGGCAGCCGCGGGTTCCTGCGGCTCCGCACGACCCTAACTCAAGAACCCTGAACTCCCGCGCCCGGCTCAACCCGCGCCCACGAGTTTCCTCGCTTCCGCCAGCGCCGCATCAAGCCCCGACGCATCCTTGCCTCCCCCGCGCGCAAAGTCCGGCTTCCCGCCGCCCTTGCCACCCACCATCGGCGCAATCGCCGCAATGATCTTCCCAGCCTGCACGCGCGCCTGATGCTCCGGCGACACCGTCGCGATCAGCGCCACATTCCCTCCCCCGGACGCCCCTAGCACCACCACCCCCTTGAAGAGACCCTTTAGCGCGTCGCTCACCGCCATCGCATACTCGCCATCCGCATCCCCGAGATTCGCCACAATCGCCCCGTCGCCAGCCTTCGCCAGCAACTCCTTCGCCCTCCCGGAAGCCTCGCGCTGCTGCGCCGCCCTCAGCGCCTTCTCCAGCGCCTTCGCGTGCTCCATCAGAATCTCCACCTTCTTCTCAAGGTCCGGCAACGGACTGCCCAGCTTCGCCGCCAGTCCCTTCAGCCGCGCATTGTCGGCAATCGCCTGCTCATACGCCGCCAGCCCAGCCACCGCCTCAATCCGCCGGATCCCCGCACCAGTCGCCGCTTCCCCCACAATCCGGAAAAGCCCGATCTCCCCAGTCCCGCGGATGTGCGTGCCACCGCACAACTCCATGCTGTATCCATCCAATCCAGTCGCCTTCCCGCCGATCTGCACCACCCGCACCCAGTCACCATACTTCTCCCCGAACGCCTGCATGATGTCCCCGCGCTCCTTGATGTGACTGTACTTCACCTCCTGCCAGCTCACTAGCGCATTCTCCACAATCCGCTCGTTCACCAGTCGCTCCACATCCGCAATCTGCTGCGCCGTCAGTGCCGCACTGTTGAAATCAAACGTCAGCTTCTCCGGCCCCACATACGACCCCTTCTGCGTCGCATCCGGCGACACCACTTCATGCAGCGCCCAGTGCAGCAGGTGCGTCACACTGTGATGCCGCGAAATCGCCGCCCGCCGCGCCCCATCCACACGCGCCGTCACCGCCACCCCAGCCTCCAGCGTCGTCTCCGGATCCACATAATGCAGCCACGTGTTCCCCGACTTCTGCGTGTTCAGCACCGGAATGATCTCCGCTCCCGCCAGCAGCGTCCCCATATCCCCTAACTGCCCACCCATCTCCGCATAGAACGGCGACACATCCAGCACCACCGCCGCCTTCCCATCCATGTGCACCACCTCCAGCACCTTCGCCTCCACCTCGCCCGCATCGTACCCCTTGAACTCCGTCGGCTCCTTCGTCTCGATCTCCGAAAGCTTGATCACCGTCTTCTTCTGCGCGGCCTGGGCCCGCTCGCGCTGCTCCTGCATCAGTCTCTCAAAGCCAGCCTTGTCCACCGCGAGGCCGCTTTCCCTCGCCATCAGTTCCGTTAGATCGAGCGGGAACCCATAGGTGTCGTAAAGCAGAAACGCATCCTCGCCGCTGATCTTTGCCCCCGAATTAGCCACGATCTTCTCGAAAAGCAGAATCCCCTTATCCAGCGTCCGGTTGAACGCCTCCTCCTCCGTCTTCAGCGTCTGCTTCACAAAATCCTTCCGCTGCTTCAGTTCCGGGAAAACCCCGCCCATGTGCGTCGCCAGCGTGTCCACCAGCTTGTAGAAGAACGGCTCGCTGAACCCTAACGTCCGCCCGTAGCGCACCGCGCGGCGCAGAATCCGGCGCAGCACATAATTCCGGTCGCTGTTCCCCGGCACAATCCCGTCCGCGATCGAAAAACTCAGCGTCCGGATGTGGTCCGCAATCACCCGGAAGGCCACGTCCACCTTCTCCTGCTCCGTGTCACCAGTGCTCCCCGCCACCGGCAGCGTCGCCGTGTACCGCTTCCCGCTCAGCTTCTCGATCTCGTCAAACAACGGCCGGAACACATCCGTGTCATAATTCGAAATCTTCGCGTTCTCGAAGTCCGTGAAATTCTTCGTCCCGTGAATGATCGACACCACCCGCTCAAAACCCATCCCTGTGTCCACGTGCTGCGCCGGCAGCGGCACAAACGATCCGTCAGGATTCGCATTGTACTGAATGAACACGTTGTTCCAGATCTCAATGCACGCCGCCGTCGGCCCGTTCACCAGCAGCGCCCCGGCCTTCTGCCGCTCGATATCCGTATGCACCGCCCCCGGCGTCAGATCGACGTGAATCTCCGTGCACGGTCCGCACGGCCCGGTCTCGCCCATCATCCAGAAGTTATCCTTCTTGTTCCCGTTCACGATGTGAATCTCCGGATCCAGCCCGATGCTCCGGAACTTCTCCGCCCAGATCTCCCACGCTTCCTGATCCCGCTCCGACGGATCCCCCGGCCCGGGCTGGTAAATCGTCGCGTACACCCGCTCGCCCGGGAATTTCCACACCTCGATGATCAGTTCCCACGCCCAGCTGATCGCCTCCTTCTTGAAGTAATCCCCGAACGACCAGTTCCCCAGCATCTCGAAAAACGTGTGGTGATAGGTGTCCAGCCCCACATCGTCCAAATCATTGTGCTTGCCCCCCGCACGGATGCACTTCTGCGTGTCCGCCGCCCGACCCGGCTTGTACGGACACTCGATCTGCCCCAGAAAAATCGGCACAAACTGATTCATCCCCGCGTTCGTGAACAGCAGGTTCGGGCTGTCCGGCATCAGGCTGCTGGAAGGCACTATCGTGTGCTGCTTCGACTTGAAGAAATCGAGGAAGCTCTGGCGGATCTGTGCGGCGGTCATCATAGGAAAAATCAGTTGGTCGGCACGCCATCACTGGCACACCGGGAAATCGGGAGCGCCGAGGCTATCCCGGTCGCATAGAAAATAAAGCGCCGTTTGCACGCCTGCGCGGGCGCGGGGTTGACGCCCCCGCCGCACAGTTCCACCCTCGCGGACCATGAAGCGCATTCTTTTCACCTCCACTCTCGCCGCCGCTCTCGCAGCCGCCATTTTCATGACCTCAAACAACGTCACCGCCGCACCCGAAGGCGCTCCCGCGCCCTACCGCCACGTCGTCCTCTTCAAATTCAAGGCCGACGCCCCCAAGGAAAAAGTCGCCGAGGTCGTCAAGGCCTTCGCCGGTCTCAAAGAAAAACTCCCCGCCGTCCTCTCCTTCGAACACGGCCTCAACGTCAGCCCCGAAGGCATCAACGACGGCTTCACCCACGTCTTCACCGCCACCTTCAAGGACAAGGCCTCCCTCGAAAACCATTACCTCAAGGAACCCGCCCACGAGGAATTCGTGAAACTCATCAAGCCAGTCATCGAAAAGGTCCTCGTCGTCGACTACGTTGCCAACTTCGTCGACCACGGCGCCCACTGAGCCCGGCCCCTCATTCCGCCCCGCGGAAACAGTAAATCACCCCGTCGTCGGCACCCATCACAAGGCCGCCGGCGGCGGGGCACGGGCTCGTCTGCACCGGCTGCCCAGCTTCATACTTCCACAACTCCTCCCCGTCCTTCGCCCGCACCGCATAGATAAACCCATCGTCGCTCCCGAACAGCACCGCTTCCCCCGCCACCACCGGCGAGCTGTCCACCCGCCCCTTCGCCCGGAACGACCACTTCTCCTCCCCGTCCGCAAGGCTCAGACAATGCAGCCGCTTGCCACGGTCTCCCGCATACACCATCCCCTCCGCCGTAATCGCCGGCGATGAGAAAAACGGAAACTCCCGGTCCTTGTACGTCCACTTCGGCATCCGCGTGCGCGCATCCACCGCCACCACTTCGTTCCCGTAATGCCCGAACACCGCCACCCCGTTCCGCGCCGCCACCGTGCTCGAAATCGGATTGTTCACCTCCGTCTT
>JAIXPK010000101.1 GCA_027486335.1 Verrucomicrobiaceae bacterium | reverse complement strand
TTTTTGATGGGCGCGCGGCGTTCGGGGCGGAGGGTCGATTGGTTGGTTGGGTTTGGGGACGCAACCCACGTTGGGGTTGGGGATTTGTTGGGGGTGGACCCAAGGTAGGCCTTCGTGCCTCAGGCCAACCTTGGGCTAGGGGACGCAATCCCGTTGGGATTGTGGGGGATTGGGGGCGTGTGCATGATGTGGAAGCGGGGGATGAGGGGAGTGGTTGGGTGGTCGGGGGGAATAGGGCGGATGGGGCGTATAGGGCGTATAGGGCGGATGGGGCGTATAGGGCGGATGGGACGAATAGGGCGTATAGGACCGATGGGACGGATCGGACGGATGGACGGGATGGACGGGATGGACGGGATGGACGGGATGGGCGGGATGGGCGGGATGGGCGGGATGGGCGGGGGCGGGTTGGGAGGCTAGGGAGAGGGCTGGCAGGCGCACTTCGTGCGCAAGGGAGAGCTGTAATTCTGACAGCAGTCCAGAGCCTTCGGCTGCTTGTTCGGAGGGGGGGGGCGTGCGGGGTTCTGTGTTATGGTGTTGGAAACCGGGGGTGCCGCGAGTGGCTCGCGGTACGCCCCGGCTGTTTACCGGTCGTCCGTACGGGACGGGGGCGTGTTTGGAGAGTGGGCGTGGTTGAGTGGGCCGCCGACTTGTTTGGTGTGGGGGGCAGGAATATCCCCTCTCCGTTGGCGTGTTCGGAGGGGGCTCGTAGGGATGGTTGTTGCGGACGCAATCCCGTTGGGATTGTGGGGGCTGGTAGGGAGAGGGGGTGATAGCGGTTGGTGTGACGCGAGAAAAGATTTGCTAATGTGGTGGCGTTCCGTAGCGTTGATGTCATTCATGAAGGTCATCCTGTTCCTGCTTGGCATCGGCGCTGTGCTGCCGCTGGTCACTCTGAATCAAACTGCGGTTGCCCAGCAGGCGAGAGCCCGCGTCAGTGACGTGGCGCTGGACTGGCTTCTTGATGAGGGGTTGTTTGCGATGACGCCGGATGATCTGGAGACGAAGGCGGGGTCGCGGTTTTTTGTTTGGCAGGACAAGGAGCGGACGCGGGCGCGGTTCAATCCGGATGATTTCGACTTTCAGTTGAAGGGGAATGACGTGGGGGAGGTGCTGATCAAGTTCAAGGAGGGGAAGGTGGCGGCGGTGACGGTATCGGTGATGAACAAAGGGGACGAGGAGCAGGTGATCACGCGCGGGTTATTCAATGAAGCGGTGAAGACGGTGAAGGGGGTGCTGAGTGAGGCGAGCGGTGTGAAGGAGGAGCCGCGGCGCAAGGAGGAGCTGTTGAGCGCGCAGTCGGAAGGGGCGGTGTGGCGCTGCAAGAAGGCGCTCTACATTGGCGAGTGGCTGTTTCTTCCGGAGAAGCGTGAGGAGATCGACGGATGGATCTGGACGACGAAGGAGCACGGGGAGTTTGTGAGGGTGAGGATCATGCCGCCGCAGGTGCAGCTGGGGGTGCAGTTGAATCGGATCCGGACGACGGTTTCGCGTCCGCTGCTGGCGGCGAAGGTGAAGCGTGAGGGGAAGTCGAAGGCGGTGATCGAGGGGCTGCCGATGGTGGATCAGGGGAGCAAGGGGTATTGTGCAGTGGCGTCGCTGGAGCGTGTGCTGCGGCATTATGGCGCGGATGTGGACATGCATGATCTGGCGAATGCCGCGGAGACTTACGGCGGCACGAATCCTGAGAAGATGAAGACCGCGATTCAGCGGATGTCGCAGCGGCTGGGGTTGCGGGTGCGGGAGATTACTTTCATGAAGCAGAAGCAGTATGAGGTTCTGTTCAAGAACTACAACATTGCGGCGCGGCAGGCCGGGAAGGATGTGGTGGATCTGTCGGAGCTGAGGAGTTCCGGCTACATCGACTGGATGAAGGTGGATCCGGAGACGCTGCGCAAGTTCCGGACCAAGGGGAGTGATTTCACGGCATTCAAGCAGGCGGTGGTGGACAATGTGAACAAGGGGGTGCCGATTCTGTGGGCGCTGCAGCTCGGGCTGTACTGGGAGGACAAGATCGATGAGAGCTACGAGGCGAACCGTTATGCGGTGAACAAGGGCAAGAGTGCGGCCGATGGGGAGAAGGACGAGGTGGTGAACGACATCCGCAAGAAGTTCGAGGAGGAGCGGAAGAAGGAGATGGAGGAGCTGCGCAGCAAAGGGAAGCGTCCGCCGGCTTATATGCTGGGGGGACACATGAGGGTCATCGTTGGGTATGACGGGGCGAATTCGCGGATTTATTACACTGACTCATGGGGGCCGGGGCATGAGATGAAGTCGATGTCGCTGGAGGAAGCGTGGGCTTGTACGCTGGCGCTCTGGGCGCTGGAGCCGAGTTAGGGAAGTGAGAGGTGAGAGGTGAGAAGTGAGAAGTGAGAAGTGAGAAGTGAGAATGGCGTGTCGGGAGAGTGGGTGGACGACATTGGGATGAGTGGCAGCGCAGGAGGTTATTGGATCCGCCGCCCCTGCCGGGGCGGGGGTCCATTTGTTTGCTAGACCGGTGGCTTTCGCCACCGGCTACCATCCGGCATCCCTGCGGGATGCGCGTGTTGGGAGGGGGCGGGAACCGGTGGTGTCGCTCGTGGCCTCGCTCAACCGTCGGCTACAGGCCGGCATCCGTATGGGATGCGCGTGTTGGGAGGTGGCGGGAACCGGCGGTGTCGTGGGGGCCGTGGGGTTGGGTGTTCGGCGCTGGACAATGGCGGGAGGCGGGGCAGAGTTGGGGTGGTTTGCAACGACTTATGGCAACACAGCGAGTTCTCATTATTGGCGCGGGCGTCATTGGGTTGACGCATGCGGTGACGGCGCGGGAGGCTGGGTATGAGGTGACGGTGCTGGAGCGGGATGGGCGGGCGCTGGGGGCGTCGGTGCGGAATTTTGGAACGTTGTGGCCGATTGGGTGTGCGTTTGGGCCGGAGCGGGATCAGGCGTTGTATGGGGTGAGGCGCTGGAAGGAGATTGCGGCTGCGGCTGGGATCTGGATCAGTCCGCAGGGGTCGCTGAGTCTGGCGTACCGGGAGGAGGCATGGGGGGTGCTGAATGAGTTTGGCGGGGGGCGCGGGGATTTTGAGTTGCTGGAGGCCGGGGAGGTGGTGGGGCGGTATCCGGCGGCGAATCCTGACGGATTGCGCGGGGCATTGCTGAGTCGGGAGGAAGCGGTGGTGCACACGCCGACGGCGATTCCGGCATTGGCGGAGTATGCGCGGGGGCTGGGGGTGGTGGTTCATTTTGGAGTGCCAGTGGTAAGGGTGCATGAGGACCGGGTGGAAACGGCGGATGGGCGCTCGTTCGGGTTTGATCGGCTGGTGATTGCTGCGGGTGAGGAGATGCGGTTGTTTTTTCCGCAGGAACTGGAGGCGGCGCAGATTCAGCCGTGCCGGTTGCAGATGATGCGGACGGTGCCGCAGCCGGGGGGATTTGATCTCGGAGCGATTTTTGTGAGTGACCTGACGCTGTGTCATTATCCGGCGTTTCGGGATTGTCCGAGCACGGCGAAGCTGCGGAGTCGGCTGGAGGCGGAACTTCCGGAGCATCATCGGTGGGGAGTGCATGTGATTGCGGCGCAGCATCACGACGGGACGCTGACGCTAGGAGATTCGCACGAGTACGGCATGGATCTGCCGGTGGGGAGCCGACCGGAGGTGGACGAGTTGATTCTGGGGGCGCTGAGGGACTTTGCGGTGATTCCTGATCTGCGCATCGCGATGCGCTGGCAGGGGACGTATCTGAAGAGTCGGATAGGGCAGACGCAGGTGGTGCTTGAGCCGCGGGAGCGGGTGACGATGGTTACGGCGATGGGGGGGCTGGGGATGACGCTGAGCTGGGGGCTGGCGATGAGAACAATTCAATCATGGAACATGTGAAACTGCCTGAACTGATTATTTTCGACTGGGCCGGAACGCTAGTGGATTTCGGGTGCTGTGCGCCGCTGGCGGCGTTCTGCCGGGCGTTTGAGAACGCGGGGCTGCCGATCAGCGATGAGACGGCGCGGGGGCCGATGGGATCGCACAAGCGGGACCATGTGCGTGAGATTCTGCATTATCCGGAGGTGGCGGAGCGGGTACGGCGGCAATTGGGTCGCGAGCCTGACGAGGCGCTGGTGCAGGCGATCTACGATGACTTTGCGGCGTTGCTGCCGGCGGAGCTGCCGGTGTACGGGGCGGCGATTCCGGGGGTGGTGGAGGCGATGGAGTGGTTGCGGGAGCGAGGGGTTAGGATCGGGAGCACGACGGGGTACACACGGGCGATGATGGATGTGCTGGAGCCGGTGGCTCGGGCGTCGGGTGTGGTGCCTGAGGTGATTGTGTGTGCGGATGAAGTTTCGCAGGGAAGGCCTGCGCCGTGGGCGTGTTTCCGGATTGCGGAGCGGCTAGGGGTTTATCCGATGGCTGGTACGATCAAGATTGGCGATACTCCGGCCGACATGAAGGAGGGGCGCAATGCGGGCATGATGTGCATCGGGTTGAGTGAATGTGGTAATGAGGTGGGACTGGGGCGTGATGCGCTGGATGCGTTGTCGGCGGAGGAACGGCAGGTGCGGATCTGGAAGGCTGAGCAGCGGCTGCTGGAGTCTGGAGCGGACGTGGTGTTGAAGAGCGTAGCGGAACTGCCGGGATGGCTGGAAGCGCGAGGGGCATGAAGGCGCGGGCGGCGATATTTGATAGGGCGGGTGAACCGATCCGGTTGGTGGAGCTGCCGCTGCCGGAGACGCTGGGGGCGGGTGAGCTGGTGGTGGAGATTGTACTGGCGACGATCTGTGGATCGGATCTACACACGTATTCGGGGAGGAGAGAGGAACCGACGCCGTGTGTGCTAGGGCATGAAGGTGTGGGGCGGGTGGTGGCGGTGGGAGCGGGTCGTGAGAGGTGGATGGGGAAGCGAGTGACGTGGAGTTCAGCGGACAGTTGCGGGCATTGCGAGGCGTGCGGGGAGTGGGATTTACCGCAAAAGTGCGCGAAGGTTTTCAAGTATGGGCATGCGACGGTGCATGAAGGGAGCGGGCTGCACGGGAGTTATGCGACGCACATTGTGCTCCGTGCGGGCACGCATCTTGTGGAGGTGGATGATTGCATTGATGATGCGGTGGCGGCGTCGGCGAATTGTTCGCTGGCGACGATGGCGAATGTTACCGAGCACTTGCCGGGAGTGTGCCGGGTGGCGGTGGTGCAGGGGGCGGGATTGCTGGGGCTGCATGGTTGTGCGCTGTTGCGGGAGGCCGGGGTGGGGCGGGTGATGGTGGTGGATACGGATGAGGAACGGCTAGCGCGGGTGGCGGAGTTCGGGGGCGAGGCGGTGCTGAGTGCGGACGTGCGGGCGAAGAGTGCGGATCTGGTGATTGAGGCGGCGGGGGTGCCGTCGGTGGTGAGGGATGGGTTGCGGATGCTGCGACCGGGCGGGCACTATCATTTTGTCGGGATGGTGCATCCTGAATCGGAGCTGGGGATTACGGGCGAGGCGATTGTGCGCGGGTGTGTGGTGCTGCGCGGGTTTCACAACTATGCGCCGCGGCATCTGGAGCGGGCGGTGGCATTTCTGAAGCGGTCGGAGCTGCCGTGGGGGAGTCTGGTGAGTCTGCCGGTGCCGCTGGGGCGGCTGGAGGAGGGATTTGCGCTGTCGGCGACGCGGCGGTGGGCGAGGGTGGCGGTATCGATGCAGGGGTGAATGTCACGGAGTTGTTGCCTGAAAGTGCTTTCGTGCGGCATTCGAGGATCAAGGGTGAACGTGATGAATCCGACGACCCTTGATGAAGTGCTGCGAACGTATCGCGAGCACGGGCACCTGCATTATGGTGAGGATGTGACCGAGCTGGAGCATGCGCTGCAGTGTGCGGTGTTTGCGGAGGAGGCGGGCGAGCGGCAGGAGGTGGTGGCGGCGGCGCTGCTGCATGATTACGGGCATCTCTGTCATCGCCTGGGCGAACGCATAGCGGATGAAGGTGTGGATGCGCGGCATGAGGACATCGGCTATGAGAAGCTGAAGGGTTTGTTTGTTGAGGAGATTGCCGATGCGTGCCGACTGCATGTGGCGGCGAAGCGTTATCTGTGCTGGAAGGAGGCGGGGTATGGTGACGGGTTGTCGGAGGCGTCGCGAAGGAGCCTGCAGCTGCAGGGTGGGCCGATGAACGAGGCGGAGGCGGGAGAGTTTGAACGGGAGCGGCATTTTGATGTCGCGGTGCGGGTGCGGCGGTATGACGACATGGGGAAGGTGGCGGGGATGGTGACGCCGGGGCTTGAGGCATTCGTGCCGCTGCTGAAAACGCTTGTGATTGCTAGAGCATGAGTGACGATCTGAGGCTCACGCGGTGGATGGCGCGGCCATGGTTTCTGACGATGTGGTGTGTGGTGGCCGCGTTCGGGACGTATGCGTGCATGTATGGGTTCCGGAAGCCGTTCACGGCTGCTGGGTATGGCGGGGCGGGGGCCAAGGCGTGGCTGGTGACGGCGCAGGTGATGGGCTACATGGTGTCGAAGTTCATCGGGATCAAAGTGATTGCGGAGATGGAGGCAGCGGGACGGGCGCGGGCGCTGCTGGGGTTGATAGGGATTGCGCATGTGGCGCTGCTGGTGTTTGCGATGGTGCCTGCGCCGCTGGATGCGGTGTGTCTGTTTGTCAACGGGCTCGCGTTAGGAATGGTGTTCGGGCTGGTGCTGGGATTCGTGGAGGGGCGCTGCATGACGGAGGTATTTGTGGCGGGGTTGTGTGCCAGTTTCATCCTTGCGGATGGTGTCTCGAAATCAGCGGGGTCGCTGCTGCTGCAGCGGGGCGTGCCGGATCGATGGATGCCGTTTACGGCGGGGTTGGTATTTCTGCTGCCGCTGCTGGTGTTTGTGTGGATGCTGAGGCAGATTCCGCCGCCGACCGAGAGCGATGAAGCGGCGCGTTCGCGGCGGACGCCGATGACTGGCTCGGAGCGGGTGGCGGTGTTGCGGCGGCATGGGCCCGGGCTTGCGGGGATTGTGGTGGCCTATCTGCTGATCACGGTGCTGCGGAGCCTGAGGGCGGACTTTGCGCCGGAGATCTGGGCTGGACTGGGGTATGGGTCGCAGCCGGCGGTGTTCACGCAATCCGAGTTGTGGGTCACGCTGGTGGTGGTGATGGCGAACGGGGCGCTGGTGCTGGTGAAGGACAACCGCCGGGCGTTTTTCACGGGGTTGATGCTGTCGCTTGCCGGGCTTGGAGTGGGATTGCTGGCGCTGTGGGGGCATGGGCGGGGGATGGTGCCGCCATTCGCCTTCATGGTGCTTCTAGGGGTGGGAATGTATGTGCCGTATGTGGCGGTGCACACGACGATCTTCGAGCGGTTCATTGCGCTGACCAGGGAGCGAGGGAACCTTGGTTTTCTGATGTATTTCGCGGATGCGATCGGATATCTAGGGTATGTTGGGGTGATGCTAGGGAGAGGATTGTTCCCGGGACGGGAGCAGTTTTCGGGTTTCTTTACCGATATCGCGGTGTCGCTTCTGGTGGCGGCGTTTCTGATGCTCGTGATTTCGGCGTGGGTGTGTGGGCGGCGATTGCCGCGGAGGGTGGGGGGGAGTAGGGAAGTGAGAAGTGAGAAGTGAGAATGGCGTGTAGGGAGAGCGGGCGTACGGGAAGGCGCGAAGGGTGGTGGGACGCAATTCCTATGGGGTTTGGGGGGCGTGGGGCGATGGGGGGGAGTTGGTGTGGGTTGGGGGCGCCATCCGGTGGTGTCGCTCGTTCCTCGCTCAACCACCGGTTACAGGCCGGCACCCCTGCCGGGCATACGCGTCAACTTAAGCCAGCGAACTCATGATCTCGGAGAAGTTATGACGCTTTCGGCGCAGGTCGTAGCAGCAATGCCGAACCAGTGCCTCAACAAGATTCCGACGATCCTC
>JAIXPK010000429.1 GCA_027486335.1 Verrucomicrobiaceae bacterium | reverse complement strand
GTCGGATTCGGAGAGGCGGAGGTCAGGGTCGACGAATGAGCCGGGTTCGAGTTTGAGGGTGCTCCAGTCGATGCGTGCGGCGACCTCAGGTGGGAGTCGGTCGATGAGGAAGGCTGCTGCGGCGGCTGGGTTGGAGAGGCCGGCGCGGAAGAGGCGGTCGTGGGCGTGGAAGGGATCCTCGTCTGGCATGGGGGTGGGGAGAGGATAGGGTGATGGGATGCGACGGCAAGTGGAAATGCGGCACACGGGAAAATGCGGGCGAGGGTGAATTGGCAGGGGAATGGGTGGCAGGGGAATGCTGGTAGGGAGAGGGTGTGAGGTTGCGGGTGACAAGGTGGAGGCGGGTGGGCATGGTGCGGGGATGCGCTGGGTGCTGATGCTGATTGTGGTGCTTGTTGACGTGATGGGTGGTGAGGCGGTTGCGCGGAGTGGGTTGTTGGACGGCGCTGAGTGGCCTTTGCCGAAGGTGACGGGCACGCCAAACGAACGTGGTCCGCTGCGGGCTGGGTAATGGGAACAGCTCTCAAAACTGTTTGATCAGTGTGACTACTTTCAGCATCGCAAAAAAGCACCGGTTTCCGATGTGTCTGATAACTGAACCCGAAGGAATCGAGTTTGCCTAACGTGAAATGAAACGAACGATTTGGCCCGGAGTGCTTACTGCGCGGTGGCTGACAGCACGCTGGCGAGCGCGCGGAGTTCCCCGTCGATTTCCTCGTCTGTCGGATCGATCAGGGTGTCGGCGATGGTGGAGCGCAGGGTGGTGCGGAATCGCTCCCTGAAGCGCGCGAGGGATTGCCGGAGGGCGGCGTGACTCATGCCGAGCTGTGATGCGACGAGGGTCTGATCTGGCGGATATCCGGTGCTGGTGCCGAGGAACGGCAGGAGGGCGTCGAAGATGGCGCTGCGACCGGAGGAAGCAAAGGTGGCTTCCAGTTTGCGGACGGTGGCTTCGATGAGCGCGGACGCCCATGAGGCATCGAAATCGAGGGCCGCATTGGATTCGTAGCGATGTTCGGCCCCGCTGAGATCGAGCGGGACAAACTCCACGCCGCCGCCGCGCTTCAGCCGGCCGGCGCGGCGGTGCAGGTCCACGAGTTTATCCGAGAATGCCTTCAGCAGAAAGGTGCGCATACGGCCTTTGGAGGGATCGGCGGCGGCAATGAGATTGGATTCCAGAATGTCGAGAAAAAAGGTCTGGGTGGCATCTTCCGCATCCTCGGGGCTCAGCCCTTTGCGGCGGGCGAAGCTATAGAGCGGAAACCAGTAGAGCCGGCAGAGATCCTCGAGCGCCGTGCGGGCAGCCGCGGGCGTGTCACCGCTTCTCGCAGCAGTGATGATGGACCATCGGGTAGCCGGGAAAGAGGCCGTCATGGGGGGCGATGGATGCCATGGAATCAGCCGCGCGGCAAGCGGCCCTGCCGAGCCGCGGCAAAGATTCTACTCTTTCTCTGTCACATGAGCGATGGAATGGCGGAGAATCCATAACGGACATGCCGGATATTCCCACCACTCTCAAGTCCATGGACCTCGGCGCGCTGCTGGCAGACGGGCTGCGCGAGGCCACGCGTCAGCCTCCTGCGGCATGGGAACCGGAATCTCCGGAGGACCTTGCTGGCCTGCTGCCGGGGTATGAGATCATCAGGCTCATCGGGCGCGGCGGCATGGGGGCCGTGTATGAGGCGCGGCAGGCTGATCTGGGAAGGCGGGTGGCGCTGAAGATTCTCCCGCCGGAACTGGGTGCGGATGAGGCGTTTGCCGAGCGTTTCCGCCGCGAAGCCCGGGCCCTGGGGCGGCTGGAGCACGAGAACATCCTTGAGGTCTATGAGTTCGGCGAGAGCGCGGCGGGGCATTTGTTTTTCTCGATGCAATACGTGGAGGGCGGCGACCTCGGGGCGCGGCTGAAGCAGGGGCCGCTGGTGCAGGGCGAGGCCTTGCGGATGGTGAAGGAAATCTGCGCCGCGCTGGAAGCGGCTCATGCGGAGGGGATCATTCATCGCGATATCAAGCCTTCTAACATTCTGCTTACGGCGAATGGCTCGGTGAAGGTAGCGGACTTCGGCATCGCGGTGCTCGACGACCAGCCGAGAGAGCGGCTCACCTACACCGGCCTCGCGGTTGGCACGCTGGAATACGCCGCACCCGAGCAGGCGGCGGGCGCGGCGGTGGATACCCGCAGCGACCTCTACAGTGTGGGTGTCATCTGTTATGAAGTGCTCACCGGCCAACTTCCGCGCGGTATTTTTGATCCTCCGTCGAAGGTGAATGCCGCAGTGCATCCGGCGGTGGATTCCGTGGTGCACACGGCGATGCAGAGCGACCCGGCGCGGCGTTTTCAGACGGCGACGGATTTCCGCGCGGCGCTGCACCGCACCGGGGAAAAGAAGGTGCATCCTGCGCGATGGAAGCCGCTAGGTGCTGCTGCGGCGGTGCTGCTCGCGGCGGGCGCGGGCATTTCCCAGTGGTGGCCGGGGAAAACGGAGGCGCGGCCGAAGATTGCCGCCGCCTCGCTGGTGCTGGGGACCACGGTCGTGGGCTGGGGCCAGAATGAATTTGGCGAGGGCCGTGCCTCGGTGGTTGTCGGGGACGCGAAGGCCATCGCTGCGGGCGGTTATTTCACGGTGGTGCTGAAAACGGACGGAACCGTGGTCGCCTGGGGCAAAGACGAACGAGGCCAAACCAGGGTCCCTGCGGGGCTGACTGATGTTGAAAGCATCGCCTGCGGTGACTCGCATACCGTGGCGCTGAAGTCGGACGGCACTGTTGTCGCCTGGGGCTATAACGCGAGAGGCCAGACGGCAGTGCCTGCAGACTTGACCGGCGTCGTGGCTGTCGCGGCTGCGGATCGGTTTTCCGTCGCACTGAAGTCCGATGGCAAACTTGTTGCCTGGGGTGGAGACGACGCTCAGCTCATTTCCGGGCAGCCCGAATTGACCGATCTTAAAACCGTCGCTGCTCGCGGCAACTACCTCCTCGCGGTGAAGCGCGACGGCACCGTGGTCCATTGGGGGGGCGGCTCGCTCTACAGCCAGGCCGCCATCCCCGCCGGTCTGGCCGGTGTGCGGACTGTCGCCTGTGGCATCGATCACTGCCTCGCGCTGAAAACGGATGGCACTGTCGTTGCCTGGGGGCGCGACGACCATGGCCAGGCCACGGTCCCGGCTGGGCTTGACGGCGTGGTGGCCATCTCGGCGGGCGTGAAGCACAGCATGGCTTTGAAGAGTGACGGCACCGTCGTCGCGTGGGGGATTCAGGGCAAGGAAGCGTGGGGCAATGCTTACGGTCAGGCTGCCGTGCCGGCAGGCCTCACTGGCGTGAAAGCGATTGCGGCAGGCCTCCGCCATAGCTTGGCGTTGCGGTAATCCGGCAATTCCTGCCGGATGAGGGCGGGATGCTTTTTTCGAAAAAAGCGTCCGGAGGGCTGTCACAGGCCACTGCAGATGACGGAGAACAGGCAGTACTAGCATTCTCACGCCATGAAACGCCAACTCATCTCATTCCTGTGGCGGGCCTTCGCGCTCTTCACGTTCAACGCAACTCTGCACGCTGGCGCACCTGACAAGGCGCCGGAGGGCGTCTCCAAATCCGACTGGGCCAGCATCCGCGAGGCCTATGAGGCCGGACAGCATTCGTTCAAGCCCACGGCCACCGGCTGGGAAGCGCGGAATGCGGGGCAGCAGTGGGTCACCAGTTTTGACCGGCGCGGCTTTGTCGCACAGCCGCAGGGGGCGGCGTGGCAGTGGGGGTTGGAGTTGAAAAGCTACGGGCTCAATGGCAGCGAGCGCGCCATCGGCGGTGTGCCGGGGGTCAAGGCTGCGGGGCAGCGACTTTCCTACCAGTGGGACGCATCGTTGAATGAATGGTTCGTCAACGACCGACGCGGGCTGGAGCACGGCTTCACGGTGGCGCAGCGGCCACAGGGGCAGGCGGATGCGCCGCTGGCTTTCACGCTCGGCGTGCGCGGCGGGCTGCGTCCGGCCATCGCGGAGGATGCGCTCGGCGTGGCGTTTCAAAATGACAGCGGCACGACGGTGCTGAATTACTCCGGGCTGAAGGTCTGGGATGCCGATGGCAAGGTGCTCGCCTCCCGCTTTGTGGGCGCCGGTGACGGCGTGCGGCTGCTGGTGGAGGAGCGCGGCGCGCGTTACCCCGTCACCATCGACCCCATCGCCCAACAGGCCAACATCACGGGCAGCAATACCACATCGGGGAATAACTACGCGCCTAACGGATTTGGCGATTGTTTTGGCCGGGCCGTGGCCATTTCGGGTGATACCGTCGTGATCGGTGCGCCGGGTGAGGACAGCAATGCCTCCGGCGTGAATGGCAATCAGGCGGACAACAGCCTGACCAATTCCGGTGCCGCCTACGTCTTCCTGCGCAGCGGTGGCACCTGGACCCAGCAGGCCTACCTGAAGGCGAGCAACCCCGGAGGCGCGCAAGGGCCTTTTGAATGGCAGGGCGTCAGCTTCGGCCAGGCCGTGGCCATTGCGGGCGACACCATTGTCATCGGCGCGCCGGGTGAGGATGGCCGCGGCTTGGCTGATGCGACCACCACGGACACCGCGGATTCCGGCGCGGCCTATGTCTTCGTGCGGAGCGGGACGACCTGGACGCAGCAGGCCTATCTCAAGGCATTCAATCCCGGCAACAGCGCCCTTTTTGGCGGCTCCGTGGCCATCTCCGGTGAGACCATTGTGGTCGGCACGGCCAGTAGCCTGGCGAGAATTTCCTCTAACACAGTCGGAGGTGAAGGTGCGAACAACACGGGTGTGAATGCGTTTAGCAACGCGGGCGGTGCCCCGAAGTCCGGCGCGGCCTATGTCTTCGTGCGCGCCGGCAACCTGTGGAACCAGCAGGCCTACCTGAAGGCGAGCAACACGGATGCGAATGATGGCTTTGGCCAGTCCGTGTCCATCTCGGGCGATACCCTCGTGGTCGGAGCCTGGAACGAAGCCAGCGCCGCCACCGGCGTGAATGGCAATCAGGCGGACAACAGTTCCCCGCTCGCCGGCGCCGCCTACGTCTTCGCGCGCAGCGGTGGCACATGGACCCAGCAAGCCTACCTGAAGGCGGACAGTCACGCGTTTAACGCGGCTCTGAATAGCCAATCGTTTGGCTTTGGCTACTCGGTGAGCATCGCGGGTGATACGGTGGTCGTGGCGGCACCCCTGGCAGCATTTTTTCCTTACACCACCCCCACCGGAGCCAGCAACGCGGAAAAGGTCTTCGTCTTCACCCGCAGCGCGGCGGGTGCATGGACCCAGCAGGCAGCGATTCCCGCTACAAATCTCAATCCAATTGATGTCGGCGCTTTCGGTCTGTCCGTTGCCGTGTCCGGCGAGGCGCTGGTCATCGGAGATCCTTTCGCGGGGAGCATTGGCCGGGCCTTGGTCTACACGCGAACCCCGGCAGGCACATGGCTCCTCCAGGGAACCCTCAATGCTCCCGGAAATTCGTTCTACTCTGGCTACGGCTATGCCGTGGCGCTTTCCGGCGATACGGCGGTCTCCGCCGCCGGTGGGTCTTCAGAAGAACAAAATTATGGTTACATCAAGGGAGACAATCGTGCCCAAATCTTCACCGGAGTGGGTCTGCCGAGAATGGCCGTGGAGCAGCCCGCCGGCAGCGTCATCGCCAGCGGCGGCACGCGGACGGTCGGCATTCTGCCCGGCACCAGCACGGACCTCGCCTTCACCGTGCGCAGCATCGGCAACACGGTGACGCTCACCGGCACGCCCAACCTCGTGGCGCTCAGCGGCAGCAGCGACTTCAGTGTTCTCACCCAGCCCGCCAGCCCCTTAGCACAGGGTGTCACCACCACCTTCACCGTGCGGTTCGCCCCCGCCACCACCGGGCTGAAGACCGCCACGCTCACCATCCCCAGCGATGACGCCAGCACACCCTATGTCATCAGTCTCTCCGGCCGCGGCCTCTCCACCACCACCGACGGCGACGGCGACGGCATGAGCGACGCGGCCGAGTTCAACCTCGCCGCCTTCGGCTTCGACTGGCAGGTGAGCCAGCCCGCGCTCGTCGCCAGTCTGAATACCAACGCCAACAGCGCCGGGCTTTACACCACCTCGCAAGTCCATGAGCTCAACGTCGGCACGCCGCTGCTATCAAGGAACCCAACGACCGGGAAATTCATGCTGACCATCGGCGTACAGAGAACGCCGAACCTCGCCACGACGCCCTTCACGGATTTCCTCTTCGGCTCGCCCGGCACCGCGACGACGATCAATGGCGCGGGTAAGGTGGAGTTCGAGTTCCCCGCCACGGGCAATGCTGAGTTCTTCCGCGTGCAGTCGCGGTAAGCGGTCAAAGACGGCATCATTCAGAAGTCACTAACATCATGAAACCCGCACTCCTCCTCCGAGCGCTCGCCGCTTTGTTCGGCTGTCTGATCCCGGGCGTCGCTCCGCTCCAAGCCCAATCGTTGATCTCGCTGACGCCGGCGAGCGCCATCGGCGGTTCGCCAGTTTTTTTCAACAACGCCTACAATGATCTCGGCAGCGTGTATCGCCCCGGGAACCTCTTCAACCAGCAATCCGGCGTGGTGGATATGTCCATACAGCCGGGCAACGCGTGGTTTCCCTCGGACACCTACGGGGCGACCAATCGCTTCGTCACGATTGATCTCGGCGCCCGCTACGTGCTCTCCAGCATTGAGATCTTTAACAGCAATCAGGCGGACCGAGGAACGGGTAGTTTTAGCCTGAGCGCGAGCAACTCGACCGCCGCCGGGGGCACCGAAGGCTCCCTTCCCACGGGACAAGTCGTCAGTTCGCCCACCGTGCTGCTCGGGGCGACGCCGCTCACCTACAGCACCTCCAATCCGGTAACCGGCCAGACGTTCTCGATCACGGATACCACCGCGTATCGCTACCTTACGCTGACGGCGATCAACCTGCCGTCGTCGGGCGGCACTTTTGTGAACGTGGGGCTGGCGGAGGTGCGGCTTTACGGGAGCGCCCTTCCCAACAACTCCGCGCCCGTCCTGACCAACCAAACCTTCGCGGTGGATGAGAACAGCGCCAATGGCACCGTCGTTGGCAGCGTGGTAGCGACCGACCCGGACGCCGGCCAAGCGCTAACCTATGCCATCACGGCGGGCAATGCCGGAGGCGCCTTTGGCATTGAGCCGTCCACCGGACAGCTCACGGTGGCCACTTCGAGTGCGCTGGATTTTGAAACCACTCCGAGCTTCGCGCTGACCGTTCAGGTTACCGACAATGGCTCGCCCAGCCTGAGCGCCAGCGCGACGGTGACGGTCAACCTGAACGATCTGAACGAGGGGCCGCTCATCGTGATCGAACAGCCGGCCGGCACCGCGCTGGCGGACGGCGCCTCCACCGCCGACCTCGGGCGGGTGCAGCTCGGCTTTCCGGAAACCCGCACCTTCACCGTGCGCAACACCGGCACCGCCAGCCTGAGCCTCGGCGCCATCGCGGTGGACGGGACGGATGCGGCCGAGTTCACCGCCGACGCCACCGGCATGGCCGCCACGCTCGCGCCGGGGGCGAGCACCACTTTCCGCGTCACCTTTAGCCCGACGGCCCGGGCCCAGCGCAGCGCGGCCTTCCACCTCGCCAGTGGCGACAGCGCCCGTTCGCCGTTTGATGTCGCGCTCACCGCGGTGGGGATCATTCCGGGAGACCCGGATTCTTTCGACTTTAAGTATGGTGATATATCAGGAGGATCCGTCAGCGTTCTTTCCGTGGCGGAGCAGCCTGATGGGAAGTGGGTCGTCGGAGGTCGCCTTCTTTATCCAGGTTATCAGAGCACAGTCCCCGATAATGCCGGCTTAAACCAGGCACTGCTGTTGCGAACGAATCCTGATGGGGTGCTGGACCCCACTTTGATGATCGGCTCCCTCTATGCACAAGGTGCTTATACTGCCGTGGAGACCATTCTGGTTCAGCCGGATGGTTGGCTGAATTTTGCCGGTTATGTGCCGACGCTCTATTTCGCGGATTATGCCAATGTGAATAACCGCTTTCAAAAACTTCAAACTACGGGGGGCCTCGGAGCGGTCGATGGCAATGGATCCTTCGAGACTGCTCCTTTCCGTCTGGGGCTTAATCCCTGGGAGACCGGGGTCACTGGCAGAGCATTAAGCAACTGGATCAAAGCCATTTTGCCCTTGCCCAACAAGACCGTGCTCTATGCCGGCGGCTTCGCCAACTGGTTCTCCTTTGATCCGCTATCAGGCACTGCCGGCCACCCTTTGCTTGATCTCCCTGTCAATCCCGACGCCTGGGGTGTGTTGTTCAAATCCGTCCCCGAGCCGGCGACACCCCCTTACCGATACCTTTTCCGGGATTACGAAACGCGCTTCCAGTTGAGTCCGCGACTAAGAAACAATGTTGCTATTGGATCACAGTTAACCCCCCGCATCTGCATGGCCCTGCAGCCCGATGGCAAGGTTTTGCTCAGCGCCTTCATGTCGAATGCAGGAACGATCTCCGGGCTTGACCGGGGCACAATCACCCTGGTGCGTCTGAACACGGACGGCACCTTGGACACAGATTTCCTGGCGAATTACGTTCCTGTGGGCACGATCCAACAGATCAATTGTCTGGCCGTGCAGCCAGATGGGAAGATCCTGGTCAGTGCGAACAACGGCAGCTTCTTTCGTCTCAACAGCGATGGCACCCGCGACAACGGGTTTCAAGTGACTGGCGTGACCGTGGGCAGCACTTCGAGTGTGGCCCTCCAAGCCGACGGGCGGATCATCGTCGGTGGGGGAGTCGGCCGCGTCGTGCGCTTGAATGCCGATGGCAGCTACGACCCGAGCTTCGCCGACCAGCGCTTTTGGTCGTCGGCAGTTGGAGAATACATCGCGTATATCGCAGGGGTCACCTTGCTGGCCAATGGCAAGGTCCTCGCCTATGGAGGCAGCTTTGATCGTGTCGGAGAGGTGGCGCCACTGCCGCGGACGTTCATGGTCCGTCTGGCCAACGACCCGGCCACCCAGACCCTCAGCGTGCCCGACACCTCGCAGATCCTGTGGACGCGCGGCGGCACATCGCCGGAAGTGACCTATGTGATCCTGGAGCTGAGCACCGACGGCGGCACCACCTGGTCCGAACTCGGCCTGGCCCAGCGGGTCGGCACCACGGCCAACTGGTCGCTGAAGGGCCTGGCCCTGCCCGCCACGGGCCAGATTCGCGCCCGGGGACGCACCTTTGGCGGCCTGTCGAATGCCGGCAACGGCCTGATTGAGTCAGTGACGAGCTTCAGCGGTGTGCCCACCCCGCTCCAGGCCTGGAAGCTCAGCAACCTTGGGGACCTCAACGCCCCCGATCTGGGCGACCCGGATGGGGACGGCCTGACAAACGTCTTCGAATTCGCCTTCGGCTGCAATCCCAACGTGCCGGACGCCAGCCGGATGCCCCGGGCGCAACTCAGCGGCGGCAGTTTATTCTATGGTTTCACTCAGCCCGTCGGAGTGAGCGGCGTGACGTATGGCGCGGAATGGAGCACGACTCTGGAGGCAGGAAGCTGGACCCCCATCCCCGACACCGGCACTCCGCCCCAGCACTATTTCAGCGTGCCTGACACTGACACCAGGAAGTTCCTGCGCCTCAAAGTCACCAAGCCATAGGGGAGATTTAGGTCACTGCTCAAGGGTCATTGAAGATTCGGGGCGGAGATCGCCGCCGTCACTTCTCCAGTGGCTTGGCGGGCATGGTGCCGTTGTGGACATTCTTCCAGATGCGCTTGTGTGGGAGACCGGCTTTGTCCGCGAGGGCGCGGGCGGGGATGGGAGGGGGCGAGGGGTGGGATGAGAGGGGATGGATAGGACGGATAGGGCGGATGGGGCGGGGATTTGTTGTGGATTTGGGGCGGTAATCCGGTGGTGTCGCGTTGCTCAACCACCGGTTAGAGGCTGGCACCCCTTGTGGGGTGCGAGTTTGTTGGGTGTGGTTACCGGTGGTGTCGCTCGTGGACTCGCTCAACCACCGGCTGCGAGCCGTCATCCCTGCGGGATGGGGAGGTGAGCAATGGTGAGGGGAGAGGGTTCGATGCCCCGACCAACTGTGTGTGAGTCAGATGGTGCGTTGTGTCACCGGGCGGGCGGGATGCTGGTTGGGAGGGTGGTAAGCGCACTCCGTGCGCAGGGAGAGCTGTGAAGCTCACTGCAGTCCAGAGCCTGCGGCGGGCTGGTACGAAGGGGTCGTGTTCGGAGAGGCGCGAGTACAGAGCCTCGCGTGCCCGGGCTGGTACGGAGGGGTCGTGTTCGGAGAGGCCCGAGTACGGGCCCTCGCGTGCCCGGGCTGGTACGGGGGGGCGTGTTCGGAGAGGCGCGAGTACGGGGCCTTGCGGTTCCGTGCTTGACCGGAGGGGGGCTTGAAAGCTGATCAGTCCATGAATGCTGAGTGGGGTCGCCGACGGTGAATCTGGCGTGTCCTATCTGGGTTGATGTGGGCTACGGCGGCGAGTTTTGCCGGGTGGGTGGATTATGGTGATGGTGGATGCGAATTGGATCCGTCTGCGGTTGGCAGAGGGGGAGTGATGGTGGATGGGAGGGGTGATGAAATCCGAGACGCAGACATTGGCTGAGAAGTGGCGGGGCCTTGCGGGGCGCACGAGGAGGCGTGTGAATCTGGGGTGGTGGCTGGCTGGGTTTTGTCCGCTGGCGGCTGGGGTGGCGGTCGTGGGGTGTGCGGGGGTATTGTATGCGCGGAGTCGGGGATGGGAGGTGACGGCGACGGAGGGGGTGTTAGGGGTGGTGGGGTTGCTGGTGTTGAGCGGGGGAGTGGCGTGGGTGAGGGCGCGGGGGAGGTTTCTGACGATGGAGGAGGCGATGGTGCGGCTGGAGAGCCGCTTGGGGATGCACAATGCGTTGAGTGCGGCGATGGCTGGGGTGAGGGGATGGCCGGAGGTGCCGGGGGAGGTGGCGGACGGGTTGCGGTTTGACTGGAGGAGGACGGTGCTGCCGCTGGCGGTGGCGGCTGGGTTGAGTGTGCTGGCGTTCATGGTGCCGGTGTCGGTGGAGGCGGGGGAGCGGTTGGCGATGCCGCCGCCGGTGAGTCATGAGGAGATTCGGGCGGCGATTGAGGCGTTGAAGGAGACGGTTTCTGAGCAGGCGATTGAGGAATTGGAGGAGCAATTGAAGGCGCTGGAGGAGAAGCCTGCGGGTGAGCAGTACAGTCACGGGAGTCTGGAGGCGGCGGATGCGTTGCGGGACGGCGTGCGGAGCGAGGCTGGGCGTCAGGGTGAGCGGCTGGCGAGTGCGGCGAAGCAGTTGGAGAAGCTGAGTGCGGCGGAGAGTGCGGCGGGGGCGGAGGAGCAGGCGCGGCAGGCGCAGGAATTTGCGTCGACGCTGAAGGGGCTGGCGGAGTCGAAGCTAGGGTTGAGCGAGCGGTTGCGGGAGGCGCTTGAGAAGATTGATCCGGCGTCGGTGCCGAAGATGGATGCGGGGGCGTTGAAGGAATTGAAGGAGCAGCTGGAGGCGGCGGCGGGGCAGTGTGAGAAGGCGGGAGAGGGCGAGGGCGAAGGTGAGGGAGAGGGCGAAGGTGAGGGGGAAGGCGAGGGGAAAGGAAAAGGTAAGGGGAAGGGGCAAGGTGAAGGTGAAGGTGAGGGTGAAGGGGAAGGTGAGGGCGAGGGTGAGGGTGAGGGTGAGGGCGAGGGAGAAGGTCAGGGAGATGGAAAAGGTGAGGTGGATGGTAAAGGAGGAGTGGCGCGAGGACCGGGGACCTCGCCATTGGGGAAAGGATCGGAGAGTGAGAGGTTAGGAGAAGGGGCGCTGGAGAATCTGCCTGGGCAGGAGACTCGGGCTCCGTTGCCTGGGGATGTGATCCGGACGGAGGATGCGAAGCATGAGTTGGACCGTACGCCGGTGGGGCCTCAGGCGGGCGGGGCGGCGGGTCGGGGCGAGGGTGGGGCGGCGCTTTGGCAGGAAGCGCTGCTGCCTGCGGAGAAGGCGGTGCTGCAGCGCTACTTCAAATAGGAGACGTGCGGCGGCGGCGGCGGCGGGTGGGCCGAGTGGGTTTGTCAGGATCCGGCGAGGGACTGGATGGTGTGGCGGATGGAGTCGGCCATTTCCGGGCGCTGGAGAGCGAATTCGAGATTGGCTTTGATGAAGCCTGCGGGGTTGCCGATGTCGTGTCGGGTGCCGTTGAACTGGACACCGAACATGGGTTCGCGGGAGGCGAGGAGCCGCATGGCGTCGGTGAGTTGGATTTCGCCGCCGAGGCCTTTGGGGGTGGCGGCGAGGCATTCGAAGATGGCTGGGGAAAAGACGTAGCGGCTGGCGATGGCCATGCGGCTGGGTGCGGCTTCGCGTGAGGGTTTTTCGACCCATTGGTGGACCCGCCATGTGCGATTGCCGATGGGGGTGGCGTCGGCGATGCCGTAGCGGGAGACCTTGTCTTCGGGGACCTCTTCGAGGGCGACGGCGGAGCCGCCGTGGGCGTTGAAGGCTGCGCAGAGTTGAGCGGTGACTGGGTTGGCGGGGTCCGCGCTTGTGACGATGGTGTCGCCGAGGAGGACGGCGCAGGGGTCATTGCCTGCGAAGGTGCGGCCGAGGAGGACGGCGTCGCCGAGGCCGAGCATTTCCTGCTGCCATGTGAAGTGGAGCCGGGC
>JAIXPK010000215.1 GCA_027486335.1 Verrucomicrobiaceae bacterium | reverse complement strand
GCGCGGACGAGCCAGCCGTCGTGGCCGGGCATGGAGCCGAGGGCGAGGATGGTGCTGGTGCCGGCGTTGAGGAGGGCGTTGGTGATGCCGTAGTCTTCGGTGAGGATCTGGGCGGCCTGGTCGAGGGCGTAGCCTTTGCCGATGGCACCGGCGTCGGTGATCATGCCGGAGACCTTGGGGATGGCGGTGAATTCGTCTGGGTCGAGGTCGAGGAGGTGGAAGCCGCAGCGGGCGCGGGCGTCGGCGAGTTCGTCTGGGGAGGCCTTGCGGGGGAGACCGTCGGGCCAGCGGAGGATGGCGTAGAGCGGGCCGATGGTCATGTCGAAGGCGCCGCCGGTTTGTTCCCAGATATCCTTGCCGTAGGAGAGGACATCCATGGCGGCCTCGCGGAGATCGACGATGCGGCCGGCATCGCTGCCGTTGAGACGGCCGAGATCGGAGTGGGGGATGAAGCGGCTGAGTTCCTGTTCAAGACGGTCGGTGTCGTCGAAGACGGCGTGGGCGGCGCGGGCGGCTTCTGCGGCGTCGTGATGGACGAGGGTGAGTTCGAAGCGGGTGGCCATGGCTTCGTGGCCGAAGCGATGGATGGAGGGCGGCGTCATTTCTGGACTGGGGTGTGGGGCCATGCGGGGTGGGTGGTGTACTGGTCCCAGAGGGATTTGCGGACGAACATGGTGAGGCCTGTGGACGGCGTGAGGGAGACTGGCATGCGAGCGAAGCGGGAGGATAGGGCGTCGGGGTTGCCGGAGGCGGCGAGGGCCTTGTCGAGGGTGGCTTCGGCATCGCCGCTGAGGAGGAGGACTGAGGGGAGATCCGAGTCGAGCGGTCCGCCCTGCCATTGGTAGTTAGGGAACTGGCGGGCGAGGAACCATGGGAGGGGCCATGCGCCGTTTTCGTCGTGCTGGGCGATGACCATGGAGTTGCCTGCGGGGTCGAGGGAGGCGAGACGGCGGATGCGCTGGACGGCGTCGAGGGCGTCGCGTGACGTCATGCTGTAGTTGTAGGGATTGGCGGCGGTGGAGGCGAAGTCACGGGAGGCGCGCCATGCCTGGAGCCCGAGTTGGGCGGTTGCGGCGGAGAGGAGGGCGAGGGTCAGGAAGTGGAGCGGGCGAGGGGAGACGAGGCGGAGGAGTTGGGATGTTCCGAAGCCTGCCATGATGAGGAGGGTGAGCCATGGGGTGATGATGCACCATGGGGTTTTGTAGGGGATGATGGAGTAGATGAGGAAGAGGGCGATGCTGAAGACGGCTAGGAAGCGAAGGAGGAGGATCGAGTGGCGGTGGAGGCGGCTGGGGGAGAAGGCGGCGAGACAGCCGATGGCGGCGAGGATGACGAGGAGGGCTTCGGAGAGAACGATGATGCGGGCGTCGGCATTGAGGCCGAGGATCATGGCGAGGCGGGAGGGGTTGGAGAGGAGGGTGGTTAGGCTGGATGGAGAGGAAGGGAAGGGGATGGAGGTGGTGCCGAAAGAGCCGCCCCAGAGGAGGGCGGCGTAGTGGGAGAAAGGTTTTTCGTGGCCCTGGCCGCCGGCGCGGCTGAACATCTGGAAGTAGGTGCCGATGGAGTCGGCGACGCCTTGCCATTCGGTGAAGCCCTTGGAGAAGACGGAGACCGAAGCGAGCGTGGCGGCGAGTGTGAAGACGAGGGCGTGGCGCGGGGAGAAGAACGGTCGGGCGGGGGCGGCGGAGACGGTTGGGGCGGTTGGGGCGAGCCAATTGAGGAGACGGATGGCGACGAGGGCTGCGGTGAGGGCGGCGAAGTGGAGGATGCAGGTTTCCTTGGTGGCGTGCATGAGGCCGGCGGAGAGACCGGAGGCGATGAGCCATGGGGATTTGCGGGTGATGAAGAAGCGCCAGCCGCAGGCGATGGAGGCGAGAGTGAAGACCGCGAGGAGGATCTCCATGATGTAGTAGCGGCTGTAGAAGACCATGATGGGCGAGACCGCGAGGAAGAGGGCGGACCAGCCGAGAGCGTTAGGAGGCAGGGCGTCGCGGACGAGCCAGAGGAGGAGGAGGAGGGCGGCTCCGTAGAGGGCGGGGACGAGACGGAGGTCGGATTCGGTGGCGTGGTTCCAGTCGGTGCCTGAGAGCTTGAGGAGGGGGATGGTGGAATAGAGGAGTGTGGGGCCGTGGTGGTCGCGAGGGTCGTACTGGTATTGACCGGCGAGGGCCTCGCGGAGCTTGAGGGCCTGGGTGGATTCGTCGGCGTGCATGGGTTTGAGTTCCCGTGAGGGGAACCTGAGGATGCAGGCGGCGAGGAGGGCGAAGAGGAAGAGGGCGGCGGCCGATGGGAAGCGGAGGCGGGCGGCCGGTGGGGAGGGGTTCACCGCGGCAGGCTAAGGAAGCGGTGGGGATTGCAAAGAGGAAAAGGGGCGGTGGCGCGGCTTACGGGGCGTGGAATTTAGCGGCGAGGGCTGCGGCGACGGGAGCTGGGACCATGCGGGTGACATCGCCGCCGAGTCGGGCGACCTCCTTGATGACGCGGGAGCTGACGTAGGTGAAGACCTCGCGGGAGGCGAGGAAGATGGTTTCGAGGTCCGGGCGGAGGGTTTTGTTCATGAGGGCCATCTGGAACTCGTATTCGAAGTCTGTGACGGCGCGGAGACCGCGGACGACGACGCGGGCGCCGGAGGCGGCGGCGAAGTCGACGAGGAGCCCTTTGAAGGAAGTGACCTGGACGTTAGGGAGCGAGGAGACGCTCTGACGGATGAGAGAGACCCGGTCTTCAGTGGAGAAGAGCGCGTTTTTGGCGTTGTTGTCGGCGACGGCGACGAGGACGTGGTCGAAGAGCTTGGCGGCGCGTTCGATGACGTCGAGGTGGCCGTTGGTGATGGGGTCGAAGCTACCCGGGTAGAGGGCTGGGGCTGGATCGGCCATGGTGAGTGGTTAGAGGACGGTGCCCATGGAGGCCCAGCGTTCGTGGGTTTCGCGGTAAACCTTGGGGGAGATTTCGCTGGGTTTGATTTCGCTGCGGCCGCCCCAGAAGACGGCGGTGTAGGAGACGGGGATGCCGATGTCAGCGAGGTGGGCGTCGATGGCGGCTTTGTGTGCGAGGACGCGGTCGCGTTCCGAGCCGTGGATGACGGCCATGATATTGACGTTGCCGAAGCGAGGGCCGCCTTCGCGCCAGTAGCAGTGGGTGAGGATGAAGTGGCGGCCGATTTCAGCGCCGGCCTGTTGTTCCATGCCTTTGGGGACGGCCCAGTGGAAGAGCCCGTTGAAGCGGGTGACCCGTTCACCGGACTGGGAAGGTTTGACGTGTTCGAGGAACGTGGAGAAGCGGCCGATGACCTTTTTGCGGTTCAGTTCGGTGGCGACCTCGCAGAAGCGTTCGTAGGAGACGTTAGCGACGGCGGCGCGGCCGAGCCATGGGTTTTCGCAGATTTCGTCCGGGGTGAGTTCTTCCTTGAGGGAGAGGAGGACGTCCCATTCCTCGTCGGAGAGTTCGACCGTGGTGGTGGTGTCCATGGCGACTGGTTCCGGGGCGCGGTCGCCTGGTTCCATGGTTTTGCGGCGGACGTGGCCGACGCCGAGGGCGAAGATCCCGTTGGCGGGCATGAGGATGTATTCGTGAGCACCGACGAGCCGTTTGAGGACATCGGCGTGTTCCTCGAGGGAGCGGCCCTGAGGGACCTTGAGAGTGGTCCAGAGACGGTAGTCGGAGCCGGAGATATCGCGGTCGGTGGAGCGGGTGACGACGTGGCCGCTGAAGGGGTCTTCGCGGAACATGAAGTCGAAGGTGGCGTCGATTTTGTCAGGGTCGATTTTCCATGCGACGAGAGCTCCGTGGGCGAGTTTGGTGGCGAGGAGCGTCTGGCGGACCCTGCGGATGACACCGGCTTCGAGCATGGCGCGGATGCGTTCGAGGACGGTGGGGAGGGGGATGCCGGAGCGTTCGGCGATGACCTGGAAAGGGTTAGGGACGAAGCCCTTGACCATGTCCTCGGAGACCGAGAGGATGCGGGTATTGATTTCGTCCGAGTGTTCGACGGGGATGGGGGGAGCGGCGCTCATGGGAAGAGGGGTGCAGGGGGTGCTTGGTATGATGGTGGGAGCGTTCGTTTCCCGGGTGGGCGCGGCAAGGGAAAAGGCTGCGCATTGCTTTGTGGGCGCTGCGCGGAAATTGGCGGCGTGCGCCGGGGAGTCAGGCGCGACCGGTGGCGCCTTCGGTGAAGCCGCCGGCGACGAGGGCTTCGAGTTGAGCCATGACGGCTTCAGCGTCTGTGCCTTCGGCGCTGACCTTGATTTTGGCACCGCAGCCTGCGGCGAGCATCATGAGGCCCATGATGCTTTTCCCGTTGACCTGTTCGTCGTCCTTTTCGACCCAGACTTCGGATTTGAAGGCACCGGCCGTCTTGACGAACATGGCGGCTGGGCGCGCATGGAGGCCGAGTTTATTGACGATGGTGAGTTCTTTGGTGAGCATGGGAGGGGCGGCCTTCAACTGATTCGCTTCTCCGCCATCACTTTCAAGAGATTCTTGTTGAATTCGATGGCGCTGTGGTGGCCGAAGGAGCGGAGTTTCTGTTCGAGGGCGGCGACCTCGATGAGGGGTGCGATTTCGCGGCCTGGGGAGACGGGGATTTCGAAGTAGGGGATTTCGACGCCCATGAGGCGGTAGCGGTGTTCGGAGGTGCCGAGGCGGTCGACATCGTCCATTGAGGCGAGGTGGCGCATATTGACGACGAGGTCGAGGCGTTTTTCGACGCGCATGGAGCCGACGCCGTAGATGAGGGGTACGTTGACGATGCCGAGGCCGCGGACTTCCATGTGGAAGCGGCCGAGTTCTTCGGCGGTGCCGATGATTTCGCCAGCGCCAGGGGCGCGGAAGACGACCTTGTCGTCGGCGACGAGAGAGGCGCCGCGCTGGAGGAGGCCGAGGGCGGCTTCGCTTTTGCCGATGCCGCTGTCGCCTTTGATGAGAACGCCGATGCCTTTGACGTCGACCATGCATCCGTGTTCGCTGGCGACGGGGGCGAATTCCCATTCGAGCCAGTGGGTGCAGGCGTTGATGAACTTCATGGTGTTCATGGAGCTGCGGAAGATGGGGACGCCGATTTCGCGGGCGGCGTTGAGGAGTGGAGGGGAGAGCTTGCGGGAGCGGCAGAGGACGATGCAGGGGATTTCGCTTTCGCACATGCGGCTGAAGACCCTGCGTTGTTCGGGTTCGCTGAGACTGGTGAGGTAGGCGAATTCGGAGTTGCCGAGGACCTGGATGCGTTTGTAGGCGAAGTAGAGGTAGAAGCCTGCGAGGGCGAGGCCTGGGCGGTTGATGGAGGGCTCGTGGATGGGGCGGTCCATGGAGCAGCCCGTGTTTTCGAGTTCGAGGTGGAGGTGGTGGGAGTGGCGGGCGAAGAAGTCGGCGACGGCGAGCTGGCGAGGCTGGCGGACGCGGGCGCGGCTTTCGACGACGACGGGAGCGGAGACGGAGTCCATGGTGTTTGGGTGAGATGGCGCGTGGTGGGCGGGGATGCGAGCGCAAGAATGGGAGGGGCGGCGCGTAGGATGGAGGGAGATGAAGAGAATGAGAATACTGCTGATGGTGATGCTGGTGCTGGGAGGTGAGTGCGTGGCGGGAGGGCCGTTTTTGAGAAGAGGGGATCGGGTGTTGTGTCTGGGGGACAGCATTACGCAGGATGGGAGGTATCTGGCGGTGCTGGACGTGCTGCTGCGGACGCGGCAGCCGGGGGAGGGGATTCGGCTTTATCCGCTGGGGTTAGGGAGCGAGACCGTGAGCGGATTGAGTGAGAGTGGGCATCCGTTTCCGAGACCGTGTGTGCTGGAGCGGAGTGGCCGGGCGCTGGAGCTGATCAAGCCGACGGTGGTGATGATTTGTTATGGGATGAACGACGGGATTTATGCGCCGCCGGCGGAGGATCGGATGCGGGCGTATCAGGAAGGGATGAAGGAGCTGGTGAAGCAGTGCCGGGGTGCGGGGGCGCGGGTGGTGGTGGTGACGCCGCCGCCGTTTGATGCGAAGTCGTTCCGCGGGCCGGTGGCGGACGACGGGGCGGAGGCGTATGGTTATCAGAAGCCGTGGCGCGGTTATGACAGGACCCTTGCGGGGTACAGCGAGTGGCTGCTGGTGAGCGAGGGGCTATCGGATAGGGTGATTGATCTGCACGGGCCGCTGAGTGCGGTGGTGGGGGCGTGGCATGAGCGTGATCCCGGGTGGAAGAACGGGGATGGGATTCATCCAGACGGGGCGGTGCACTGGCTGATGGCTGGGTTGATTGCGGAGGGGTTGGGCGTGCCGGGGATCGTGGGGGAGCCGGTGGTGAGCGGGGCGGGAGCGGATGGCGGGCGGGGTGTTAGGTTTGTGTGTCGGCCGCCGGTGGCTGGGCCAGTGGGAGCGCCGCGGGGGTTTCTGGAGGCGGGGGGATTTCCGAGATTGATGAACCGATTGGAGCTGATGGTGGCGGATGCGCCGGCGGCGGCGTGTCGATTGATGGTTGGGGAGCGACTGGCGGCGGTGGTGACGCGGGAGCAACTGGCAAGGGGCTATGATCTGACGGGATTGCCCGTGCTGCCGTTTGCGGGGGCGTCGGTGGCGGTGATGGAGACGGTGATGGAGCGGCAGCGGTGGTTCAGTGCGGCGTGGCGGGAGCGGGTGGGGCACCGGAAGCCCGGGGTTGAGCGGGACGTGAGGACGGTGGAGGAAGCGGAGGCGGAGTGGGGGCGTGTGGAGGCGCGCCTCGACGAGCTGACGAAGCCCGTGGAGGTGGAGATGCGGGTGATGCGGCCGTGATGGTTGGGGGCAGCGGGGATCTTCTGATTTAGTGGAAGGGAAGGAGGATTCGGCGGCTCTGCTTCCTTATTGAGACGTTGGTAGAGAGGTCACAGGCAAGATGCCTGTGCCACTTTCGCAGAGGCGGCCGGCGGTCAGTTGAGGAGTTCGAGTTCTGGGAGGACGAA
This sequence comes from Verrucomicrobiaceae bacterium, assembly GCA_027486335.1. Lineage (GTDB taxonomy): Bacteria > Verrucomicrobiota > Verrucomicrobiia > Verrucomicrobiales > V1-33 > V1-33. The sequence goes on along the minus strand of JAIXPK010000215.1, from coordinate 2,793 downwards.
TTTGCCGTCCTTGCGGATGGTGCGGCCGTCGAATTTGATTTCGCCGCCGCCGTAGTCCGGGCGCTGGATGCAGACGAGGTCCCAGTGGACCTGGCTGCGGTTGCCGTTGTCGGTTTTGCCCTCGTAGGCTTGGCCGGGGGTGAAGTGGAAGCTGCCGGCGATTTTCTCGTCGAAGAGGATATCGCGCATGGGGTGGAGGATCTCGCGATTGAAGCCGATGGCGAATTCGCCGATGTAGCGGGCTCCTTCGTCGGAGTCGAGGATGCGGTTGATGGCTTCGGTATTGTTAGCGGTGGCCTTGATGATTTTGCCTTTGGAGAATTCGAAGCGGACGCTGTCGAAGGCGATGCCCTGGTAGATGGTGGGGGCGTTGTAGGAGATGACCCCTTCGACCGAGTCGCGGACTGGGGCGGTGAAGCATTCGCCGTCGGGGATATTTTTTTCGCCGCCGCAGGCTTCGGACTGGATGCCTGCGATGCTGAAGCGGAGGTCGGTGCCTGGGCCGGTGATGTGGACCTCGCTGGTTTGATCCATGAGTTTTTCGAGGGCGTTCATGCCTGGTTTGAGGGCGGCGTAGTCGAGGAGGCAGACGCGGAAGTAGAAGTCTTCGAAGGCTTCGGTGCTCATGTTATTGAGTTGAGCCATGGAAGGGTTGGGCCAGCGGAGGACGCACCATTTGGTTTTCTGGACCCGGTGGTTCATGACTGGGCGCATTTTGCCCATGATGAGCTTCATGCGTTCTGCGGGGACGTCGGAGCTTTCGGTGATGTTGTGGCTGCCGCGGATGGCGATGTAGGCCTGCATGCGCTGGATGAGGTCCATCTGGACGGCGCTCCAGTGATCGTACTGGGCGTCGGTGGCACCGAGTTGGAGTTCGCGGGCGACGCGGGCGTCGTGGATCTGGACCTGGGGGATGCCGCCGGCGGCGCGTGCGGCGCGGACGAGAGCGATGCCCATTTCTGGTGGGGTGTCGTAGAGGTCGAAGAGGATGTTTTCGCCGGGTTTGAGGGAGACCGAGTGGGAGATGAGTTGGGCGGCGAGCTTGTCGAGGCGAGGGTCGTGCATGGTGGGAGAGCGGAGAGAGATTGGAGAGAGGATGGAGTGGAGTGAGACGTCGGCGGGACCGGGTGATCCGGGCGAGGGACGATGGGACGAGAGTGGCGACGGTGCGGGTTTTGTCCAACGCGGAATGGGCTTGGGGGGAGCGTGATGGCGGGGAACAAGGGGATTGCGCGGGGCGTGGAACCGGGTTTGAGGGGAGCTGAACCAAGAGTTGCCTATGACATCTGACACTGCTGAGAAACTGCCGGTTGGGCCGGGGCCTGATGCTACGCCTGAGGAAAAGGATCTGTGGTGGTTCCGGAATGTTTATCAGGGGCACCAGCAGAAACAGCTGACGGTGCGGGCGGTGCTGATGGGCGGGTTGCTGGGGGCGTTTCTGTCGTTGTCGAATCTTTACACGACCTTGCGGCTGGGGTGGGCGTTCGGGGTGGCGATCACGGCGTGTGTGATGTCGTGGGCGATCTGGAATGGCGTGCGGGCATTGAGTGGGGGGAGAGTGACGCCGATGAGCCTGCTGGAGAACAACTGCATGCAGTCGACGGCGTCGGCGGCTGGGTACAGTACGGGTTCGGTGGTGGGGAGTGCGTGTGCGGCGCTGCTGATGGTGAATGGAGGCAAGCACATGGAGTGGCCGATGATGGCGGCGTTTGTGTTTCTGACGGCGTGTCTGGGGGTGTTTCTGGCGATTCCGATGAAGCGGCAGATGATCAACCATGAGCAGCTGGCGTTTCCGGGGGGGATTGCGGCGGCGGAGACCTTGAGGAGCCTGTATGCGGCCGGGGAGGAGGCGTCGCGGAAGGCGTATGCGCTGCTGCGGGCGATGGCGGCTGGGGCGGTGATGGCGCTGTTGAGGCAGATGGGGAATATTGCGGAGAATGCGAAGTGGCTAGGGGAGGGAGTGAGAGGGTGGATGACGAAGTTCAGTCATGGGATTGAGAGCGTGGCGATACCGGGGCCGGCGGCCGGTGGGGTTTCGTTTGCGGGACTGGCGTGGGAGCCGTCGCTGCTGATGATCGGGGCGGGGATGATTGTGGGGTTGCGGGCGTCGCTTTCGATGCTGCTGGGGACAGTGATTCTGCATTTCTGGCTGGGTCCGATCCTTGTGGCGAATCATGCGGTGAAGGTGGCGGAGACTCCGGACGGAGGCGTGACGGTGTTGTTCCGGTGGGGTGTGTGGGGCGGCACGGCGCTGATGGTGGTGTCGAGTCTGGTGTCGCTAGGATTTCAGTGGCGGAGTGTGGCGCGGGCGTTCCGGAGGAAGGAAGGCGGGGCGACGAGCGAGGCGGCGGCGATGGCGGAGATTGAGGTGCCGGGGAGCTGGATGGTGATGGGACTGGTACCGATCACGATTGGGCTGGTGACGGTGTTGCAGGTTGGGTTTGGGATTCCGTGGTATTTCGGGCTGATAGGGATTGCGATGGCGTTTCCGCTGGCGCTGGTGGCGTGTCGGGCGACTGGCGAGACGGACACGACGCCGATTGGGGCGATGGGGAAGGTGACGCAGCTGGCGTTTGCGCTGATGCATCCGGGGAACAAAGTGACTAACCTGATGACGGCGGGGACGACTTCGGCGGCGGCGGCGAGTGCGGCGGATCTGCTGACGGATTTGAAGAGCGGGTATCTGCTGGGAGCGAATCCGCGGCGTCAGTTTCTGGCGCAGTTTGCGGGCGTGTTTTTCGGGACGGCGGTGATTGTGCCTGCGTGGTATCTGCTGGCTGGGGATTACGAGGC
>JAIXPK010000556.1 GCA_027486335.1 Verrucomicrobiaceae bacterium | reverse complement strand
GGACTTCTTGCCGACTTTTTCGTCGGCATTGTAGTGGCGGAAGGCGAGGGCGTTTTTGGATTTGGGGCCTTCGAACGCGATCTTGCCGATATTCGGGAAATGTTCCTGACTCATAGGGATGTGGAGTGTGGTGGCGGGGTGGGGAGGCGGCAAGCCCCGAATTTGCGCAGAAACTTAGAGGAATCGGGATGGGAAGTGAGAAGTGAGAAGTGAGAAGTGGGAAGGGCTTGTGGGGAGAGGGGGATGGAAGTGAGAAGTTTGAAGTGAGAAGGCTGGTTGGGAGAGGGCTTGTGGGGAGGCGCGAGTACGGAGCCTCGCGTGCCCGGGCTGGTTGGGAGGGGGCTTGTTGGGAGAGGTGGGGGGTCAGAGGCGGCGGGCTTTGGACCAGATTTTGAAGGTGAGGTGGAGGGAGAGGGATCGGAGGACGAGGGCGAGGGTGAGGAGGGTGGCGAGGTGGATGGTGAAGCGGGCGGGATGGAAGTTTTGGGGGAGTTTTGGCGCCAGTGCAGCCCGCCTTACAGATGGCATCTTCTGATTCTGTGGGGAGGAAGGAAGATTCAGCCGCTCTGTGGTGGGGGACAGAAACGGGTCTTTTTCCCGATTCCTGTGTTGCTCGTCGGTTGCGAATCCTGATTCGCGCCCTCCTCGCGTCTTGGACTCGGAAAAAATCCCTCGTTCATAAGACGCCATCTGTAAGGCGGACCACACTAGCGGAGCGATGGCGGTGGCGAGGGCGAAGATGGCGAAGGCCAGGGCGGCGAGGGTGGTGGTGAGGGCTGGGAGCCGGGAGAACCAGCGCGATGGTGGGGTGAGGGAGGCGGGAGGGGTGAGGGCTTTGGAGAATCGGGCGGGGGCGGTGAGCCAGAGGAAGGCTGGTTTAGCGGCGGGGATGAGGGCGGTGGTGAGGGCGCAGCGCCATGATGCGGGGATGTACCATGAGTTGCGTGGGGTGGCCCATGGCCAGAACGAGGTGAGGAGGGAGGCGGCGAGGGAGAAGGCGAGGGTGGCGGCGCAAAGTTTGAGGCCGAGGAGGAGACCCCGGCCGGCGGCGGTGGCGCAGGCGCGGGAGAAAGAGAGCCACGCGGGTCGGGGGGAGATTGGAAGCCATTGCTGGGGTAGAGGTTCGAGCCACTGGTGGCGGAGGTGGCGGTGGAGGGTGGCTTCGGGCATGAATTCCCAGAGGTGGATGCCGAGCCAGAGCCATGCGATGAATTCGGTGGCGGGGTGACCGAAGAGGATGAGGAAGGCGACGGGGATGCAGACCCAGCGTGCGGTTTTGCGGTCGAAGGAGCGGCGGAAGGCGTCGTGGGTGGCGAGTGCGGTGGGGTCGTGGCAGAGGAATAGGTCGGGGGACCGGGGGGCTAGGTTTCCGATGAGGGTGCGGAGCCGAGCGGCGATGAGGGCATTGGTGAGGGTGGGGGAGGCTGGGTCGGGCGCGGGATTGGAGACTGGTGCGGGGGCGTCGTCGTCGGGTTCCTCGTCATCCCACCATTCGTCTTCGGGGTCGTCGGGGGACCAGAGGGAATCGTTCCAGCCGGGGATGGCGGGAGGGGATTGGAGGGCGGCGGAGAATTTGCGGAGGGTGGGGAGGGAAGCGGCGACGAGGAGGGCGGTCGTTAGGAAGGACCAGAGGGGCGGGGGGTGCGGGTGGGCGGGCCATGAGAGGAAGCCTGCGGCGGGGAGGGATTGGTGGAGGAAGGAGCCGAGGGGGACGATCCAGCGGCGGCCGCCTGGGGTGTCGATGAAGAGGGGGATGAGGACCATCCCGATGGTGGCGATGGTGGCGGCGGCGGCGAGGGCGGCGGTGAGACGCATGGGGAGGCGGCGGCCGATGCGGAGGATCCACGGGCGGAGGTAGGGGAGGGCGGCGGCGAGGAGGGCGAGGTGGAGCCAGAGGCCGGCGGCGGCTGGGAGGAAGAGCCACCAGTTCCATGAGGCATGGCGGTGGGGAGCGGCGGCACCGTAGATGGCGGTGAGGCCGAGGGCGGCGACGGCGGAGATGGCGAGGGTTTTCGCGATGTTGATGCGAATGAAGGAGAGGGCGCGTTGGGAGAGGAATTCCGGGGCGACGGGGGCCATGAGGAGGGCGTCGGGGAACTGGGGGAGATTTGTGAGGTGGTTAGTGAGGGCGCTGGCGAAGGCGAAGGAGCAGAGTGTCCAGAGCCATGCGGAGAGCCCGGTGCAGGCGAGGAAGTCGGCGTGTTTTCCGACGATGACGGGGCCGGCGAAGATCGCGGCGAGGACGACGACGATGGAGACGATGGTGTAGAGCGCGCCGAGGGAGAACGGGGTGCGGGGCGGGCGGCGGTGGGGTCGGGCGGCGGTGCGGAGACGCGCGGCGAGGTCGGCTGGCCAGAGGGCCTTCATGGGGTGCCGGCTGCTAGGATGAGGGATTCGAGGCGGTGGGGGTCGCGGGCGAAGTCGCGGTCTGGGTCGAGGATCTGGATGGAGTGGTGGCCGACGAGGGCGACGGCGTCGGCGAAGGAGGCGGCGAGTTCGGGGATCTGGGTGGTGTAGAGGACTGTGCGGCCGCGGGCGGTGGCGGCGGAGGCTTCGCGGCGGAAGACGGAGAGCCCGCGGGTGTCCATGCCAGAGGCGAAGGGTTCGTCGAGGAGCCAGAGGTCTGGGTCGACGGCGAGGAGGGCGAGGAGCGAGGCTTTCCAGCGCTGGCCGCGGGAGAGGGAGGCGCAGGATTGGCCGGCCTGGTTCGTCAGGCCGAGGTCATCGAGCCATGAGGCGACTTTGGATTCGACGCCGGGCTGGTCGGCCTGCCAGAGATGGAGGTGAGCGGCGACATTTTCGAGGATGTCAGTGCCGGGGAAGACTGGGGGGTTGTCGGGGAGGAAGAGGACGCGGCGGCGGAGGTCGAGACGGCCGTGGGAGAGTGGTTCGCCGTCGAAGTGGATTTCGCCGGAGTCCGGTGAGGAGAGGCCGGAGAGCGTGCGGAGGAGCGTGGTTTTGCCTGCGCCGTTGATGCCGAGGACGGCGGTTAGGGTGGCGGGCGGGAGGGAGGCGGAGACGTTAGAGAGGACGAGCGTCCGGCCGTAGCTTTTGGAGAGCTGGTGGAGGTCGACGCGCAAGAGAAGTGAGAAGTGGCTTGTGGGGAGAGGGCTGGTAGGCGCACTCCGTGCGCAGGGAGAGCTGTAATTCTGACAGCAGTCCAGAGCCTGCGGCTGCTCGTTCGGAGAGTGGGGCGGTCAGTTGGCTGGGGGGGTGATGAGGTAGTCGGAGCGGCCGCGCTGCCATGTTTCGACTTCTTCGCGGCTGCCCCATGCGGTGGTTTCGCGGGCGCTGAGTTTGTTGGAGGACGGGCGCGAGCTGGTTTCGCAGCTGGAGAGGAGCGGGGCGGCGATGGTGAGGAGGAGGAGGGCGGCGGAGGCGAGGCGTGGCATGAGGGAGGGGTCAGTGAGACTTGATAGGGATGTGGGGAAGGAGGGCGTTGACGCAGGCTGCGGCGAAGAGGGGATCGTTGATGGTGACGTCGAGTTCCACAAGGGGAATGCCCGGGCGGAGGTGCTGGCGGATGGCGTTGAAGAGGGCGGCGTCTGCGGCTGGGTCGTGGAAGGGCTGGCCTTCTGTGCTGATGATGCTGATGCCGCGGAGAGGGAGGATGACGGAGACTGGAGCGGAGTAGGCGTTGACTTTTTCTGCGAGGATTCTGCCGAGGGCTGCGCATTCATCTGCATTGGTACGCATGAGCGTGACCTGCGGATTGTGGTGATAGAACGTGCGGTTGGCGAATTTTGCGGGGACGGTGTGGGGTTCGCCGAAGTTGACCATGTCGAGGCAGCCTGGGGCGACGATGGCTGGGATGCGGGCGTGGGCGGCGGCGTCGAGTCTGGTGGGGCCGGCGCCGAGGATGCCGCCGACGAGTTCATCGGCCCATTCGGTGGTGGTGATGTCGAGGACGCCAGCGGCGAGGCCGCTTTCGATGAGGGCTTCCATGGTGCGGCCGCCGGTGCCGGTGGCGTGGAAGACGAGGACCTCGCAGCCTGCGGATTCCATGAGGCGCATGGCTTCATTGACGCAGGTGGTGGTGTTGCCGAACATGCTGGCGACGACGAGGGGTCGGTCGGAGCTGGAGTCGGCGGGGAGATCGGCTGCGGCGGAGACCATGCCGCAGATGGCACCTGCGGCGTTGGTGAAGAGCCGTCTGGAGATGCGGTTGAGGCCTGCGACGTCGACGATGGAAGGCATCATGGCGATGTCTTTGGAGCCGACGTAGGGGGCGGTGTTGCCGCTGGCGAGGGTGGAGACCATCAGCTTGGGGAAGCCGACGGGGAGGGCGCGCATGGCGGCGGTGGCGATGGCGGTACCGCCACCGCCACCGAGGGCGATGATGCCTTGGATGCGGCCTGAGGCTGCGAGGTCTGCGATGAAGGCAGGGAGTGCAGCGGCCATGGCGGCGACCCGTTGTCCGCGGTCTTC
>JAIXPK010000529.1 GCA_027486335.1 Verrucomicrobiaceae bacterium | reverse complement strand
TATGATTTCGGGGATCTGGTGAGGACGACGACGATTTCGACGGCGGAGGACGAGCGGGATGCGAGTCGTGTGACGATGAGGCAGCCGATGTTCGAGGCGCTGGTGCGCGGGTATCTGAGCACGGCGCGGGAGTTTCTGACGCAGGCGGAGATCGACTATCTGGCGTTTTCGGGGAAGCTGATCACGCTGGAGCTGGCGATGCGGTTTCTAGCGGATCATTTGAATGGCGATCCGTATTTCAAGACATCGAGGCCGGGGCATAACCTTGACCGGTTTCGGGTGCAGGCGGCGCTGGTGGAGTCGATTGAGATGCAGGAGGACCGGATGAGGGAGTTTGTGGCGCGGTGTGCGGCGCAGGGTTGAGGGGGCTGGGAAGCCTGCGGGAGGCGGGCATTCTGCCGGGGGCTGTGGTGCTGCCCGGCTGAATGTCAGGTGTTAGAGGGAGCGGAAGTGGCGGACGGCGGCTTCCATGTCAGGAACGCCGAAGAGGGCGGTGCCTGCGACGATGGCATTGGCGCCTGCGGCGAGGACATCGGGGAGGGTTCCGTTGTGGACACCGCCGTCGACTTCGATGTGATAGGAGAGCCCGTGGGCTTCGCGCCATGCCTTGGCGGCGCGGACCTTGTCGAGGGTTTCAGGGATGAGTGCCTGGCCGCCGAAGCCTGCGTTGATGGTCATGACGAGGAAGAGGTCGATCTGGTCGAGCCATGGTTCAGCGGCGGCGAAGGGGGTTTGGCCGTCGATGGCGAGGCCGCAGGTGAGGCCGGCGGCGCGGATGCGGCGGAGGGTATCGCCGACGTCGTGATTTGCTTCGACGTGGACGGTGATGTTGTCGGCTCCGGCCTTGATGAAGCGGTCGAGGAAGTGGTCCGGGCGATCGATCATGAGGTGGACATCGAGGAAGATGTCGTTGGTACGGTGGATGGTGGCGACGAACTGGGGGCCGAAGCTGATATTATCGACGAGGTGGCCGTCCATGACATCGAGGTGGAGCCAGTCGACGCCTGCGCGGATGGCGCGGGAGCATTCGTCGGCGAGACGGCTCCAGTCGGCGGCGAGGAGGGAAGGGGCGATGATGCGCTGGGAGCAGGGAAGCATGGGGAGGGATTGTGGGGGAGAGTGGCGGCGGATTCAACCGTTGGCTCCCGGTTGGGAGAGGGGTGTGCTGAGAAAGGGAGGCTGAAAATCGGGGGTTCTGAAAAATCCCCATGATCCGCTCCTTGACAGGCGGGGATGATGCCTTTAGTTCCGCGCTCCTTTTCCGGTTCACCCCCACATCAGCCAATTTCAGTCATGCCTAACGTACAAGTCATTCTCAAGGAGAAAATCGCCAGCCTCGGAGCTGAAGCCGACATCGTCACGGTGAGAGCCGGATATGCGCGCAATTTTCTGGTGCCGCAGGGTAAAGCCTATGAAGCGACGGCGGGGAACCTCCGTCACATCAACAATCTGAAGACGCGCCGTGCGGAGCGTGAGACGGCGGAGCGCGCGGAGGCGCAGAACATTGCCGGGAAGCTGCGCAAGGCACCGTTGAGGCTGACGCTGGACATCGGGCAGGGTGGCAAGGCGTTTGGCGCGATCACTGCGGCGGACATTGCCGAGGGGATTGCTGCACAGTTCAAGGTCACGGTGGACCGTCACCAGATCGAGCTTGAGAAGCCGATCAAGACGACGGGCAAGCACGAAGTCACGATCAAGATTCATTCGGATGTTGAGGCGGTGCTGAAGCTGGTGGTGAGCGCACCGGAAGCGGAAGGTGCGGATGCTGGCGACGCCGAGTGAACGAAGACCACTGAGGAATTCAAGAGACCCGGTTCGGACCCGTGCCGTTCCGGGTTTTTTTCCGCCGCTACCGAGGAAAAAACTGGTGGTTGCCCTTTGGGAGAAGGAAGCGCGGAAAATTCTCTTGGTTCGCAGTGAAATTCATGTTGTCTTGAAGAGGGTTTGTCTCTAAACAGACCTGAAATTTCCCAACTCACCCTAAGAAGAAATCCTATGTGGAAGCCCTTGTCTGTCGTCTCCGGTATTGCCTTGCTTGCTGCCGGTGGAATTACTTATACCCAGGTGAAGCCGGAGCTGAGTTCCGAGCGGAAGCAGGCTGATGCTGCCAAGCAGAACAAGGTCAAGGCTGAGCAGAACCGGGTGAAGGCTGATGAGGCCAAGACCACGGCTGACACGGATTTGTCCGAGGCGAAGGGCGAGTTGCTGAAGAACACGAATGAGAAGACGGAGTCTGAAGCGGCGCTGGCGGCGAAGACGACGGAGTTGACGGAGGCGGTGACTGCGAAGGAGGCTGCTGAGAAGGAATTGGCCGATCTTGAGACGAAGCTGAAGGATCTTGGTGGATTGGACACCTTGGTGGCGGAGTTGAAGACGTTGAGTTCAAAGAAGGAGCAATTGGTGGCGTTGATTGCGTCGAAGAAGGCGCAGATTGCGTCTTCGGTGACGAGCAAGGAGAACGTGGACAAGAACATTGCGCGTCTGCAGAAACTGGACATGTGGCAGCGTTCCGGGACGATGGATGCGAGTTTCACGGCGCGGGTGTCGGCGGTGAATCCTGATTATGGGTTTGTGGTGATCGGGGCTGGCAATCAGAACCGTGTGGTGAAGCAGGCGAAGTTGGATGTGAAGCGCGGGGACAACGTGGTGGGCACGGTGGTGGTGACGCACATTGATGCGGCGCGGTCGATTGCTGAGATTGTGCCTGGGACGGTGGCAGCGGGAGACAACATTCTGCCTGGTGACACGGTGGTGGTGAATTTTGCTTCGCAGCCGCGTGCTGGTGGTGCGCCAGCGGCGAGTGCGAAGCCAGCGGCGAAGGCGGCTGATGGTGCGGCTCCTGCTGCTGGGGAAGCGCCTGCGGCGAACGATCCGTTTGCGGCCCCTGCTGCGGAAGCGGCTCCTGCGGCGGCACCGGAGGCTCCTGCGGAAACCCCGGCGGCGGAAGCGGCTCCTGCTGCTGATGCGGCCCCTGCTGCGGACGCCCCGATGGAGAAGGCTGCTGATGGTTCTAACTGAGCCGGCGTTGCGGTACCGATCCACTATACCAGATTTGACTACGATATGAAAATTCTCTTCATTCTCGGCCTCATTGGCAGCCTTGCATCTGCTGGAATGGCTTTTTACACACGTTCGCAGAAGGCGGAAGCCCGGCGCACGAAGGACACGCTGAACCGTCAGATTGTGAAGGTTCACGAGGATACTGACCGGGTGATTGGTGAGATCAAAGCGGTCCACGACACGTGGAAGGAGACTAAGACGAACGCGAAGAACGAGAAGATTGCGTCGAACAAGGCGAAGAAGAACACCGAGGAGAAGGACGGCGAGTTGAAGACGGTGAAGACTGCTCACGAGGAAGTCTTGGCGAAGCGCCAGCAGATGAACGACGAGATCAACCGGATTCTGGGAGCGAACGGGACGCCTGAGGAAGTGCTGGCGAAGGTTGAGGCGCTGAAGGGTGAGATTGACGTGGCGACGAAGGAAGACGACACCCTGACGAAGGATCTTGATGTTGCGAAGAAGGCTTTGGCTGATGCGAAGACCAAGGAAGACCGGTTCAAGGACATTCAGGCGGCGCGCGAGAAGGCGATCCGTCTGGGTGCGACGAAGGGCACGGTTGGGGCGGTGAACACGGACTGGGGCTTTGTGGTGGTGAACATGGGCAGCAACCAAGGTGTCACGGTTGATTCCAAGCTGCTGGTGAAGCGCGGGTTGCAGATGATCGGGAAGGTCAACATTCTGCAGATCAATGCGAACCAGACGGTGGCGGACATCAAGCAGAGTGATTTGATTCCTGGGCAGCAGATCTTGCCTGGTGACTCGGTGGTTTTTGAACCGGCGGGCAACTGAGAATCCTTGTGATTGTCATCATGAAAGCTTCGATTCTGCGGATTGGGATGGGAATGGCGATTGCGGCGATGATGGTGTCGTGTGCCAGCGATGACCCAACGCCGAAGAGGAAGAAGAAGCCACGGCCACCCCTTCCCGGGGAGGAAAAGTCGGATCTTTCATGGAATCGGCCGGTTAGGTCGGCAGACCTTGCGAATCCACTGGGAATGCCGACGAGCCGCTGAGCGGACGGGTATTCCGTGTGATTGTTTTTCGAGCCAGTGCTCATTTCGATGGGCACTGGCTTGATTGTTTCGGGACGGGTGCGGCTGCAGTTTGGGGGGAATCGGTGATGAAGTGGGTGCCGTGTCCGGCGGGGATTGATCTTTTGGAAGATGGTGTGCCCGTTGTGGCGTGCATAAGAAGATTGAAGAGCCTTGTTGCGTGCGGCGGGATGGCATGCACTCAGGTGGCGTCGGCGAGTTCCCAATAGTTTTTCATTGCAGCAAATCTCATGAGTACCCCAGTCAACTATCGTTTTTCGTTTGGTCCGTGGAACATCAGTGAGGGTGGTGATCCCTTTGGACCGGAAGTGCGGGCAGCGTTTCCGCATGAGGAGAAGTATGCGTTGTACCGGCCGCTGGGGTTTGAGGGCGTGCAGTTTCACGATGACGATGTGGTGCCTGGGATGGACGGGCTTTCGCCGGAGCAGATCCTGCGCAAGGCTGGTGAGGTGAAGGCGATGCTGGGGAATCATGGATTGACGCCGGAGTTTGTGGCACCGCGGCTGTGGTTTGCGGATCAGACGGTGGATGGCGGGTACACGTCGAACAGTGCGGCGGACCGGGCGTATGCGTGGGACCGGACGAAGAAGGCGGTGGACATTGCGAATGCGGTTGGGAGCAAGGCGCTGGTGCTGTGGCTGGCGCGTGAGGGTTCATACATCCGGGAATCGAAGGATGCGCGGCTGGCATATCAGCGTTTGCTGGACACGGTGAATGCGGTGCTGGAGTACGACAAAACGATTGAGATCTGGATTGAGCCGAAGCCGAACGAGCCGACGGATCAGGCGTATGTGCCGACGATCGGGCATGCTTTGGCGTTGTCGTATGCATCGAGTGATCACCGGCGGGTGAAGGGGTTGAT
>JAIXPK010000436.1 GCA_027486335.1 Verrucomicrobiaceae bacterium | reverse complement strand
CGGACGCGGAGGGTGAGGAAGACGAGGTCTTTGAGGGAAGCGGCGTCGGTTTGGAAAGGGATGCGGAGGTAGCAGGACTGGTTGACGGATTTCATGACGCTGGAGTTGTCGCCGGAGGGGGCGGAGAGCCAGCGGAGGCCGATGAAGGGGAGGTAGCTGATGGAGGAGGGGCCGATGTTGTCGTCGTAGCCTGCGCCGGCGATGGTACCAGAGGGGTTGGCGTGCCATGAGGAGTCGTCGAAGTCGTCGGTGTGGTCGCCGTTGTCGTTGAGGTCTGAGCCGCGCCATGAGGAGCCCCATGTGGAGTTGAAGGTGGCGTTAGGGACGATGCCGCGGATGGGGTGGATGGCGGGGATGAAGGTGACGGAGGGTTCCTGGGTATCGTGGGTGGTGTCGAAGCGGCGAGGGTCTGAGCCGTCGGTGGTGAAGTAGATTTTTGCGCCAGGGGCGGAGAGACTGGGGGAGGAGAGGGAGACGGCGGTGTCTGGAGTGGCGGTGCCTAGGGGTGGGGAGGCGCTGGGCGGGCGGGTGAATTGTCCGTCGATGAAGGCGAGGCGGGCGGCCCACCAGTTGCGGAGCCATGCGATTTCGCCGGAGAAGGAGCCGTCGGTGCCGGGGGTGGAGGGATTGGAGGGGCGAGGGGTGAAGGTGGAGGAGGCCCAGCGGAGCTGATTGCGGGAGACTGGGGAGGCGGCGAGGCCCGGGGGGAGAGGGGAAGGGTTGAGTTCGGCGGCGAGCTGGTCGATGAGGGCGTGGATGCGGTCGGTCTGGAGGGGGCCGTTGCGGAGGGCGTCGAGCCTGTCGATCCATGCCTGCCAGAAGTTGGAGTCGCGGAACAATTCGGCGTACCATGGGTAGTGGAAGAAGTCGGTGCCGAGGTCACCGCCTTCGCCGCGCCATGAGCGGGGGTTGAGGTCGCGGCCGTCGGCGGAGCCCATGGAGCGGTCGAAGTCCCAGACTGGGCCTGGGGAGAGACGGGCGGAGCGAGGTTTGTGGAAGTAGGCGCTGAGGCGGAGGGCGTCGACGTTTTTGGCGGAGGTATTGAGGAGGTGGTGGTCGATGGCGGCGGCGGGGTCGATGAATCTGGCGTAGCCGGAGTCAGGTTTCCAGAAGTCCGGGGCATTGAGAGCGGACCACATGGAGTTGAGGTAGTTCTGGAGCCAGATTTTCTGGGGAGTGCTGGCCATGAGGGCTGGGTTGGGCGAGCGTTCCTTTGGGTAGACGAGGCCGAGGAGCTGATTGGCGGCGGCGAGGCCTGAGTCGCCGGTGTCGAGGCGGTCGATTTTGAGGATGTAGCCGCCGGAGATTTCGGGTTCCGAGTTGTTGAGGAGGGAGAGTTTTTCGACATCGACGCGGTCGCCGTCGCGGTCGATTTTTTCCATGAATCTGTAGACGCCGAAGTAGTCTGGGCCGTAGACGGCGCCGTTGACGAGGGCGTCGGCGGTGCTGTGGAAGTGTTCGACGAAGCGGGTGCGCGGGGCGTAGCGGCCGGCGTCGCGGCTGAGTTGATAGAGGAGGTTATTGCGGATGAGGGATCGGTCGAACTGGAAGGGGGCGTGGAGGATCCAGTCGGATTCTGCGGGCATGCCGAAGGGTGAGATGGGGAGGTCGGCGTTGCTTTCGTCCCATGCTTCGAGGGAGAAGGAGTATTTGGCGGCGGTGAGGGTGGAGGAGCCGCGGCGTTCGAAGCGGCCGTAGCCGGAGAGGGAGGGAGGGTTGGAGAGGCGGGAGAGGGACGAGGGAGAGGAGGGTTCGAAGATCATCCATGTGCCTTCGCGCGGGGCTTCGGAGGTGGGGAGCGGGCCGGAGTTCCAGAGGTGAGTGAGGACGATGGGGAGGTTGGAGGAGAAGTCGGCGGCGGCGGGGTCGAGAGCGAGATAGGATTCGCTGCGGAGGGGTCCGTCGGGGCGGCCTTGTTCGAAGGCGCGGGCGCGGATGCGGGTGGTGGTGGAGATGGTGATGGGGCCGGAGACGATGGGGGAGGTGGCGTTGGGGACGCTGCCGTCGGTGGTGTAGCGGATGACGGGACCGGGCCATGGGGTGGTGATGGCGACGGAGATGGAGGAGCTGGCTGGGAAGGTGCGGCTTTTGGGGGAGAAGGTGACTGGGGGAGCGGGGGCGCTGGCGGTGTTGTTGGCGGTGCCGGGGGTGGGGGAGTTGAAGGCGGCGTAGCGGAGGGCTGGGACGGTGGAGATGACGCCCCATGAGACGTTTGCGGACTGGGGTGGATAGGAGGGGGAGAAGGAGGAGATGACGTTGCCGGTGGCGTCGGTGAAGCCGAGGTATTCGCCGGCGGAGGCGATACTGAAGGACGTGTGGAGCGGGAGGCCTGCGGTGGCGCGGCCTTTGCCGCTGGCGAAGACGACGAGGTAGCCGCCTGCGGGGATGGAGATCTGGGCTGGGAAGGCCCATTTGGCGGGATCTGCGGGATTGTCGGAGAGGGAGCAGCCGGTGAGGTCGAAGGGCTGGCCGTTGGGGTTGAAGAGTTCGATCCAGTCGGCGCGGTCGCCGTCTTCGTCGAGGATGCCGTTGGTGTTGCGGGCGACGATTTCGGAGATGTAAGGAGCGGAGGGGCGTGCTGGAGCGGTTGCCGGGCACAGGAGTGCGGCGGCAGACAGCAGGATGGGCACGGCGCGATTCATGCGGAGCGTCAGAGTAAGGGAAATGGGGTGGGGGAGTCAATGGGCGGCCTGTTCACGGGCTTTTCATGAGTGAGGGTGGGAGGGGGGCGAGAAAACCGTTTCGCTGGGCGCGGAGCTGCGGTATGGTGTGCGGAGCAACCCCCTAAATTCCGAGACCATGGCCGCCATTTATTATTCCGGACCGAATCGTCAGCAGTTGACCACGGAGGAGAGTGAACTTCCTGGGCTGATTGCCAGCGGGGCGGTGAGCGGGGAGACCCTGGTGTGGAAGGAAGGGATGGCGGACTGGCAGCCGTTGCGGGTGGTGCGGCCGGATCTGGTGGCTGCGGGGCCTGCGCGGGTTGGTCCGCCGCCGCTGCGGGCGAAGGGGGCGGCGCATGAGATTGATTACGAGCTGTTCGGGAGCGAGATGCAGATTGTGGAGATCGAGCTGGATCCGGGGGAGACGGTGATTGCGGAGGCTGGGTCGATGAATTACATGGATAGCGACATCCGGTTTGAGACGAAGATGGGAGACGGGTCGTCGCCGACGAACAATTTCTGGGACAAGATGAAGCAGGTTGGGAAGCGTGCGCTGACTGGGGAGAGCCTGTTCATGACGCATTTCACGAATCAGGGGAGTGGGAAGAAGCGGGTGGCGTTTGCCGCGCCTTATCCAGGCAAGATCATTCCGCTGGAGTTGAAGGAATGGGGTGGGGAGATTATCTGTCAGAAGGATTCGTTTCTGTGTGCGGCGATGGGGACGCAGCTAGGGATTGCGTTTGCGCAGCGGCTAGGGGTCGGGTTGTTTGGAGGCGAGGGATTTGTGCTGCAGAAGATCAACGGGGAGGGGCGTGCGTTCATTCATGCGGGCGGGCATGTGATGAAGAAGGAATTGAAGGGGGAGACGCTGATTGTGGACACTGGGTGTCTGGTGGCGTTCACGAAGGGGATTGAATATAACATTCAGCGTGCGGGGAACCTGAAGAGCATGGTGTTCGGGGGCGAGGGATTGTTTGTGGCGACGCTGAGAGGGCACGGGACGGTGCTGCTGCAGAGCCTGCCGTTTTCGCGACTGGCGGACCGGGTGCTAGCGAATTCAGTGGGGACGTCGCGGAACGATCAGGGGTCGATGATTGGCGGTCTGGGCAATCTGTTCGGGGACTGAGCGGACGCGGGTGGGTGGTCAGGCTGTGTTTGAAAATGCGGGAGGGCCGATCGCGGGACGCGTTTTCCGGTGGGGAAGTGGCTAGGGAAGCGTGGTGGATGGTGCTTCGCTGCGGCAGCGACAAGGCCGGGACGGCCTTGCTACGGCGGCATGCGCTGATGGGAGGGGTTTCTGAAGCATTGCCTACGGATTGTCAGTGGAGAGAGGCTTCGAGTTTGAAGATGAGGCCGTCGATGACGGCGTCGGTGAGGAGTTTGACCTTGCGTGCGGGGGTCATGGATTCGCCGGGGGCGAGCCGTGAGGTGGCGGTGGCGATGGTGGTGTCGGCGCGGGAGGTGGCGTCGGAGAGGAAGGCGGCGAGGGCGGCTTCGGGGGAGAGCGGGGATTTGAGGGGGAGGCCGATCGGGTTGGTGGTGGAGAAGGAAGGGAGGGAGGCGGATCCGATGAGGAAGTGCCATTGGTTTTCCTGCTCGAAGTAGACGGCGAGGGCGCCTTTGGTGCTAGTGTTGAGACGGGCGGCTTCGGATTGGAGCCATGAGGCGAGTTGGGTGCCGCGGGCGGCGGCGGGGCGGACTTTGAAGAGACGGGCGGCGAGGTGGAGGCCGGTGAAGCGGGTGAAGTTAGCGAGTTTGAAGTTGAAATGGCGGGCGCGTTCCCATTCGGAGGGGAGGAGATTGTCTGGGTCGTGGAATGGGGCGTCGGGGCCTGGGTCGCGGGGTCCGGCGTAGCGTTTGGCGGAGGATTGGAGGGCGGCGAAGGAGGTATTGTCGGCTTTGAAGGTGGCGGCGTCGGGGCCGATTCTGAGGATGCGGACCTTCATGGTGTCGCCCTGACGGATGAGTGGGAGGAGGTCGAGGCCGCGGACGACTTTACCGAAGACCGAGTGTTCGTAGTTGAGGCGGTGCTGGGCGCTGAGCATGAGGCAGAACTGGGAGCCGTTGGTGTCTGGGCCGTCGTTGCCCATCTGGAGCGTGCCGATGGCGTCGTGGCGGAGGCCTGGGACGATTTCGTCCGGGAAGAGGTATCCGGCGTCGCCGTTGCCGGTGCCTGTGGGGTCGCCGCCCTGGACGACGAGGCCTGGGACGACGCGGCACCATGTGAGGCCGTTGTAGAAGGGTTTTCCGGGGTTGGGGCCGAGGGTGCCTTCGGCGAGGCCGACGTGGTTGGTGACGGTGAGCGGGGTTTTTTTGTAGAAGAGTTCGGCGATGATGGTGCCGCGTTCGGTGGTGATTTCGGAGTAGAGACCGTCTGGGAGCGGCGGGGGGGAGTTCTCGGCGGCGGGGAGGAGGGAGAGAGCGGGGAAGGAGGCGAGGAGTTGCTGGGAGAAGTGGCGGCGGGAGAGGGGCATGGGGGATGGATACGGGGATGGGTGGGGGTGAGCAAACCGGATTGAAGGGGTGTGTGGAGGGGGAGTTGGGTGGAAATTCCGTCCGCAACATTGAACGCGGGAAGAAAACCCGTTGTCCGAAGGGAGCGCCGGGTTACGGCCGCGGTGCTTCCGATTTTCCCCTTTATTCAACGCTCTCTGCCATGTCCTCGCTTGCCCAACGCATGAATGAAATGCTGGTTCGATCTGCCGAAGCGGCGGGTGCGGAGAATCCCGAGGCGGTGGTGGCGGTGATTGCGCAGTCGTCGCAGGCGCAGCGGAGTGTGGTGGACGATCTGCTGGATGCGCAACTGATGCCGGAGGAGGATTTTCTGGGGAATCTGAGCCAGTGGCTGCGGTTGCACTGGGAGAGTGATTTGAAGCCGCGGAATGCGAGGCGATTGAAGGAAGTGTGTTCGGCGGCGGTGGCGTTGCGTTATCGGTTGCTGCCGTTGTGGTATGGGGATCCGGCGCGGATGATGGGGGAGCTGGATGAGGAAGGGGAGCCGATGCCGGTGCCTGAGGGGCATGTGGAGGGGGAACCGGTGCTGGCGCTGGCGACGTATGATCCGTTCAATTACCATGCGCGGCATGCGGTGGCGCAGGCGATTCCGTGCCGGATCGAGTGGCACATGGCGAGCCGGACGCGGCTGCTGCAGGGGATTCAGAAGCTGTACGGGGTGGGAGCGGACACGTTTGAGGCGATTCTGAAGGGACGTGATCTGGCGGACACGCAGGGATTGGACATGGGTGAGGAGACGAACATCATTGATGATGATGACGATGAGGCGTCGGTGGTGAAGTTTGTGAACCAGATCATTCGTCAGGCGCTGACTCAGCGGGCGACGGATATTCATGTGGAGCCAATGGAAAGCTTCCTGCGGATCCGGTATCGGATTGACGGTTTGCTGGTGGATGTGCCGGTGCCGGAGAACATCAAGGCGCTGCAGAACATGGTGATCGCGCGATTGAAGATCATGTCGCGGCTGGACATTGCGGAGCGGCGGCTGCCGCAGGACGGACGGATCGGTCTGGAGCTGGACGGCAATCAGATCGACGTGCGGGTGGCGACGATTCCGAGTGTGCTAGGGGAGACGGTGAGTCTCCGTCTGCTGAACCAGCAGAAGTTCAATCTGGATAAGCTGGGGATGATTCCGCAGGTGCGGCATGTGATCGACAACATGCTGAAGCTGCCGAACGGGATCGTGCTGATCACGGGGCCGACGGGGTCGGGGAAATCGACGAGCCTGTACACGTTTCTGAGCGAACTGAACACGATCGACAGCCGGATCATCACGGTGGAGGATCCTGTGGAAAACAAGATCGAGGGGGTGGTGCAGATTGCGGTGAAGAGCGAGATCAACCTGACATTTGCGACGGCGCTGCGGTCGATTCTGCGGGCGGACCCTGACATTGTGATGATCGGGGAAATGCGGGACCTTGAGACGGTGGAGATTGCGATTCGTGCGGCGCTGACTGGTCACCTTGTGTTCAGCACGCTGCATACGAATGATGCGATTTCGGGGATCAGCCGGTTGATCGACATGGGGGTGGAGCCGTTTCTGGTGGCGGCGTCGGTGCGGTGCTTTCTGGCGCAGCGGCTGGTGCGGAAGCTTTGCACGAAGTGCCGGCAGCCGGGTGAGGTGACGGCGGCGGAGTTGCGGGCGGTGGGCTTCCGGTCGCCGGAGAACCGGCGGGTGATGACGGCGAAGCCGGGCGGGTGTGATGCGTGCAGTCATTCCGGGTTCCACGGCCGGATGGCGATTTACGAGATTTGTGTGGTGACGAAGCAGATTGAGGATCTGATCACGAAGCGTGCGACGGAGGCGCAGCTGAAGGAGATGGCGTTGAAGCAGGGATTCATTCCGATGCGGGAGTATGGGATCTACAAGTGCTTTGACGGGGACACGACGCTGGAAGAAGTAGTTAGTGCGACGGCGGCCGACATGATGCTCGGTGAGCCGGATTGAACGAGAAGAACAGCTGAACACCGCCTGCGGTCCAAACTATGTCAGTCTTCACCTATACAGCACTCAAGCGGGACGGCAGCAAAGCGGCTGGCGAGATGAATGCGACGGACCGGCCGGATGCGCTGCGGCGGCTGGAGCGGAACGGGTTGCAGCCGGTGGCGGTGAAGCTGAAGGAGGATGTGGTGGCGGAGGCGAAGGCGGCGGATGCGAAGGCGGCCGGGAAGGGAAAGGACGCGCCGCTGGACAAGGCTGGGAAGCCGATGAGTGAGAAGGCGGTGGCTAAAGCGAAGGCGAAGGACATCGCGCAGATGAAGCCGGTGAAGCTGAAGAAGGCTGACATCATCATGATGACGGAGGAGCTGAGTGATTTGCTAGGAGCGGGATTGCAGCTGGAGCCGGCGCTGCGGATCATGGAGTCGCGGGATGAGTTGTCGGCGGTGAAGGATGTGACGGCACTGCTGCGGTCGAGGATCCGGGACGGGTCGAGTTTTTCGTCGGCGCTGAAAGGTGCTAGTCCGTCGTTCGGGGAATTGTACTGCAATCTGGCGGCGGCTGGGGAAGTGTCCGGGGCGCTGCCGAAGATTCTGAAGCGCCAGTCGGAATATCTGATTTCGGTGCAGAACCTGCAGGCGAAGGTGACGACGGCGATGATTTATCCGGTGTGTCTGCTGGTGGCGGGGATCGGGGTGAGCCTGCTGTTTGTGTCCTATCTGATTCCGCAGCTGACGCAGCTTCTGAAATCGATGGGGAAGGAGCTGCCGACGGCGGCGAAGCTGCTGATGAAGGCTGGTGATTTTCTGTTTGGGTACTGGTGGGCGATAGCGCTGGTGATCGGGCTGGGGATCTGGGCATTTCAGAAGCTGCTGGAGATTCCGAAGTGGCGGGCGAAGTGGGATGAGAAGAGTGTGAGCCTGCCGTTTTTCGGGCCCTTGATCAGTGCGCGGTTTTTCGTGCAGTTTCTGGAGACCCTATCAAATCTGGTGGGGAACGGGTTGCCGCTGCTGCGGGCGCTGGAGCTGACGCGTGATGCGACGGTGAACCGGTATCTGAAGGGATTGCTGCAGAAGGTGATTGGGATGGTGGGTGAGGGTGGATCGCTATCGCGGTCGCTGAAGAAGGTGGGATTTTTCCCGGAGCTGCTGACGGACATGATCACGGTCGGGGAGCAGACGGGGGATCTGGAGCATTCGCTGGAGCGGTCGGCGCAGCGGTATGACAAGGAATTGCAGAAGACGATTGATCGTGGGATGGCGATGATTACGCCGGTGATTATTTTCATCATGGCGCTGCTGGTGGGGACGATGGCGTACATGATGGTGAGTGTGATTCTGCAATCGGTGACGAGCATCAAGCGGTGAGGGAGAGTTGATCGGGCGAGGGAACCTGAGCGTAACCTGAGTGACCGATGAGCGAGCTGGAGAACGACCTGATTGAGATCAAAGGGCTAGGGGTGGCGAGCCGGATCGGGGTGCCTGATGATGAGCGTGCGGTGGCGCAGCGATTGGAGCTGGATGTGTGGATGTGGCCGGAGCGTGGGTTTCGGGGGTTGGGGGATGAGTTGGGAGGGACGGTGGATTATGGTGCGGTGGCGGAGCGATGCCGGGAGGTGGCTGGGGAGCGGGAGCGGCGGTTGATTGAGACGCTGGCGGAGGAAGTGGCTGAGGTGTTGCTGGCGGGGTGGAGGTTGCGCGCGGTGCGGGTGACGGTGCGGAAGTTTATATTGGCGGATTGCGGGAGTGTGGCGGTGACGGTGCAGCGGGAGGGAGGGAGCTGAGGACGGCGATGAGTGCGAGTGAACCGAGTGAACAGGAGGTGGACCGGGCGCTGGTGGAGCGTGCGCGGGAGGGGGATGCGGCGGCGTTTGAGGCGCTGGTGAAGAAGTATGTGCCGAGACTTTACGGGATGGTGTTCAGCATGACGGCGAGTCATGAGGATACGGACGATCTGATGCAGGATATTTTTCTGAGGGTGCACCGGAGCCTTGTGCGATTCCGAGGGGACAGCGGGTTTTACACGTGGGTGTACAGCATTGCGGTGAATATGACGCTGAATTTTCTGAAGCGGCGGAACCGGCGGAAGACGCTGAGTCTGGACGGGCCGGACGGGACGGTGCCGCAGGCGGCGCTGGACGGGTTGACGGACGCGACGGATCCGGTGCGGGAGGCTGGGCTGCATGAATTGCAGGTGCGATTGAACGAAGCGCTGCAGAGGTTGTCTGAAGATCATCGGGCCGTTGTTACCATGTTCGACATTCAGGGGATACCCCATGCGGAGATCAGCCGCATCCTCGGAGTGTCGGAAGGGACGGTTCGATCCAGACTGCATTATGCGCACAAGCAGCTGCAGGCCTGGCTTTCTGACTGCCTCCACTGAAAACCGCCGCCAACGTTATGGACAAGGAAGCAATACTACAGGAATTTCTCCGCACGAAGGGGCGTCAGAGCCCGCCTGAGGGGTATGCCGATGATTTGGTGGAGCGGTTGCGGGAGCGATTGAGGGATGAGCGGAAGGAGCGGCCGGTGTTTTCGGTGAGCAGGTGGCTGGCGGTGCTGGCTGAGGTGATGCGGCGGCCGGCGGTGGCGTGGCCGGTGGGGCTGGCGGCGGCGGCGTTTGCGGCTGGGTATTTTCTGAGGAACGATCCGCCTGCGGCGACGCCGGGTGGTGATGGTGGTGTGGTGGTGGAGCCTGCGGCGGTGCGGGAGGGAGGTGGTGCGGTGCGTTCTGGAGCGGTGGCGATTCCGGTGGGATTCGGGTCTGAGGAAGCGGTGCCGGTGCCGGTGGATCAGAGTGGGCCTGAGGGCGTGCCGCCTTCGGAGGTACCTGGGAAGCGGCGGACGGTGACGCAGCCTGAGAACCGCTGAGGGAAAGGCGGAGCGGTAATTGGCGGGCCGGGAGGTTTTGTCAGTTAGTATCGCCGGCTTTGGTGAGGGGCCAGTGGCGCATGACGGAGGGGGCGAAGGGGGTCCAGAAGCCGCGTGGGAGGTCGGCGGCGGCGAGGGCTTCGGTGGTCCACTGATTGCAGGTGCGGATGAGGTGATAGTGGCCGCGGGCGCGGTAGAAGGTTTCGCCGGGGGTGTCGCGGTTGAGGATGAACTG
>JAIXPK010000508.1 GCA_027486335.1 Verrucomicrobiaceae bacterium | reverse complement strand
TTCAGCACAAACGCAATCTTCGGCTCCTGCGGCGGCCGGTTGAAAATGCTCTCCAGCAGCCACGCCCCGCGCTTCACCGGACTCGTCCGCACCGGCAGCGACGTCACCGTCAGCGGCCCAGCCATCGTCAGATAACCCCCGCGCGTCTTGTCAGGAAGCTTCGTGCGCCACCAGATGTTGTTCATCCGCTGATCCTTCAGATCGTCACTGCTGTTCATCCTCAGATTCAGCTCCCGGATCTTCGCCCCGCACACCTCCTCCAGTCCATAATGCTTCACCAGCTTCAGATTCACCCACGTGTACCCCGGATCAATGAAATCCAGAATGCTCCCGTCCTCCACCAGCACCGTCTCAAACAACAGCAGCGCCTCCACCAGCATCGGCGCATGCAGCGTCCGCTTCCCGTTCTGCCCGTAATAAAACGCCGGAAACAGCTTCGGATCAGGCTTCGCCGTGTATAACTGATCCAGCCGCAGCCACTGCACCGCAAACGACTCCGCAAACTCCTTCACCCTCCCGTCCCGGATCATCCGCGCCACCTGCGCCTCCACACCCTCCGCCGTCCCTAGCAATCCCGCGCGCGCCGCCTCCAGCAGCTCGTCGTCCGGCGGAGCCGCCCACAGAAAATACGCCAGCCGCGACGCCAGCTCATAAGCCTCCAGCGCCCGCACCGTCCCAGCAGGTTCCCTCGGCCCCGTTAGGTACAGAAACTCAGGCGACGCCAATGCCGCCGCCAGCGCCTCACGCATCGCATCCGGAAAACCCGCGCCCGCCTTCGTCGCCCCGTCATACAACCCCATGTATCGCCCCAGAATCTCCTCATGCACCGGATGCCGGAACAACCGCGCCAGAAACCCCTCCAGCCGCGCCGCCGCAATCCCCCGCTTCTCCTTCGCCGACATCCGCACCACCTTCCCCGCCGGAGCCAGCGGATCCCCGCTCCCCCCGTTCGTGATGAACCCCAGGTCGTCCAGCAGCACATGATTCCCGCTGAACCCCGACCCGTCCACATGCAGCGCCACAATCCCCTCGCCATCCGGCGCCCGGAACGAATAAAACGTGTTCCCCACTCCCTCCCCCACCGGAATCACATCGCTCAGCGTGTGCGTCCCCCCGCCCGTGAACGTCACCGTCAGCGCCACCGCACCCTTCTCCCCGCGCCTCCCTAGCACACTCAGCGCCAGATCGGAAATCATCTCGCCCGGCATCCCCTCCACCGCAAACTCCAGATCAAACACCTTCGCCCCCTGCTCCTGATTCGTGAACAAGCCCTCGCCCGACGTCTCCTCCGACGTCGAAAAACCCGCCACCCACAGCGCCTGCGGCGACGTCACCCGCAACCGCTTCCGCTGCTGCGGCCCGAACCGGATCCCCAGACTCTGCCCCGGCCCCACCACAAGATTCGCTTCCTCCGCCTGCCACACCCCGCCCGTCCCCTCAGCGTATGCCGTCGAAACATTGAACCGGAATTGATAGGTCACCGTCGCCGCCCCGCCCTCCTTCGCCTGCCTCGGCAGATCCAGATTCGGCGCAAAACCGTCCGCCGCATATCCCGGAATCTCACCCGCGTACCCGGCCAGTTCCCCCAGCTCGAACGGCGGAGCCGCCGGATCCCCCGCCAGCGCCCGGAAAATCGCACTCTGCCGCCCTAGCTTCGGACTGCTCACAATCGCCCGGCCCGTCTCCAGATACTTCTCCAGCAGCAGCGGCGACAGATTCATCGCATCGCCCCGGTTGCTGTATCCATGCTCCGCCCGGTTGTCCCCCGGTAATCCCGCCTCCGGCAGCAGCACCGGATACTTCAGCCCGTACTCCCTCACAAAAATACTCACCGGCTCAGGCATCGCCTTCATCCCGCTCCGGAAATACCCGCCGTTCACCGGCAGCCGTTCCGGAAACATGAACAGATCATGCTCCAGCCCGAACAAATCCCTCACGCTGTTGTTGTACTCCAGCCGCGTCAGCCGCCGCAGCACCGGCTTCCCCGGATCCCTCATCCCCAGCCGCGGATCCGCCGCCGCCGCCAGCTCCCGGATCCACCCGGTCAATCTCGCCCGTTCCTCCGCTCCCGGCTGCGTCTTGTCCTTCGGCGGCGGCATCTGCAGGGTCTCCACCTTCTCCAGCACCCCCGCCCACGGCTCCCGATCCCCCAATGCCTCCGCCAGCGTCCGGTAACGCTCCAGATTCACCCCGCCCTTCGGTCCCTCCTCGTCCCCGTGACAGTCATAACAATACCGCTCCAGCAAAGGCCGCACCACCGTCTCGTAATCCGTCAGCTCCCCACGCCCGGGGAGCGCCGCCACCGCCATCAGCCACGCAATTGTCAGGGTTCTCATGGGAAAGTCAGAAATCATCACGCCGTCAGCCGGTACCCCGCACCCCGCACCGTCTCGATGAACCTCGGTGCCTCCGCGTCCGGCTCCACCTTCGCCCGCAGCGTCAGAATGAAATTGTCCACCGTCCGCGTCGTCGGCCACGCATTGTATTCCCACACCTCATCCAGAAACGTCTCCCGCGTGATCGTCTCCCCCGGCCGCGACGCCATCAGCCGCAGCATCGCCAGTTCCCTCGCCGAAAATTCCACCTTCTCCCCATCCCGCACCGCCGTCCCCCTCACAAAATCGATCTCCAACCCGCCCAGCGCAATCCGCTCGGGAGCCGCCGCCTCCCGCTCGTTCCGCCGCAGCAGTACCCGCACCCGCGCCAGCAGCTCCCGCATCGCAAACGGCTTCACCAGATAGTCATCCGCCCCCGCATCCAACCCGCTCACCCTGTCATCCACAAGCCCCTTCGCCGTCAGCATCAGCACCGGCGTCTTCCGACCCCTCCGCCGCAGTTCCTGACAAAGCGCATAACCATCCAGCTTCGGCATCATCACATCCAGCAGAATCAGATCGTGTTCCTCAGTAAGCGCCCGCTCGAGGCCCGCCTCCCCGTCCACCGCACTCCGCACCCGATACCCCTCCGACGCCAGCGTCTCGCACAGCGCCGTCCGCATCGGCAGTTCGTCCTCAATGATCAGCAGTTTCATGACGCCACCTCATTCTCGCCCTCCCCGCCTCCCTTGTCCACCTCCTCTTGTGAGGAAACCTCACCCCGCCTCCCCGGAAACCTCAGCCGGAAACAACTCCCACGACCCAGCTCCGACGTCACCACCACCTCCCCGCCGTGCCCCTCCACAATGTGCTTCACAATCGCCAGCCCGATCCCCGTCCCCGTCGTCTCCCGCCTCAGCTCATTCCCCAACCGGTAGAACAACTCGAAAATCCGCCCCTGCTCCGCCTCCGCAATCCCCATCCCCGGATCCGTCACCGCCACACTCCATCCCCCATCCATCCCATCCGCCGCCAGCCCGACCCCAATCACCCCTTCGGCCCCCTCCGCCGTAAACTTGATCGCGTTGTCCAGCAGGTTGATCACCGCCTGCTGCAACGCCCCGGCATCCACCCGCGGAACCTCCGGCAACCGCTCGCACGCCAGCTCAATCCGCAATCCCTTCGCTTCCGCCTGCGGCCTCATCAATCCCACCGCATCCCCCAGCAGTGCCGCAACATCCGTCTCCCGCATCTGATAGGACTTCCTCCCCTGCTCGATCCTCGCAAAATCCAGCACGTTCTCAATCAGCGCCGACAACCTCGCCCCCTCTCCCGCCATCAGCCGGTGAAACTCCGACGCTCCTTCCCCGGTCACCCGACCGCTCGCTAACCCTTCCGCCATCAGCCGCAGCGACCCCACCGGTGCCCGCAGCTCATGACTCACACTGCTCACAAACTGACTCTTCAACTCCCCCAGCCGCCGCTCCCTCACCAGCACCCGCCGGATCAGCCACAACCCCGTCGCCGCCGTCACCACCGCCGTCGCCAGCATCCACCCCGCCCACCACGCCATCCGGTCAATCGACCCATAAAGCAGCCGAGGTTCCCGCAACGTCGTCACCACCGTGAAAATCCCCCGCTCCGACGCCAGCACCTCCCCACCGCCCGCCTCCAGCCATTCCGCCACCGCTCCCCGCATCCCCTCCACCACCCGCTTCGGCCCGTCCCCATTCCACACTAGCGACACCCCCTTGAGACGATGCTTCGGCACCACATGCAGCGCCCGGTTCTCCAGCAGCACCGAAACCCCCATCCATTCCGGAACGCCGTCGCTCACTCCCGATCCTATCATCCCCCCGAGATCATCCTCCGTCAGCACCGCCATCGCATCCGCCGTCTGCGGACTCCGGCTGTACTTCGTCACCACCTGCGGCCGGCAAACCCAGAACACTTCCTCACCCATCACATGCGCCCCCGCCTCCCGCGTCTTCCATTCCTCTCTCGCCCCATCCCAGAACGCCCGACGCACCCATTCATCATGCTCCCAGTACTCCCGCGCATGCGCCGCGTTCAACCGGCACAGATAATACGGATGCTCCACGCTCAACTCACCCGCCGCAGGCTCCCGCACCCGCCCCGCCGCCTCCTCCAGCCGCTGCAGCCACTTCTCCGTCAGCACCGATGGCTCACGCTCCACCTGCGCACTCGAATGGAACTCCATCGCTAGCGGATCAAGCTCCAATCCAGCCAGGGCCGCCAGCATGAACACCGGCAACCCCGCCTCCGACTTCCCCCGCCCTTCCTCCCCCCACGCTAGCCGCTTCAGCACCTCCACCTTCTTCCCCTCCACCCCCGCGTGCAGCAACGCCATCTCCTCCACCGCGATCTTCTCAGGCGGCACCGGCATCCGGATCCCCGCCGTGAACCGCGCCGCCATCTCCGCCTTCGCCAACCCCTCCTCCAGCCGCCCGCTCATCCGCTGCGCCACCGCCCGCGCCTGCCCCT
>JAIXPK010000447.1 GCA_027486335.1 Verrucomicrobiaceae bacterium | reverse complement strand
GCAGACCGCGCCAACGCGCGGACCGTTCGGAAACAGTGGACTGAATCATGCAGCCATCATCCGCGGGAAACTCGCCCACGCACCTTCGGACCTATGTGTATTGCTGAGGCGGTAACGTTGTTTCAGACTGTTTTATCCGATGAGCAAACCGAAGCAGGAGCCCGTAAGCTGTCCATTGTGTGGCCGTGCTGCGGTTCGGGGGTGCCTTTACGGCGGAGATCAGGGCGGATTGAGCTGGTTCAACGGTGAAGCCAGTTGGTTCAAGAACTTGGCGTCTGAATTTGGTGCAGGTGAGCCAGTCGGTGAAGCTGGACTCTTTACGGGATGCTACATGGAAGGGATTCGCTGTTTATCCTGCCGGAGGATTGTAATAAACTGTTGACGTGAAGGTGTGAAAATCAGCACCAACTGAAATTTCTTATGTTCGGATTCGGCAGAATAAATAAGCATGAAGATGAGATGGCGGAGTGGCTGGCTCATCCCAATGAGTTCGGCGTCCGTCCGAAGTCGGTCCGTCACAAGCGCACTTATCAGGCGAGTCTGATTCATGGGGACGCTGAGATTCATCTTTGTGAGTATGTGATGCCGGATGGCACGCGGGGGCGCGGGTTTGTGAATGGATCACTGACGTGGTCGTTTCTCGGTGAGGGCGTCGAGGCGATCGATGACGACAACCTGCTCCTTGCGTATTGTGGATGGGCGTGGCTGTTTCCGGCGATTCAGTCGGGCGGGGTGGTCACCGATTTTGTTTCCGAAGGAGAAGAGGCGCGTTACATTGCTCAGAAGGAGGCGCAGGGATTGACGGACGTGGAGATTACTGGTCGGTACCTGATTGGCACGAGTGAGCTTTTTGAGTTTGTGGGGAGCTATCAGGGCACGGCTGCGAGAGGGGCTGGGGACACTGGGGATGAGGTGGGATTCATGGCCGGTGATCCGTGTTTCAATCTTCCGGCGATCTACTTTTTTCTTGGGCGTCAGGTGATCAAGGCGATGCGATGAGGGGAGGGATTTGAGATCTGAGAGCGGACTCGTTGGGAGAGGCGCGAGGGGTTGGGGGGAGAAGGAGGGGGTGGGGAGGGCGGGCCGCGCGCACTCCGAGCGCCCCGAGAGCTGTGATTCTGACAGCAGTCCAGAGCCTTTGGCTGCTTGTGGGGAGAGGGCTTGTTTGGAGAGGGGTGCGCTAACTCGCTAGCGCTTGTTGACGCGCAGGTGGGTGGGGCGGAAGGAACCGCGAGATGGAGATCTGGATTGCGCAGGCGATGGCTTGCGGCTATGGAGGGCTGGCACGATGGATAATTATTCTGCAACCCGCCCGATAATGGTGAGGCCGAGGCGTCTGCCCGGTCTGCGGCTCATTGCGTTCATTGCGGGCGCCCTCATTGAAGTTTTTGGCGTATTCTTACTCGAGCGGGAGGGCGTGTTGATTCCGTTTGGCATCATGCTGGTGGGCTTTTGGATCACTGTGTTTGCGCTTGGAGGGCGATCACTTGCAAATCCGTACAGATCGTGGTCGGAGAGGCTCAAGGTGGTCGCCGTCTGTGGAGTTGGCATTGGCATTCTTTATGGTGTGATGGGCATTCAATCGTTGCGGCACCTCACGCCTACCGGGTTTGGTGCTGCAATTGCCTGGGTTATCGCTGTGTCTCATGTCAGTTCCTACCTGCGGTATTGCCGGGGCATTTTTTGAGGCGGTGCGATAAAGGTCGCGGGGATGGTGGGAATTGGCACCACGAATTTCACGAATGGACACGAATGGTTTGATGGGTGCACGGGAGGGTGCGGGTGGAGAGGGATGGGTGGCATTTTCTTGCGACAAGTGGTGCAACTTTTGGGTGAAGCCGGGCGTCTGATGGAGCACTCAGACTATGAAACTCGACGCATTTCTCGCCCTGCTCTCGGTTGCTGCTATGGCCATTGCCGAAGAGGCGACGCCTGGTAAACGTCCGCCCGCTGACGTTGCTGCGAAGGCGCAGTCCGCGCTCAAGGAGGGCCTGCGCGCGCTGGAGGTGCAGGACGCTGCGGCGGTGCGGGCAGCGGTGGCGCAGGCAATGGCGGCTCTTGGTCCGTGGGCGGGGAATCCGGAGACGGCGACGCGCTACTATCCGCCGGTCGTCACGACGCCGTTTGATGGTGTCAAGGCGCGTGAGTGGTGGGTGAAGGAGATACAGCGCGGCCTTGGCGGCGTGCCGTGGTTGAAGAATCCCGAGGGTAACCCGCGCCAGATGCAGGCGGGTCTGCGCGAAGCCGCATTTCCGCTAGATGGTCTGGCGCGCACGGCGCTGCTTTTGCCCGAGCATCGCGACGAACTCACGATGCACGTCCGCGCCGGGGCGGACTGGCTGATCAAGCTTCAGCATTCGAGCGGGGTCTTTCCTTTTCCGGTCGGTCCCGGACTCAACCCGCGTGAAAAGGTCGGCCACATTGTTGCGCGCATGATCAAAGAGCATCCTGACATGGTGGTGAACGACTGGATTCCCGATGACCGCACGGACGGCGGGTTGCAGTTCGACAACGGACTGTGCGGTCGCGCCCTGATCAGCGCATGGGAGCTGACGAAGGACGCGCGCTATCTTGATGCGGCGCGCAAGTCCGGCGACTGGGCGATGTCGCGTCCTCTGGTGGCCAACTGGAACTACAACGCCTTCAGCGTGGGTCTGCTTGCGAGGCTCGCGATTGCGACTGGCGATGCGAAGTATCTCGACGCTGCGGTGCGCAAGGCCGACGCGGGCGTGCTCCCCGGTCAGATGCCGGGCGGCCGCTGGTTCGACGCGCACAACGCCTGCGCCGTGTATCACAACATCCTGCTGCGCGAACTGCTGGAACTTGTGCATGCGCTGCCTGCGAGTCATGCCTTTCGCCCGACGCTGCATGACGCGCTGACGCGCGGCCTGAATCAGGCGGCGGAGGAAACCTTGTCGCGAGGTTTCACGGGTACCTGGACGGACAATTTCGCGCGCGGCCTGCAATGGATTGGCGAAAACAAGACGTGGCGGGCGGCATTGAACGCGAACCTCAACGCCAGCGGAAAGAACGGCGCGCCGACACCTGGTTTTGCCATCATCGCGGTGCTGGAGGGTGCGGAGAAGCAGCGGTGATTTGTCGATTGCCAGTTCGACAGGAAACGCCGGACGATGGAAGTCTAGTGGAAAGGGAGCACTCTTGAAGTTCGTGTCCGCGGGTGGAACGTTTCTGGTTGTCGCGTGTCCGATCGCGTATTGCCTTTGGCGAGGAGCCAGGTAGAATGAAGCACACGCGCATGAACCAGGACCACCGACTTACTTCAGAGCGATTTCCACGCTCGTCGAGATACAACCCGGATTGGATTCTGGCGGGTGCCAGTGGAGGGGCTAATCCCCTTTGGCTGACGGAGTGGCTCGCGGAAGCGATGGATTTGAAGCCGGGGATGAGGGTGTTGGATCTCGGGTGCGGGCGGGCGATGTCGTCGGTTTTCCTGCGCCGCGAGTTCGGCGTTGAGGTTTGGGCTACGGACCTGTGGTTCAACGCGTCGGAGAACCTCCAGAGGATTCGGGATGCGGGGGTGGTGGATGGAGTTTTCCCGATCCACGCGGACGCGCGGTCGTTGCCGTTCGCCACGGAGTTCTTCGATGCGATCGTGTCGATTGATTCGCTGATCTACTACGGGACGGACGATCATTACCTCAATTACCTTGCGCGGTTTGTGAAGCCGGGTGGCAGGATTGGGATGGCCCAGGTGGGACTGACGCATGAGATGGAGGATGTGTTGCCCGAGCACCTTCGGGCGTGGTGGACTGAGGAGCAGTTGTGGAGTTTCCACTCGGCGGCGTGGTGGCGGCGGCACTGGGGCCGGACGGGCATTGTGGAAGTCGAAGAGGCCGACATGCTATCCGATGGCTGGCGGCACTGGTTGGACTGGCTTCGCGTGGTTGCGCCCGACAACGCGACGGAAGTCGGGGTATTGGAAGCCGATGCTGGTGGCCATCTCGGTTACGTCCGGGTTGTTGGGCGTCGACGTGGTGAGGTGCAACTGCAGGAGCCGATCTTGTCCGTGCCCGCCCAGTACGTGAAGAAGCCGCTGCTGCGCGGATCGGAGTTGGATTGAGGGGAGGGGCTTCCGCCCCTGCCGGGGCGGTGGTGTGTTGTAATGTTAGACCGGTGGCTGACGCCACCGGCTAATTTCTGTTAAGCCGTTGGCTTAGATGAAGTTGAGGGCGGGTTGGGAGAGGGGCTTCCGCCCCTGCCGGGGCGGTCGTCAGCGATAATGTTAGACATGGGGCGTTGCCCCAGGCTGGTATGGAATTGCGCCGTTGGCGCGTGGGGGGGGGGGGCGGAGAGGGGGAGGGACGTGAGATTGGCGTGTTGGGAGGGGGCTTGTTCGGAGGGGTGGGTTGGGGGAGGGGTAATGCTTGCGGGGTTGTGTTGTCATGGGTGCTGGTGTCCCGGGTGTCGCGATGCGCCGCTTGGGGACCCTAATCGAGCGTCCCCGTGGGACGGGAGAGTGAAGTGGGATTGGCGTGTTGGAAGAGCGGGTAGGCGCACTCCGTGCGCAGGAAGAGCTGTAATTCTTACAGCAAGTCCAGAGCCTGCGGCTGCTTGTTCGGAGAGGGTTGAAGGTGGGGGGAGATGGGGTTGCTTTGTGGGGTGGTGGGGGGTACTGGGGGTGAGTCTGGGGGTGGGGAGCCTTCCGGGCGAAGGCGCTATGATGAATAATGACAGAACGAAGGGGATGAGAGTGCTGGTGCTGCATGCGCATCCTGCGCCGAGGAGGTCGCGGGTGAATGCGGCGTTGCTGGCGGCGGCGCGGGGGGTGGAAGGGGTGACGGTGCGGGAGTTGTATGAGGAGTACCCGGATTTTTTCATTGATGTGAAGGCTGAGCAGGAAGTGGTGGCGGCGCATGATGTGGTGGTGATGCAGCATCCGTTTTACTGGTATTCGACGCCTGCGCTGGTGAAGGAGTGGTTCGACGAAGTGCTGACGTCTGGGTGGGCATATGGGGAGGGAGGGACGGCGTTGCGTGGGAAGCGGTGGATGCATGCGGTGAGTACGGGCGGGGCGGCGGAGTCGTACGGGCCGGGGAGTGAGCATGGGTTTACGGTAAGGGAATTGATGGCACCGCTGGAGGCGACGGCGCGGTTGTGCGGGATGGAGTATCTGGAGCCGTTTTTGGTGCAGGGTGCGGGGCGGCTGAGTGGGGCGGAGATCGCGGAGTGGGCGGGTCGGTATGCGGCGCGATTGGCTGGGTTGCGGGATGGGGATGGTGAACCTTTGGGGGCCTGACAAGATTATGCATCACGAGCATTTTTTCCACGCGGCGCTGGTGTATCTGGCGGCGGCGGTGATTTCGGTTCCGTTGGCGAAGCGGTTGGGGTTGGGGTCGGTGCCTGGGTATCTACTGGCGGGGATATTGATTGGGCCGTTTGGGATGGGATTGCTGGGGGAGGATACGGCGGAGGTGATGGGGTTTGCGGAGTTCGGGGTGGTGATGATGTTGTTTCTGGTGGGGTTGGAGCTGGAGCCGAAGTTGTTGTGGCGGATGCGGGCTCCGATTTTTGGATTGGGGGGGATGCAGGTGGTGGTGACGGCGGTGGTGGTGGGTGCTGTGGGGATGATGATGGGGTTGAGCTGGCAGGGTGGGGTGGCGGCTGGGTTGACGCTGGCGATGTCGTCGACGGCGATTGTGCTGCAGACGTTAGGGGAGAAAGGGCAGATGAATGGGGCGGCTGGGCGGAATGCGTTTGCGGTGCTGTTGTTTCAGGATCTGGCGGTGATTCCGATATTGGCGCTGCTGCCGCTGCTGGGTGGGAGCGTGGAGGGGGCTGAGGTGGGGGTGCTGGGGGGATTGCCGGTGTGGTTGCGCGGGGTGATGGGTTTGGGGGCGGTGGCGGCGGTGGTGGCGGGCGGTCGGTATCTGGTGCAGCCGGTGCTGCGGTGGATTGCGCAGTCGGAGTTGCGGGAGTTGTTTACGGCGGCGTCGCTGCTGCTGGTGATCGGGATTGCGCTGCTGATGCACGTGGTGGGGTTGTCGCCGGCGCTGGGGGCGTTTCTGGCTGGGGTGGTGCTGGCGGAGAGCGAGTACCGGCACGAGCTGGAGGCTGACCTTGCGCCGTTCAAGGGATTGCTGCTGGGGTTGTTTTTCATCAGTGTGGGATCGGCGATGGATCTGGGGGCGCTGGGTGCGCGGCCGTGGGTGATTGCGGGGATAACGGTGGGATTGATGGTGTTGAAGGCTGGGGTTTTGTGGGGGATTGGCGGGAGGTTCGGGATGGCGACGGCGGATCGGAGCACGTTTGCGTTGTCGCTGGCGCAGGGAGGCGAGTTCGGGTTTGTGCTGGTGGCGATGGCGCTGCAGGGGCGGATTTTCGGGGAGGAGGCTGGGGAGGTGATTCAGTTAGGGATTGCGCTGTCGATGGCGCTGACGCCGCTGTTGTTCCTGTTTGATGAGCGGGTGGTGCGGCCTCGGGTGAGCGGGAAGGTGGAAGAGGAGGGACGGGAGGCGGATGTGATTGATGAGAAGCATGCGGTGCTGGTGATCGGGTATGGGAGGTTCGGGCACATTGTGGGGCGGGTGATGGAGACGGTGGGAATCCCGTGCACGGTTCTGGATTCGGACAGTGAGCAGGTGGAGCTGCTGAGGAAGATCGGGTTCAAGGTGCACTATGGGGACGCGACGCGGCTGGAACTGCTGCATGCGGCGGGGGCGGGGCATGCGAAGCTGGCGGTGCTGACACTGGCGAGTGTGGAGAAGAGTCTGGAGATTGTGAGGCTGCTGCAGCGGCATTTTCCGCAGGTGAGGATACTTGTGAGGGTGCGGGGGCGGCTGGAGGCGTATGAGCTGCTGGATGCGGGGGTCGAGGATGTGTTTCGGGAGACCCTTGATGCGTCGCTGGAGATGGCGGTGGCGGGGATGAGGCATCTGGGGGTGCCGGGGCATACGGCGGTGCGGGCGGCGCGGCAGTTCCGGCGGCATGATGAGGGGGCGGTGCGGCGGATGGCGGCGGTGCGGCACGATCGGACGGCGTATTTGTCAGAGGCGCGGCGATCGGTGAAGGTGCTGGAGGAAGTACTCAGGAGTGATGCGGTGCGGGAAGGGCGGGATGATGGGTGGAGTGAGAGAAGTGAGAAGTGAGAAGTTAGAAGTGAGAAAAGGGAGGTGGGAAGGGTGAAGGGGGGCTTGAAGTGAGAAGGGTGAAGGGGGGGAGAAGTTAGAAAGGGGAAGGGTGGAGGGAGGGGAAAGAAGAAGCCGCGGGCTTTTGAGGGCCCGCGGCTTGGAGAGGGGGGCGCGTGAGGAGGTGCGCGCCGGGAGATGGGAGATCAGTCGAGACGCTGGAGTTCGCGGATGCGGTAGCGGGCGGGGACGAATTCCTTGTTATCGAGTTCGGCCTGGGCGGCGTCGACGTAGATGACCTTTGGGTAGTCGCTGAATTCGATTTTGTGGATGCCGTCGGTGGGGGATTTGAGGGCTTCGGCGAGATCCTTGACGTCGTTGATGGGCTTGTTGTTGACGCTGGTGACGATGAGATTGCGGAGCCGTTCGTAGCCAATGAGGCCGGGGGCTGGGAGGACGCCGCTGAGGAAGACGAGTTTACGGCGGCCTTGTTTGAGGAAGTCGTCCTGGTTGCCGAGGGCGTAGACGAGACGGAAGGGGGCGCGGTCGCGCCATTCGCGGCCGGCGAGCTGGAGGTAGTTCTGGGTGAGTTCCTGGAAGAGGAGACCGCCGAGGATGAGGAAGCGCGGGCCGCGGTCGAACATGTAGGGGTCGACGAGGTAGTCCTCGGGATTGCGGCGGAGGAGCGTGCAGGGGATGTTGAGGATGGTGCCGTCGCGGGCGACCTTGAGTTGGACGGATTCGCCGACTTTGGCACCGCCGCGGAGGAGGTGGCCGGCGGCGAGGAGACCGAAGTCGGGGTCGTTGTAGTAGCCGCGGCTGTCGATGGGGCGGTCGTTGACGGAGAGGATGACGTCGCCGTCCTTGATGCCGGCTTTGTCGGCGGAGAAGCCCGGGGTGATTCCGGTGACGAGCATGCCGCCTTCGACGTCCTTGAGTTTGAGGTAGGAACGGAGTTGGGGGTCGAGAGTGCCGGTGAGTTTGGCTCCGAAGTTAGGTGTGCCTTCGTATGGGGGGACGGCGACATCGTCGAGGAAGCGGCTGATCATGCCGGGAGGGAGGATGTCGGCGACCTGGTCGCGGGAGTTGTAGCGGAGGAGCATGCCGGCGAGCTTGCCGTCGTGGACGACCGGGAGCGTGAAGGTGCCGGCGCGGTACTGGACCCCGCCGGTGGCTTGGAAGATGAGGCCGAACTCGTC
>JAIXPK010000009.1 GCA_027486335.1 Verrucomicrobiaceae bacterium | reverse complement strand
TGGCCGCCGCCGGTTCCTGACATGAGGAGTTCGCTGTCCATGGAGCGGAAGGCGAAGAGTTCGGGGCACCAGTTGGAGAGTTCGCGGACGGTGTAGTAGTATTTGGCGCGCATGCCGCGGTTGTGAGCGGCGGAGGCGAAGGCGGCGAGGCGGTCGGCGGTGAGGAAGGGATAATTGATGTAGGGGTTGAGCCAGTTGCCCTGGTGGATGTTGACGACCGAGGCGGAAGCGGCCTTGGCGGCGTCGAGGTATTTGTCGACGTCCTTGGGGACCTGGCCGGTGTGGTAGTAGCGGTCGGACCACTGTTCGGCGGTACGGAGCGTGTGGAAGGGAGTGATGAGGAGATCGAAGTCGAAGTGGAGCGGCTGATTTGGCTGGAGGGTGAGAGGGCCGCTGGATCCGGTTAGGGTGCGGCTGCCGTTCTGTTCCGGGGAGAGCGTGATGGTGCCTTTGTCAGTGGCGTTCCATGAGGGCGGGTTGTTGAGGGGGCGGCGCTGGTAGTGGATGTTGACGCTGGGGCGGACGTAGTTGTCGGCTTTGAGCTGGACGCGGAGACCGCCGTTGACGGCGCCGAGCCAGAGACTGTCCTGGTGTTTGCGGGCGACGTCCCAGTGCCATGTGAGGGAGTCGGCTGGGGCGAGTGTGCCGGTTTCCTGCTGGAGGCCGAGGATGTGGGTGGTGGAGGCGGCGGAGCGTGGGAAGTCGAGGTGGATGGCGTCGACGGCGACTGGGTTCGTGTCGGCGGAGAGAGCGACGCGGTAGCGGATGGAGCCATCGGATTCCATGTGACCGGAGAGTTGGCCGGTGATGCCGCTGGAGGAGAGTTGAGCGGACCATGTGACGACGCCGGGGGACGTTCTGGTGAATTTGAAGCCGCTGCCGCGGAAAGGGGAGCGGGGCTTTTTGTCAGGATCGGTGGAGGGGAGAGAGACGGAGAAGGCGACTGGCTGGTGGAGGAGGTGGAGCGTGGGTTGGGGGAGGATGGTGGTGATGGCCTTGTTGAAGTGGCTGCGGATCTGGACGGGAAGGCCGTCGTCGCCGAGGTCGATGGAGCGGCCGAGGCAGCGGATGGTGTGGCCATCGACTTCGAGAGGGGAGTAGCCTTTAACGGGTTCGTCGTCGACGGCGGTGGAGGAATTGAGCCAGCGGAGGCGGGAGAGACTTTGAGGGTCGCTGTCGCCGTGGTCGGCGATGGGCGGGCCGGAGGCTTCGATTTCGAGAGTGAGGGTTCGGGTGGCGGGAGAGCCGTCGGGGAGGGGCAGGTTGAGGGAGAGGGAGGTGCTGCCGGGTTCGTTAGGGATGGGGACGGAGAACCAGAGGGCTTTTGGGGTGGCGCGCGGGACGGAGACGGGGACGACGGAGGCGATGCCGTTCCAGTCGGTGCGGTGAGTGGAAAGGCAGACGATGGTGGCTGGGTTGAGCCATGTGGCTGGGCCGGAGAAGGCGGCGGTGACGCCGGAGATGTCGCGGTCGGGGGACCAGATGACGACGGGGAAGACGAGGGATTCGCCGGGTCGGGCGGAGAGACGGATAGGAGTGTTAGCGGTTCCGGCGAGGGCGAGATCGCGGGAGAGCGTGTGGTTCATGCGGAAGCTGCGGGCGTCTTTGGGGACGATGGCGGCGGCGAGGTTGCCGGAGGCGGTGCGGAGAGCGGCTAGTTCGGCGGCGGAGGCGATGACTTCTGCGGCGGTCCATGCGTCATGAGCGGAGACGGCTTCCCAGCGGATTGGGGTGGCGGCGACGGCTGGGGAGGCGGCGTTGTCTTTGAGCCATGCGGCGTCTGCGGAGGTGGCGGGCGGGAGGTATTTGCCGACGGGGAAGGCACCGCCTTCGAGTTGGACGGGGAGGAAGTAGACAGCGTATTCGCCGGGGCCGCTGAGGGGTTCGAAGGTGAGCTGGGTGGATTCTGCGGAGAGGTGATCGATGCGGACGTTGGGGATGGGTTTACCGGATTTGAGGTCGTGGATGATGACGGCTTTTTTTTCGGGGGCTGGGTCCGGGCGACGCCATTCGATGGAGGCGGAGACGGCGCGGGCGCCGGGTGGGAGACTGGGGACTTGGAGGATGACGCGGTGGGAGCCGAGACTGCGGTCCCATGGTTGCGGGGCGGCGAGCCATTGTTCCGGCGGGGCGGCATGGAGGGGGGTGGCGGCGAGGAAGAGGAACAGAGGCAGCAGACGCATGGGCAGAGAACGGGATGGGAGGGGCGATCGTGTCAACGGAATCCGGGCGGGTGTTTGTGGTGTTGAAGAGGGGTGACAGGGAGAGGGGGATCGGCTAAGACGGCGGCATGAAAATCCAGCTGTTACTGATGATTGCGGTGGTGGGGATGGCGCGCGGAGGGGATCCGTGGAAGACGGATGGAGGGGGGCGGGTGGTGTTTGTGCATGATGATCTGCCGGCGGAGCTGAGGAATGAGTGGGCTGCGGAGTGGGAGGAAGGGTTTGTGGCGCGGACGAATGCGAGTCTGAAGGCGAGCGGGATTGAGGCGGGGAAGTATGGCGGGACTTTTTTCGAGAATGAGAAGTCGAGTTATCCTAACGCGATGATCGGGCTGCTGAAAGGGCAGCGGAAGGAGGCGCTAGCGTTTCTGCAGGGGGAAGACGATGCGGCGTGGAGCAAAGAGCTGACGATGGGAGTGGACTGGTTTCCGGCGTTTACGATCCGGAGTCAGACGCGGAAGTATTTTCAGTTCGGGGGATTGCTGGAGCCTGGGTATCTGGCGAAGATGAAGGAATCGGCGAGGGTGTGGACGGCGGAGGATCCGCTGGGGCGGAAGAACCGGTTCTGGGTGAGGCCGGAGGAGCGGCGGGCGCGGGGGATGGGTGGTGAGGGGTGGACGCCGGAGTATCACAATTCGTGGGTGGACGTGCGGGGGACGGACAATCTGCGGGCGATGCGGGAGCAGGCGATTTATCTGATGGCGGAGGAGACGGGGAACCGTGAGACGATGGCGGCGGCGCTGAAGCGGATCCGGGCATATGCGGAGGCGCTGTATGCGACGGGGATGCCCGAGTGGGACAGTCCTAACTATCTGAATCATGCGCTGACGGCGTGGCTGCCGCTGTATGATTTTGCGAAGGACCGGGAGGTTAGGAAGCTGGCGAAGGCGATGCTGGATTATGTGTCGGTGTCGGCGGCGCTGAAGTACTGGCGGGGGTCGTGGGCTGGGCCGGGGATTCGGGATTACGGGAACATCGGGCCGCATGCGGGAGCGGCTGGGGAGTTCTGGCATTATTATGGCGGGCTGGAGGGAGCGGCGAAGCGACCGTATCGGGATTTTGTGCATGTGATGGCGAGCGGGTACCGTCCGCCGGCGGCGGCGGTGGCGCTGGCGCGGCGGGAGATCACGAAGCCGGTGGAAGTGATGGCGGCGAAGCCATCGTACACGGGTTGGCAGGCGCCTGGTGGCGAGGAGAAGCCAGCGTTTTTTGAGACGACGTGGCTTGGGCACCATGCGCAGATGGGGTCGCTGCCGCAGGGGCATGCGGATCCACCGGGGATGAATCTAAACGGGTTCCGGTTGCTGGCGGAGAGCGGGAAGCGCGGGGCGGACACGCTGATTTTCTTCAGTTCGCTGGAATGGAATCACAGCCATGCGAGTGCGACGAATGGCGGGGATCGGATTGGTCAGTTAGGGAATGTGCTGGTGTGGCTGAATGAGAAGCCTGGTGCTGAGTTGTTTCTGTTTCTGCCGAAGAGTGCGGAGGTGGTGAATGCCGGGGAGCGGGTTTTTGTGAGGCTGGAGCGGACGTGGGTGGCGCTGACGCTGGTGCGGGCGAAGGCGACCGGGGTGCATGAGGCGGCGACGGCGAAGGCTTGCGGGCCGCGGAAGCCGGGGGAGGAACCGGCGTTTCCGGACGATCAGGTGTGGGGTTTCAAGTTGTCGGGTGAAGGGCCGGGAGGGTTTGCGCTGGAGGTTGGGGAGCCGGAGACGCATGGGGATTTCGGGGCGTTTCGGGAGACGGTGCAGGGGAAGGCGTTGCTGGATCTGGAGCGTGCGGGGGAGGTGCACTACACGGCGAGTCGGGGGGAGAAAGTCGGGCTGGTGCCGCGGGGAGCGGAGATGCCGGAGGTGTACCGGAACGGGGAGCGGGTGGACTGGCGTTCGCGGTGGGCGCAGTGGGGTGGTGAGGGGTCGCCGGTGCAGATGGGTTGGAAGACTGGGGAGTTGCGGGTGAAGGCGGGCGGACGGGAGTTTCTGGGGAAATTGCCGTGAGGGTGGCTTCAATGTCACTGCTGATGTCACTATCAAGGAGTAGCCTTTGTTGCTCCGGATCCGTGAGGCATTGGCATGCTTTGGGGGGATGTGAGGTAAGGATGGCGGTGCGACGCGGAACGGTGGCGGGGACGCAACCCTGGTAGGGTTGGGGGTTTGTTGGGGATGGGACCCAAGGTAGGCCTTCGTGCCTCAGGCCAACCTTGGGCTCTGGGACGCAATCCCGTTGGGATTGGGGGGGCGGCGGAGGTAATGGGGGGCGGTGTGTGGGTCGAGGTTCGGCCTTAGGCTTTAGCATTGATGTAGGGTTGCAGTGCTATCGAGAGGGGAGCAGAAGTAACCGTGACGTTCCTCAATGTAGAAGACAGCCTTCGAACGCAAAATCCACTGAGAAAAAGCTCCAGACGCTCGCATCGATTGCAGTATATCCACGAACATGCACCCGAGTGCATTGATAAAGTGATCACCTTCGCCGACCGGCCTGTAGAAATCCGCGCGGATCCCCTCGACGGCATAGTGGGCAACATAATCCATCGGAGTGAATTGCAAAGCATCGCCGACATATGTCGACAGCGTTGATGGCTCAGTGAAAATAGCCGAATCAAACTCGCACCAATCAGGGTGGAGGAAATCGGCATGACTCTTCATTCCGGGCCATCCGCCGGGAGCGTAATCTTCGTGTGTCGCAATTCTGATGTCGTATCCTCCGGGATCAATATTGAACACAATTTCGAGTGCAGATACCGGAAGTGTTGGTGGTCGGCGGACGATCTCGCTCAGTTCTCTCGCGACTGTGATGCCAACTGAAAGAAGGTCGATCTTCATGGCGAGTAGGCCGAACGTCTCGGATCAGGCGACGGCGAGCGCGGGACGTTGCTGACACGACAGACAGCCTTCGAGCCGTTGCCTGCATCCGTTTGCCCTTGGTTGGCGGTGGGTTCGCTGAGTGGTCATGTGGAAGTAGCTCGTGCTGGAGTGAACCAGATTCGCTCGTCGTGATCAACGAAAAGCATGTCGCCAGTATCAAAGCCAAAAAAGATGTCCGACGCTCCATCCAGCAACCCAGACTGGCGCATCCCACTATCATATGAAAAATCGGCTACAAACTGGATCAGCTCAGTCAGCGGCAAACGGAATGGAAGGCGAGAAGTCTCGCCGCAATCCGGAATCACGATGACCTCGGACGGTCTCTCGCGGCAGCGGTCCAGAGCTGATGCAATGAATGAGGCATCACTGTCGAGTACGGCCGGAGGTAGTGTCTGAAAACCGCCAGACGCGGAGACCATGATCTGAACAACGCTGTCGAAGCTCAACTGATGCGGTTGGGTGATTGTCGCGAAGCCGGGAATCCAAGTGGCCAGCGTATTGAGTGCGTCATCCCATGAGGCCAAGACATGTTCGTATGCGGGCACTTTGCGAGTTTGGGTTGGGTGAACAGTGGAACCATGACGGTGAGTTCTGACGTCAGACACCGCGGATTTTGCGGACAATGTTATCTTGGAGGGTGGCCGTCAAAGCGGAAATGCGGTCGGCGTGGTGGTGATCATGGGGGTTTGGAGTGCTGGGAGTGGGGGAAGTGGGAAGTGGGAAGGGCTTGTTGGGAGAGGGGTGAGCTGGGGCTGGGCGCTCCGGGGGCGTGTTTGGAGAGGGCGGGTAGGCGCACTCCGTGCGCAGGGAGAGCTGTGATTCTCCCAGCAGTACAGAGCCTGCGGCGCGCTGGTTCGGAGGGGGCTGGTTCGGAGGGCGGCCGAGCTGGGGCTGAGCGCTCCCGCGGGGCGTGTACGGAGAGGGGCGGGTAGGCGTGCTCCGCACGCAGGGAGAGCTGTAATTCTGACAGCAGTCCAGAGCCTTCGGCTGCTTGTTCGGAGAGGCGGACCCCTACGGGGTCCTGTGTTATGTTGTTGGGAACCGGGGGTGCCGCGAGTGGCTCGCGGGACCCCCGGCTAGACAAGGGTCGTCCGTACGGGACGGGGGTGGTGGGGTGAGGGTGTTATTTGGTGGTGGCGATGGTGTCGTCTGGGGAGGATTGGAGGCGGGAGGCGGCGGAGAGGCCGAACTGGGCGGGGTTGTACATGGCTTCGATGCGGGATTGGGGGGCGATGACATTGCCGGCGGCGACGACTCGGGCGAGGTACTGGCATTGGAAGTTGCCGGCGCTGCCGCAGTAGTTGCGGAAGAAGAGGACGCGGTCGCGGCGGATTTCTGCGTGATCGAAGGACCAGTGAGGGGTGTTGACGTTGGCGAGGGCGGAGGCGCCGGCCATGGTGGAGAAGTCCGGGTTGACGCCTTCCATGGTGGCTGGGAGAGGGTCGTCGATGACGAGGTACTGGGTGGGTGTGGGGACATCGACGTCGAGGGAGACGAGGATGAGGTCACCGGAGCGGAGATTGTCTGCCGGGGAGAGAGAGCCGTCGCCTGCGAGTTTCTGATAGGATCTGCGGATGCCGAGGCCGGCGTGGCGTTCTGGTTGCGGGCCTGGGGCGGCGCGGCCGGTGATTTCGATGGAGGAGAAGACGTTGGTGGCTTGCGGGACGGTGATGGTGATGGAGGGGGCCGGGGAGTTCGCGGCGCGGGCGAAGGTTATGGATTGGGATGCGGCGGATTTCGGGAGGGTGAGTTCGCGGATTTCGGAGCCGCAGGTGACGGTGCAGGAGCGAGGGGAGTCCCATGCGGCGAGGGAGGCGGATTCGCGGCTGAGGGCGAGGAGGACCCAGCCGTTGTTGTAGGTGTTGCGCCAGTCGCCGTTGGGGCTGCGGGAGGCCATGAGTCGGCCGATTTCGGCGTGGGCGTCCGGGGAGGTGATTTTGAGATAGGCCATGGCGCGGATGGCGACGATGCGTTCGGAGCCTAGCCAGTGGGATTCCTCCTTGGATGGAGGTGCGGCGAGGAGCGAGCGGGCCATGTCCGGGTTGGTGTTGGATTCAGCTATGGCGAGGGCGAGGAGGGCGCGGGCGGCGTTGCCGAGAGAGTCGCGGCGATTGAAGAAGGTTTCGTGGTAGGAAGGTTCGGGGCGTCCGGCGATGGAGAGGGCCCAGAGGGCGTGGCACTGGCATTCGAGGTTCCATGAGTCGGAGGCGTCGGTGTTGTCGCGGAGGGACT
This sequence comes from Verrucomicrobiaceae bacterium, assembly GCA_027486335.1. GTDB lineage: Bacteria > Verrucomicrobiota > Verrucomicrobiia > Verrucomicrobiales > V1-33 > V1-33. The sequence goes on along the minus strand of JAIXPK010000009.1, from coordinate 5,543 downwards.
TGGAGAGGAAGTCGAGGAGCGAGGTGAGGCGGGGTTCGGGGACGGATGCGCCGAGGTTGCGAGCCATGATGAGGCCGACTGCGCCGTGGGCGCTGGCCCATGGGTTGGTGTCGGTTGCGCCTGGCCAGTAGGCGAGACCGCCGGAGTCGGTCTGCATGGAGAGGAGACGATTGGCGCCGGCCTGGATGGCGGCGGCGATTTCGTCATTGGATTTTTTGAGATTGGGGAGGACGGCGCGGAGGTCGCGGAGGGTGAGCCATGGCAGGAGCGAGGACATGGTTTGTTCTGCGCAGCCGTAGGGGTAGTGGAGGAGTTGGGAGATGGCTTCCGAGGCTTCGAGGAGACGGCTATTGGAGATGGTGACGGTGACTGAGCCTTCGCCGGCGAGGACTTCCGGGCGGACGGAGGCGAGGAGATTGCGAGCGGCGTCGGTGCTGGAGAGCGAGGCGAAGGTGAGGTCGCGGAGGAGCGGTTCCGAGTGGCCGATGTCGAGGGCGTTTTCGATGGCGTCGGAGAGGTCCGGGGAAGGGCCTGAGGCTTTCCAGCGGAACGTGGCGTGGCCGGCCTTGACGAAACGGACGGGGATGGAAGCGGCGCGGGTGGCACCGGCGGGGATGGAGACGGGGACGTGGAGCGTGGAGGGTTGGGGGGAACCGCCAAGACGGTTGAGGATGAGGACGTGGTCGTCGGTGACGAGTTCGAGATCGACGGAAGTGTCGTTAGGGGTGGTGTTGTGGAGGATGGCCTTGAGGACGACCTCGTCGCCTGAGTTGGCGAAGCGCGGGAGGGCGGGTTCGAGCATCAGAGGTTTATTGATGCGGAAGGAAGAGGAGGCGGAACCGAAGCGGGCAGCGCCTTCGTTGGCGACGGCGAGGACGCGGAATTCGGTGAGGTTGTCCGGGGCTGGGAAGGAGACGGTGATGGAGCCGTCGGCGGCGGTGCGGAGATTGCCGTGCCAGAAGGCGACTGGTTTGAAGTCCTTGCGGAGAGGGATGGCAGGGGCGGAGTCGTCGCCGCCGCCGCCGATGGTGAAGCCCTTGTTGGCGAAGTCGAGGGATTTGGGGTCCTCGTCGAGGAGACGAGTGAGGGAGAGGCCGGTGGTGACGGAGAGAGAGGCGGGGCGGTGGAAGAAGGCGGATGGGTCCGGGGCTTGCCATGGCATGAGACTGAGGATGCCTTCGTCGACGGCCCAGAGGGCGAGTTCGGTGTTAGGGAGCGGCTTGCCTGCGGCGTCGGTGGCGGTGGCGGTGATGGAGACTGGGGTGCCGGGTCGGAATTCCGGCTGGGAAGGTTTGAGGGCGATGGCGAGGTGGTGAGTGCCGCCGGAGATGTTGAGGTTAGCGAAGCCGGTGCGGTATTCCGGGGATTTGATTTCGCGCGGGTCGTCGAGGCCGCCGCGGAGGTGGGTGACGGAGACGAAGACATTGGGGGCCCAGCCTTTCTGGATGGGGATCTCGACGATGCCGCCTGGGGCGAGTTGGACGACCTGCTGGTGGAGGACCTTGTGGCGTTCGACGGTGACGAGGGCGGTGCCGTTGAGTGGGGATTTGACGAGGATGCGAGCGGAGTCGCCTTCGGCGTAGGAGTCGCGGTCCGGGGTGAGTTCGATCTGGATGCCGTCTTTGGATTGCCAGAGAGAGCCTTGTTTATAGACGTCGAAGGAGATGACGGATTTGACGGCGGCTCCGGAGGCGTCTTTGGCGGTGAGGACGAGGTTGTGGGAGCCTGGGGCGGCTGGGCGGAAGGAGAACGAGGTGCCGCCGGTGGTGGAGGGAGCGACGGAGAGGTGGTGTTCGCTGACGGTGGCGAAGACGGGGTCATTGCGGACGGAGGTGCCTCCGCCGGCGGCTTCGACGCGGACGGCGTTCCATGTGAGGCGTTCGAGGGTTAGAGTGACGTCGACGGGCTGGGTGACGGGCTCGCCATTGGATTGGACGGCGGCGATTTCCATGGTGATTTCCTCACCGACTTCGGAGGCGCGGTTGGGGCGTTTGGCTCCGAGGTAGAAGGCGGAGGAATGTTCGGTGTGCTGGAACGAACCGGCGATGGTCTGCTGATTGATGTCGGTGACCTCGGCTTCGATGGAGAGGGATTTGGGGCCGGGGACGCCGAAGGAGGAAGGGATGGGGGCGTCGATGGTGGCGGTGCCCTTGTCGGAGAGAGTTAGGGAGCCCTGACCGGTGAGGAGCGGTGCGGACCATGCGGATTGTTCGAGTTCGAAGTAGCGTTCACCGTCGCTGACCCATGACTGGGGTTGGATGCCGAAGGAGAAGTCCGGCCATTTTGCGGGGTTGAAGGAAGCCTGGGCGAGACGTGCGGTCCATGAGAGGGAGGCTTTGCTGAGGGCCTTGCCCATGAAGTAGGCGGCGGAGATGGGGACGTGGAGGGCTTCGGCGTCGCGGGAGGCGGTGGTGCCGTCGAAGGAGAGCTTGAAGGAGTTCGGCTGGTATTCCTGGACGAAGATGACGGTGGAGAAGGAGGAACGGTGGCGGCGGGTGAAGTGGTCTTCGTCTTCGTTGTCGGCTGGAGGTGTGGCGTTAGCGGGTGGCGGGAAGTCGATTTCGGCGCGGAACCAGCCGATGGTGCCGACGGGGAGTGTCCATGAAGTGGAGTAGGTGCCGGAGTCGGAGAAGGCGATGGTGTTTTCGCTGATGAGGCGGCCGCGTGGGTCGAAGAAGCGGAGGCGGGCTGGTTCGGCGGGTGGTGGGAGGGCGAGACCGGCGGGGGAGCGCAGGCGGCTGATGGATTTCAGATAGACGGTTTCGCCGGGCTGGTAGACGGGGCGTTCGGTGAAGAAGAGGAGATCGCGAAAGGGTTCGCTGGAGGAGGCGGATTCCCATGGGATGTTGAACGACCACATGTTGAGGGCTGGGGCGGCGGCGCCTGCGGGGAGACAGTGGTAGTCGTTGCCGGACTGGAGGACGAGCCAGCGGGCGGCGGGGTCGGAGAACGTGACGAGGCCGTTGGCGTCGGTGGTGGCGCGGTGGGTGGGTTCGCAGTCCTCGTTATAGATCGTGAGGGCGGCTGCGGCGATGGGTCGGCTGGAGGAATGGGAGAAGGCGAAGAGCGTGGTTTCGAGCGGGCCGCGTTTCCATGCGACGCCGATGTCGGTGAGTTGGACGATGGATTGAGCGCCGAGGGGGGATGGGTGGTTTCGGGGGGTGGGGCCGTCGGATTTGACCGGGCCGGAGGCGTCGATGAAGTAGAGACCTGGCTGGCGTTTACCGTTGGAGACCTGGTCCCATGAGAAGCGGAAGCGTTCGCTTTGGTCGATGGCGACGGCGGAGGGGAAGGACGTGTTGAAGACGACCTTGCCGGGGACGGTGAGGGGAGGGATGCGGGTGTTTTCGCCGGAGGCGGCGCGGTCTTGCTGGTAGGCGCTGTAGCCTCGAAGGGCGAGAGGGGCCATTTCCGGGGCGATGCGTTTTACAGAGAGACTGGCGGACTCGAGGTTAGCGGTGACGAATTCGAAGGTGCCGCGGCCGTCAAGCCATTGGGCGGCGTCGTAGGCTGGGAGGGAGAGGTGAGGCGGGTGGGCGGAGAAGGTGAGATCGTCCTGAAAGGCGGAGGGCAGGGTGGTGCCGTCGGCGGCGGGGAGGCCGGCGAAGAGGAAAACGTTGTACTTGCTGGAGAGGAGAAAGTCGGCGGAGGCGATGAGTTGTGAGCCGGAGGCCTTCCATGTAAGCTTGGGAGGGGTAGGCTGGATGACGATGAATTTGCTGAGTTCCGGTGCGGGGGGTGATCCAACGTTGATGGATTTATTGAAGGAGAGGATGATGCGGCGTTGGCCGTCGAGGACTGGTTCGGCGGTGTAGGCGATGAGTTTCAGTTCCGGGATGTCGCCGATTTCGACGGCGACGGGTTCCTGGAAGAAGGCATTGCGGTCGAGATTGGGGAGGCCGGTTGGCAGGACGAGTTTCCATTTAGAGCCGATGGGGAGAGGGCTTTGGGGTTGGACGGTGACGACGGAGCCGGCGAGTTCCGGTGAGTCAGGGGGGACAGGCTTTTGGCGGGAGTTCGAGTTTTCGGGGGCGGCGGCGAGTTGTTCTTTCCATGAGCCGACGGGGACCCGGTAGCGGTTGAGAGTGGCGAGACGCGGGGTGGTGGCCGAGGCGGGGATGTGTGCGCCTTCCGTGCTGGTGAAGACGAGGAGTTTTGAGAGGGCGACGGGGTCGACGAGGTCGTTGAAGTAGAGCGTGAGGCGTGGATTGCGGGCGGTGGCGCTGCCCTGTTGGAACCATGAGGGTGTGCTGGAGGTGAGACGGAAAGGTTCGCCTGTGACGAGGAGAGGTTCGGGGGGGACGAGTTGTTTGCCGGCGGCGTCTTTGAGGTCTTTTTTGAGGGCGACGGTCATGGACTGACCGAGGGGGATGAGACCGTTGATGCTGAGCGCTGCGGAGGAGCGCGTGCGCCATGCGAGGGTGGCGTCAGGGCGGGCGGGTTTGAGGTCGAGGAACTGGGAGGCTGGGGATGGGGCCTGCATCATGGCGTCGTCGGCGACGGCGCTGGGGAATTCGATTTCGACGTCGCTGCGTGCGCCCTGGTGGGAGAGGCGGACGTTGGGGGTGGGGGTGGCGGGCGTGGTTGGTGGGGCCTGCTGGGCGAAGGCGGCGGCGGGAGCGGCGGCGAGGAGGAGAGCGGTGAGGAGACGGCGGCGGAGGAGTGAGTACATGGGTTTGGCGAGATGAGGGGGTGGAGACAGGAGGGGTGGGGGGAGTGCGAGGCACCGGTCGGGACAGCGGTGGCGAGATCCATTTGCCCATTTCTCAGTTCGCGCCGCGGCCACGAGGCCGGATGCGATGATAAACGCTATGCGGGAGGGTGGCTGTTCACAAATTCCGGAATATTTTCTAACTGATAGCCTGGGCGTGGTCGGGAGGGGGTGTGGAGGCGGGTGGTGAGGGGGGGAGGAGTGGGAATTGACTTGTGCGGGTGCGCGGGCGGGGTGAGTGGGAGGGAGACGACATGAATCTCCCGAACCAGCTGACCGTTGCCCGCCTCGGGCTCACCGTGGTTTTTGTGGTCTTGGCGTATTCCGGGCTGCCGTGGGCATTTTCTGCGGCGGCGGTGGTGTTCGGGGTGGCGTCCTACACGGATTATCTGGATGGGCGGATTGCGCGGGCGCGGAATCTGATCACGGCGTTCGGGCAGCTGATGGATCCATTGGCGGACAAAGTGCTGATGGCGGCGGCGTTTGTGGTGCTGATGGATGACCGGTGCGGGACCCTGCCGGGGTGGCTGGTGATTGCGATTCTGGCGCGGGAGTTTCTGGTGACTGGGTTGCGGCTGGTGGCGTCGGCGCACGGGGCGGTGCTGGCGGCGGATCGGTTGGGGAAGCAGAAGACGGTGTGGCAGATGGTGGCGGCGAGTTATCTGCTGCTGCTGCAGGCGTCGGGGGAAGCGCCGTTCCGGTGGTGTGCGCCGTTGTTCCGGGCGCCGCTGCTGGATGCGCGGTGGGCGGTGCCGGTGCTGCTGGCGGTGACGGGGGTGACGACGATCTGGTCCGGGATGGCGTATTTCTGGAAGAATCGGGCGCTGGTGGT
>JAIXPK010000082.1 GCA_027486335.1 Verrucomicrobiaceae bacterium | reverse complement strand
GTCCCCTGCGCATACACCCCCGGCCCGTAATGCGCCGGACCGATCGCCCGCAATCCATACTCCCACGCCCGCTCCAGATGCCCCACCGTAATCAGCGAATCCGCTCCCTCCAGACTCAGTACATAACCAATCGGCAGCCGCGCCGTCTCCGGATCATCACACGCTGCCCACCGCGCCAGATGCGCCTCCAATCCCGCCGCATCCCGGATCATCACCATCTCCCCCGCCTCCTCCATCGCACGGTACCACGCCAATTGCGCCTGCGTCATCGCCCACGCCTGCGGAGCCGACCGCCAGCCCGACACCGGACTCCACGCATCATGTTCCACCCTCGCCAATTGCGTCGCCACACACAACCCAACCCCCGCACGCCTCATCCCCGGCAGCGTCACCGTCCCCCGACCCCGCCCAGCCTTGTCCCGCAAATGCGCCTCCGTCCTCCGCACTTCCTCCAGCGGCAACCTCAGGTCCCGGTTCCACTCCACCGCGTTCAACGCTAGGTCGAGATGCACATCGAATATCAAGGGTGACTTCATAACTCAAAGCAGCGCATTCACCAGCAGCGTGAACCCCAGTCCGGCAAGCCCGATGATCGTCTCCGTCACCGTCCACGTCCTCAGGGTCTGCCCCACCGTCAACCCAAGGCTCTCCTTCACGATCCAGAACCCGCCGTCATTCAGATGCGACAGAAACAGCGACCCGCACCCGATCGAAATCACTAGCAACTCCCGGTTCAGCTCCGGATGACTCGCCAGCAGCGGCCCCATCACCCCCGCCGCCGCCGTGATCGCCACCGTCGACGACCCCGTCGCCACCCGGATGAACGCCGCCACCAGCCACGCATACAGCAACGGCGGCAGATGCATCCCCGCCGCCGCCGCACCCATCGCATCCGCCACCTTCGCCTCCCGCAACACCCGCGCAAACCCGCCCCCAGCACCAATCACCAGCACCGACATCCCCACACTAGCCACACTCGTCTCCGTGAACTTCAGAATCTCCACCCGACTGAACCCGCACGCCCGCTGAAACAAAAACCCTCCCGCCAGCACCGCCAGCGCCAGCGCAAACACCGGATGCCCCACCGCCGTCAGAAACCCGAACACCGCCGGATTCCCGTGCCCCCACAACTCCGCAGCCGTCGCCAGCAGCATCAGCACCACCGGCAGGCAGATCACAAACAACGTCACCCCGAACCCAGGCATCGGCCGCTCCACCGGCCGCTCCACCGCCAGCACCGGCGCCTCCGCCGTCACCCGTTTCGTCGCCATCCGCGCAAACAACGGCCCAGCCACCGCCGCCGTCGGCATCCCAATCAGAAACCCCCAACCCAGCACCGCTCCAGTATTCGCCCCCAGCGCCGCAATCGCCGTCACCGGCCCAGGATGCGGCGGCATCAACCCGTGCATCACCGACAAAAACGCCAGCAGCGGAATCGCCAGCATCAGAAACGGCCGCTTCGTCTCCCTCGACAAGGTCGCAATCACCGGCAGCAGCAACAGCAACCCCACCGCAAACCACGTCACCAACCCCACACTCACCGCCAGCGCCGCCACACACCAGCCCACCCGCTTCGGCCCGAAAAACGCACTGAACCGCGCCGCCAGCACCTGCGCCGCACCCGACTCCGACAACAGTTTCCCCAGCATCGCCCCCAGCCCGATCACCGCCGCAATCCCTCCCACCGTCGCCCCCAATCCATCCTGAAAATGCTTCAGCGTCGCCAGCGGCCCAAAACCCACCCCGCATCCAACCACCAACGCCGCCGCCAGCAGCGCAATAAACGCATTCCACTGCCGCCACGTCACCAGAAAAACCAGCAGCACCACCGCCGCACCAGCCAGCAAAAGTAAACTCGAAGAACCCATGGGCGGCGACCATGCGGCGAAACGCCCGCCCCTGTCAGCAATAATATTCCTCCGCATTCACTGCCCGCCCCCCCCACCGCCCGCTCCCGAAATCATGAGCCCGATTTCACGCCCCAATCCCCCAAACACCCGTACCTTTACAATTCCCCCTCCCCTCCAGCCCCCGCATGAGCCTCCTCGATCGTCTCTACCGCAGATCCGCTTCCGCCCGCCATCAGTCCGATCGCATCGATTCCCTCAAATCCCAGCGCACCTCCCTCAAAGCATCCCTCTCCGAAGCCCGCCAATCCATCCGCTCCCTCACGGCCCGCACCGGATACCCACCCGAACCCGATCCCACCCTCACCGGCGAAATGTCCGCGGCCCTCGCCGCCCTCCTGCTCTCCGATCCCGTCACCCGCGCCATCCCCGACATCGCCTCCATCGCCCCGCGCGTCCGCATGCCCGTCGCCACCCGCGACATCATGCTCGTCAAATCCTCGGCGCAACACTACCTCGCCACTGGCTTCTCCGCCCTCGACTCCATCCTGCGCTGTCTCCCGGAACTCCAGAACGTCACCCACCCGCGCATCCTCGACTTCGGCTGCGGCTACGGCCGCGTCCTCCGCATCCTCCGCGCCGCATGGCCCCTCGCACCCATCACCGCCGCTGACCTCGAACCCGATGGCCTCGCCTTCTGCATGGAACACTTCGACATCTCAGGCTTCCGCTCCCAGATCTCCCCCATCGCCGTCCCCCTCGCCCATTCCTTCGACCTCATCTGGGTCGGCTCCCTCGTCACCCACCTCGACGCCCCGAAAATCTCCGGCTTCCTCAACCTCTTCTCGTCCCTCCTCGCCCCAGGCGGCCACGTCGTCTTCACCTCCCACGGCGACCACATGATCGAGCGCCTCCAGTCCGGCTCCTGCCACTACGACCTCACACCGGAAAAATCCGCCTCCCTGCTCTCAACCTACGCCTCCTCAGGCTTCGGCTACGAAGACTACCCGAATCGCTCCGGCTACGGGGTCTCCGCCACCTCCGAATCATGGATGCGCCAGACCATCGCATCCATCAGCACTCTTCGCTTCAGCTCATGGCTCCCGCACCACTGGGATAATCACCAGGACGTCTGGTGCTGCTCACGGCAGTAACCACTCGCCCACCGCCGCCCAGTCGCCGCCCGGCTCGTCCCGGAAATGCCACGCCCGCCACCCGGCCGCGCGCGCCGGCAGCACGTCGTTATCCTCACGATCCCCCACCATCACCACCTCCCCAGCCGCAATCCCCACCCGTCCCAGCGCCTCACTCAATCTCCCGAACACCGCCCCCGACGGCTTCGAATACCCATGGTCCCCTGACCAGAAACAATACGCCTCCTCCAGCCAATCCATCGGCAACCCCGCCCACGCCAGCTCCCGCCGCGTATACCTCTGCCCGTTCGACGCAATCCCCAGCACCACCCCCGCTTCCCGCAACCGCCCCAGCACCTCACCCGCCCCCGGCATCAACTCCACCGTGCGCTCCAACCGCGCATGCCCAAACAAAAACTCATCCAGGTCCCCCGCCGCCAACTCCCCCAGTCGCGGAGCCACCGACACCACCACCGACTCCCACTCAACCTCCGGCCACCGCTCGCCCCCCGCCCGCCGCACCGCATTCCGCGCCTCCGTCTCCCGCACACAAGCCCCATCAAACCACGCCAGCGTCAACTCCGCCTCCATCCCATTCCGTCGCCACAACTCCACCCACCGCTCCTCCGCATCCTCCGGCCCCGCACCCACTCGCAGCAGGGTGTGATACACATCACAAATCACCGCTCGCACCGTCGCCACGCTCACGGGGTCATCTTCTTGAACACATACCGCCCATCACGGTTCCCCACCAGCGGCGGCACCCGCTCCTTCTCAAACAAATCATACCCCTCCTTCAGATTCGTCCAGAATCCATGCCACTCACCCCCCACCTCCTTCGCCAACCGCTCCGCCGTCATCCGAAACGGAAACGCCTGCACCTGAAACTCATCCTGCTTCCCCTTCAACGCCGCCTCCGCCAGCAGATAAATCATCTCAATCTGCGCGTCCGTCATCGCATAACACCCAATCGACACGTCCGACCCGTGCACCATCAGCGCACTCCCAGTCCGCCCCAGCGCCCGGTCATACCCGTTCGGATACCCCAGATTGAACGCCAGATGAAACTTCGACTGCGGATTCAACTGCTTCGCCCCCACAAAATAAAATCCCTCCGGTGCCACCCCATCCCCCTGCTTCAGCTTCGGCCCCAATCGCCCGCCGCCCCACGTCGCCACACGATAAATCGCAAACCTCCGATACCGCCCCCCAATCTCATCCCGCAACCACACCTCCAATTCCTTCTCCTCCTTGAAAATCCGCATGAACACCGGTGCCCCAGGCTTGAACCCGTCTTTCTTCAACTCGTTCACCAGCACCGGCCACAACCGCTCCCGAATCTTCCCAATCCGATCGTTCTGCGGCGTCCCCCGCGCCCGCGCCATCCTCACATAAAGAAATAGCACCAGCAGGATCAACCCGAGTATAAGGAACTTGCCGCGCATCATCATCCCCCCATCTCTCCCCCGCTACCAGTATCCCTCAAGCGAACATCCTCTCCCCCAGCCCCATTTTCATGCTGGCACCTTCACCCCAATCGCGCCACCTCACTCCATGCACTGGAAAATCCTCGCCGTCGGCCGCCCCGCTCTCCCATGGGCCCGCGACGGCATCGCCGATTACACCACCCGCTTCACCCGCATGGGCCAACTCGAAATCGAATACATCCGCGACGGCCCCCGCGAAAAAGTCGAAGAACGGCTCCTCCGCGCCTCCGAAGGCTGTCTCCGCATCGCCATGGACGAACGCGGCCGCGCCTTCACCACCGACGCCCTCCGCATCAGCGTCGACCGCTGGGAAATGACAGGCACCAAACGCATCGCCCTCCTCATCGGCGGCGCAGACGGCCACAGCCCAGCCCTCCGCTTAGCCTCTCAGGAAATCTGGGCACTCAGCCCGCTCACACTCCAGCACGAACTCGCTCTCGTCGTCCTCCTCGAACAAATCTACCGGGTCTACTCCATCAAACGCGGCGAACCCTATCACCGCTGACAACCTAGCCCATTCCTCACTTCCCAGCCGCTTCCTCGGCAATCTTCCGGTCGTCCTCTGACAACTTGTCCAGCGCCATCGTGAAGGTCGTCCCATCCGCCTTCTTGAACTTCCCGTTCCCTCCCTGCACCGATACCAACGCCGCACTCAAGGTCCGCCCATCCGCCGCAGCCCACGTCCGCAATGGCAGCAATACCCCAGACTTCAACGGCTTCGACCCAGCCGCAGGCCCCAGCGACGATCCCGCTGACTCAGCCTTCCCAGCCGCAGGCTTCTCCGCCAACGACCCGCCCGCCGCACTCCCGCTCCCCGCAGCCACATCCTTCAACGCCTTCTTCACCGCCTTCTCAAAACCCGCATCCGTCGGCCGCCCCTCAAAAATCCGCACGCCACTCGTGTTGAACACCATCGCCCGCGGAATCGTGTTCTCACTCGTCGGACCACCACCACCAGTCGTCACCGGAAATGGAATCTTCAGCTTCTTTACCATCGCCTTGATCTCCTCATCCGGCGCTTGCTGCGAATGCAATCCCACCACCTGCAGCCCCTTCCCGTCATAACGCTTACTCAGCGCCACCATGTGAGGCATCGCCGCGATACACGGCCCGCAGTGCACTCCCCACATCTCCAGCACCACCACTTTCCCCTGCACCGAATCCTTCGAAATCTCCCCGTTCGCCACCGCCGTCCCGAACTGATACTGATCCAGCGTCGGCCCCGCAGCCGCCTCACCCTTCTCCGCCGCCCCGTCCGCCGCTCTCACAGTCATCCCACTAAGCCCAATCAGAACAGAAATAAGAATGTGTTTCATAGCAGCTTTGCGTCAATTGTTAAAAATCGTTTACACCTCCCTCTTCGCACTCTCTCCCAAGTCTCGCAACCGATACACCACCCTGATTTCCACTAAGGAATTCCCTTAGTTCACCGCCACACTTCTCCCTTTCCCTCCGCAGAATCGCTCCTCCCACCTCTTCGGCGGGACATCCCCGCTCTTACTTCTTCGGCGGAATCGCCCCAACCCGGTCCTTCAATTCCTTCCCAGGCCGAAACTTCACCACACACCTCGCCGGAATCGGCACGTCCTTCTCAGGATCATTCGGATTCCGCCCAACCTTCGCCTTCGCCACCCGGATCTCAAATGTCCCGAAATTCCGCAGCACCACCTCATGCTGCTGCGAAAGATGCTGCGTGACGTTGTCCAGAAACAATTGCAGCACATCAAATACCTGATGCTGCGTCAATCCGCTCTG
>JAIXPK010000506.1 GCA_027486335.1 Verrucomicrobiaceae bacterium | reverse complement strand
CCGGGGATGACGGTGCCGGAGGGGAAGGTGAAGTCGATGCCGCCGCTGATGCGCCAGCCGGAGAGGTCGACATTGACCCCGTTGAGGTTGTGGAGTTCGAGCCATTCGCCGTCTTCGGTGGGGCCGGTTGGGTGGTAATGGACCTCGTTGAAGGTGACGACGGAGTCGTAGGCGGTGGCGCGGCCTGCAAGGGACAGGAGAGCGACCGCCGAGAGGAGGCGGAGCAGATTCATGGGAGGGGGAAAAGGGGGGATGCCGGAAGGGGATACGACCGGCGAGGCAAGAGTGCCTGGAGGAACCTGAGGAGTCAATGAATTGAGCGGAAAGCGTTCCGTGGCGGCGTCAATTGATCCTGTGGACAAGTGCGGCGGGTGTGCTTGGGTTTGGGATAACCACATGCCCCGCATGTTCGACAGACCTTCTGTGATTTTGCATTCTGCGGCTCCCGGCGCGATTCAGCGCACGGACCGCAGCCCATGCTGAGATCCAGGCGGTGCCTCCGGTGAGGCACCTGTGGCTGCGGCAGCTGCCGTGAGCCGGCTGTCATTCCCCCCATGAGCGCTCCGCATTCTTCCACGTCATCCTCCCGGCTTTGGCTACTTGTACTTGGCGCGCTTGGCGTCGTGTTCGGCGATATCGGGACCAGTCCGCTGTATGCGATGCGGGAGTGTTTCACGGAGCTGCACGGGACGGGAGGGCATGAGGAACTGAAGGTGGTCCTTGATGTGCGGCAGCATGTGCTGGGGGTGCTGTCACTGATCATCTGGACGATCACCCTTATCATCACGCTGAAGTACGTGGTGCTGGTGATGCGGGCGGACAAGCAGGGGGAGGGCGGGATTCTGGCGTTGTTGTGTGTGGCGTTTCCGGAGCGGCGAGGGAAGTACCGTTCGGGGACGGCGCTGGTGATGGTGTCGCTGGGGATTTTCGGGGCGGCTTTGCTGTATGGGGACGGGATCATTACGCCGGCGATTTCGGTGCTGTCGGCGGTGGAGACCTTGAATGACACTCCATTGAAGGCGTATGTGGTGCCGATCACGATTGCGATTCTGGTGGCGTTGTTTTCGGTGCAGCGGCTGGGCACTGGGAAGATGGGAGCGGCGTTCGGGCCGATCACGCTGGCGTGGTTTGTGACACTGGCGTTGATTGGGATGAGGTGGATACTGGAGCCGAGGCCGGAGGGAGCGCCCTCGGTGTTTGAGGCCTTCAATCCATTGCTGGGGTTGAAGCTGCTGATGATTGACAGTCATACGTCGATCAAGGTCTTGTCCGGGGTGCTGCTGACGGTGACTGGAGGTGAGGCGCTGTATGCGGACATGGGGCACTTCGGGAAGCGACCGATTTCGCTGGCGTGGATCTGGCTGGTGAAGCCTGCGTTGTTGCTCAATTATCTCGGGCAGGGGGCGTTTCTGCTGCATCATCCCGAGATGATTGACAATCCGCTGAAGCACATGACACCGGATTGGGGTCAGATTCCGCTGACGGTGCTGGCGACATTGGCGACGGTGATTGCGTCGCAGGCACTGATTTCCGGGGTGTTTTCGCTGACGATGCAGGCGGTGCAGCTGGGTTATCTGCCGAGGACGAGGATTCAGCATACGTCGTCGCAGGAAAAGGGGCAGATTTACATCAGCCGTGTGAACTGGGCGCTGATGGCTGGGTGTATTGCGCTGGTGGCGGCTTATGGGTCGTCGCAGCGCCTGGCGGCGGCGTATGGGATTGCGGTGGCGCTGACGATGCTGGTGACGACGATATTGCTATATTTTGCGGCGCGGCGGCAGTGGGAGTGGTCGGTGCCGAAGACGGTGGGTGTGATTGCGGGACTGGCGGTTATTGATGGGGTATTTGTGCTGGCGAACGGGTTGAAGTTTTTCCATGGCGGGTGGGTGCCGGTGACGATTGGGATTCTGCTGTTCACGGTGATGGTGACGTGGAAGGCTGGGCGGCGGCATCTGGGGGCGCGGCTGGCTGAGCAGGCGCTGCCGTTGAAGGATTTTCTGACGAGCATTGAGCGCGGGACGAAAGTGGCGCGGGTGCCTGGGACGGCGGTGTTCATGTCGGGGTCGTCAGGATTGACGCCGACGGCGCTGCTGCACAATCTGAAGCATAACAAAGTGCTGCATGAGCGGATCATCTTTCTGACGATTGAGACGGAGAAAGTGCCGCATGTGCCTGCGGGGGATCGGGTGGTGGTGGAGTGCATTGCGAACTGTGCGGAGACTGGGCAGAGTGTGTGGCGGGTGGTAGGGCACTATGGGTTCATGGAGCAGCCGGACATTCAGGAGATGATGGAGTTGTGTGCGGCGAAGGGATTGCGGATGGAGCCGATGCAGACGAGCTTTTTCCTTGGGCGGGAGACGGTGATTCCCGGGAACAGGTATTTTGCGACGTGGCGTGCGAAGCTGTTTGCGTTGCTGTCGCGGAACGCGCAGAGTGCGGTGGCTTACTACAACATTCCGCCTGGGCGGGTGGTTGAGTTTGGCATACAGATTGAGCTTTGAGGACCTGAACCTGACGATAGCATGAACCGAATGAGATTTCTGGCAGTGATGGCGGTGATGGCCGCTAGGGTGAACGGGCAGGATGAAGTGACGCCTGACGCGATGACGGCGGAGCAGATCATTGACCGGGTGCTGATGAGCCGGGCGATGCAGAACAAGGAGGAGTTGAAGGGGAGTTTCACGAAGGGGCGGACGTCGGTGCCGTTTACGATCACGCTGTTGAAGGACCAGATCAGTTTCGGGTTTGATAAACCGAAGCAGGTGGTGAGTCTGAACATTACAGAGAAGGGGGCGCGGCTGACGGAGACGGCGGCGGGAGGGAAGGAGCAGCCGATTGCGACGGCGCGGTATACGGAGGGTGTGAGGGGGACGGATCTGACATATGATGATTTGTCGCAGCGCTTCCTTTACTGGCCGAAGAAGGCGAAGGTGGGGACGGACACGGTGCAGACGCGGAAGTGTGATGTGGTGGATTTGTTCAATCCTGATGCGCTGGGTGAGTATTACATGGTGCGGGTGTTTGCGGATCGGGATTCGGGGGGGATGCTACGGATGATGGGATTTGATCGGGAGGGGAAGCTGGTGAAGACGTGCACGGTGACGTCGGGGATGAAGTTGAAGAGCGGGGCAACGGTGTTGAAGAGCATGGAGATTCTGAGGCATCAGCCTGGGAGCAAGAAAGTGATCAGCGAGACGACCTTGGAGTTGCGGAAGCCGTGAGCGCGCTTGCGTTGTGAGTTGAGCCCGGCAGGGTGGCCGGTTCATGACGATTCCATTCTATCTCGGGCAGCAGGTGAACCGGGCGCTGGCGACAGCCGGGCTTGAGCTTCCGGAAGGGTTTGCTGCGGTGGTGACGCCTGCTGCGGACACGCGGTTCGGGGATTATCAGACGAATGCGGCGATGGTGCTGGCGAAGGTGATGAAGATGAATCCGCGGGTGCTGGCGGAGCAGATTGCCGGGGTGGTGGAGACTGGCGGGTTGTGCGGGACGCCGACGGTGGCGGGGGCTGGGTTCATCAATTTTTCGGTGCTGCCGGAAGCGCTGGCTGGTAAGCTGGAGGCGTTGCTGGGGGATGATCGGTTGGGGGTTGGTGAGGTGGAGGAGAAGCGGACGGTGGTGATTGATTTTTCTGCGCCGAATGTGGCGAAGCAGATGCACGTGGGGCATATCCGGAGCACGATCATCGGGGATTGCCTTGCGCGGACGGCGCGGTTTGTGGGGCACCGGGTGATTACGGACAATCACATTGGGGACTGGGGGACGCAGTTCGGGATGGTGTTGTACGGGTGGAAGCGGGAGCTTGATGCGGCGGCGCTGGCGGCGGATCCGATCCGGGAGTTGCTGCGGTTGTACAAGGCGGTGAATGCGCAGTCGAAGGGTGAGGAAGTGGCGAAGGAGGCCGGAGAGCGTGCGGACACGCCGACGCGGGATGCTTGCAAGGCGGAACTGGTGAAGCTGCAGGCTGGGGATGCGGAGAATCTGGCGATCTGGGAGCAGTGTGTGGCGGTTTCGAAGGCGGGGCTGGAAACGGTTTATGAGAAGCTGGATGTGGGGTTTGATCACTGGTTAGGGGAGAGTTATTACAACGGGATGCTGAGCGGGGTGGTGAAGGAGCTGGAGGAGAAGGGGATTGCGCGGGAAAGCGAGGGGGCGGTGTGTGTGTTCTTCGATGATATTCCGGCGATGGCGGACAAGGCTCCGTTTATTGTGAGAAAGTCGGACGGTGGTTTTGGTTATGCGACGACGGATGTGGCGACGGTGAAGCATCGGGTGGAGACGTGGGGAGCGGATGCGATCTGGTATGTGGTGGGGGCTCCGCAGGCGCTGCATTTCGAGCAGTTGTTTGCGACTGTGGGGCGGATGGGATTGCAGCCGGAATTGAAGCACATTGCGTTCGGGAGCATTCTGGGGGCGGACGGGAAGATGATGAAGACGCGGAGCGGGGAGAGTGTGGGGTTGCTTGAGGTGCTGGAGGAAGCGGAGGAGCGGGCGCGGGCGACGGTGGAGGAGAAGAACCCGGACCTAACGGAAGAAGAGAAGCTGGAGATTGCGTCGGCGGTGGGGATCGGGGCGGTGAAGTACCAGGAGTTGAGTCAGGGTAGGCTGACGGATTACAAGTTTGTGTGGGACAAGATGCTGGCGTTTCAGGGGAATACGGCGCCGTATCTGCAATACAGTTATGTGCGGACGCGGTCGATTTTCCGGAAGCTGGAGGGAGAGGTGGTGCTGGCCGGGCCGTATGTGATTACGGAGAAAGAGGAGAAGGAACTGGCGCTGACCCTGTGCCGGTTTGCGGAGGCGGTGCCTGCGGTGCTGGAGGATTTCCGGCCGAATGTGCTGGCGGGTTATGTGTATGATCTGGCGCGGGCGTTTCATTCGTTCTTCGAGGCGTGTCCGGTGCTGCGGGCGGAGGGTGAGCAGCGGGCGACGCGGCTGGCGTTGTGCGAGCTGACATCGCGCGTGCTGCGGAAGGGCCTTGAGCTGATGGGGATCCGGGTGACGGAGAAGATGTGAGGGTGGGGCGCGGGGTGCGTGACAAGGCGAGACGTGCGATTTCGTGTCAGCATGGGCTGATGGGCACCGTATGTGATCGACTGCAATTTTTCCCCTGACGAATGCGATGGTGCGCTGCCTTCTAGTGATTCCATGTTTCCGCGAGAGCGAGAGACTGCCGCGGTTTCTGCCGGCGCTGGTGCGTGCGGTGGAGGCGAGCGGATTGGATGTGCGGGTTCGGGCGGTGGATGATGGGTCTGGCGAGGCGGAGCAGAAGTGGTTGAGGAATTATGTGGCGGGGCTGGCGGGGGAGCATGGGTGCCTGGATCCGGCGCAGTTGAATGAGCGGAATACGGGGAAGGGCGGGGCTGTGTATTCGGGATGGGAGCGGGCGGAGGGTGCGGCGGTGCTGGCGTTTGTGGATGCGGACGGGGCGGTGCCGCCGGAGGAAGTGGTGCGGTTGCTGCGGATGGCGGTGGAGGATCCGGAGGGGGCGGTGATTGCGGTGCGGACGGGGGAGTCGGGGACGCAGGTGGTGCGGGAGATGAAGCGGAAGGTGGCTGGGCAGGTGTTCCGGTGGATTGTGCGATGGCATTTCGGGTTTCCGGTGCCGGACACGCAATGCGGGTGCAAGGCGGTGCCGGGTGCGGTGTTTGCGGAGATTCTGCCGGAACTGACGGAGAGACGGTTCACGTTTGATGTGGAGTTGCTGTGGCATTTGTTCCGGCGGGGGGTGCGGGTGCGGAGTGTGCCGATTGACTGGGAGGAGAGTCCGGGGAGTCGGTTGCAGCCGGGGAGTGCGCTGGCGATGTTCCGGAGTTTGCGGGCGCTGAGGAGGAAGCTGGGGGGGTGGAGGGGGAAATTTGAGATTTGAGATTTGAGATGGGCGGAGGTGGATGCGGGAGGGCGTATGGTTGGGGGATTGACCGGGGGAGGGAAGGGATCTTAGGGTGGGTGATGATTCGGACTATTCTTGCTGTTTCGCTGGGCCTTGTGGCGTTGGTGGCTGGGGCTGAGCCTGAGCCGTTGTGGCCTGGGAAGGTGCCTGGGGCGCTGGGGGAGGGTGGGGCGCATGTGCCGACTCTGACATATTATCCTGCGGTGGCGGAGAAGGCGACGGGGACGGTGATTGTGGTTTGTCCGGGGGGCGGTTATGGCGGGCTGGCGGGGCACGAGGGGGCTGGGTATGCGGAGTGGCTGGCTGGGCAGGGGGTGGCTGCGGTGGTGCTGAATTACCGTTTGGGGAGTGCGGGTTACCGGCATCCGGTGATGCTCAATGATGCGGCGCGGGCGGTGCGGACGGTTCGGGCGAAGGCTGTGGAATTGAAGATTGATCCGAAGAAGATCGGGATCATGGGGTCGAGTGCGGGAGGGCATCTGGCGTCGACCCTGCTGACACATTTTGATGCGGGGAAGGCGGATGCGGAGGATCCGGTGGAGCGGGTGAGTTCGCGGCCTGATTTCGGGGTGTTGTGTTATGCGGTGATCACGATGGGGGAGCACACGCACGGGGGATCGAAGCGCAATCTGCTGGGGGACAAGCCTGCGGCGGAACTGGTGGAGCTGCTGTCTAACGAGAAGCAGGTGACGAAGGAGACGCCGCCGTGTTTTCTGTGGCACACGTGGGATGACAGTGCGGTGAAGGTGGAGAACACCCTGGATTTTGCGTCGGCGTTGCGGCGGAATGGTGTGCCGTTTGACCTGCATGTGTATCAGAAGGGGCCGCACGGGATCGGGTTGAGTGTCGGGAAGAATGGGGCGGCGGATGGACAGGTGCATCCGTGGGCGCTGGACCTGATGGTGTGGCTGAGGCAGAACGGGTGGGCGAAGTGAGAAGTGAGAAGTGAGAAGTGTGAAGTGTGAATGGCTTGTGGGGAGAGGGAGGGAAGTGAGAAGTGAGAAGTGAGAAGTGAGAAGGGCGTGTTGGGAGAGGGAGATGCGGGGGATGCGGTTATTCAGTCAGGGGCTGGAGAGGACGCAACCCTGGTAGGGTTGGGGATTTGTTGGGGTGGACCCAAGGTAGGCCTTCGTGCATCAGGCCAACCTTGGGCTGGGGGACGCAATCCCATTGGGATTGGGAGCGGATGATTTCAGGCATGAGTGGCGGCCTGTTTCGCGGCCAGTCTCGCCCGACCACGGGCGATGATGTCTTCTGCATCGAATTCGGCAGATTGCCCCGTTTGCAATTGCTCGATGCCGACGCCGATGGCTGCACGCAAATGCGCCAGCTTGGCGGGAGCGTCAGACGACGGAATAGACTCGCTCTCGGCTTTGACGTTATAGAGCAGGTTCACCACGAAGTCCGCAGCATCGCTGAACATGCCGGACTCGACTGCAGCCTATGGAGCGATCAAATTGACACGATATTCAGTTTCGGGAAATACTGGCGGAAATACCCCCGATCTGTGGTGGCAAGGGCCGTGGCGTGGATCGCAGCGTGAGCGGCCACCAGAAAGTCCGGCAGGATGGCAGCCCGGCTTCCACCTGCCTTGCGGTATTGCCGAAAGATGTCACCGGCCAGCAGGGCTGCCGATTCGTCGATTGCGCCAAATCCGATCTGCAGAGCGTCGAATGCCAGCTGGCACTCACGGTGATTGCCGAAAAATGCCCGCACTTCGGCCCACACGACGGCGCTGGCCACGAGATCATGGACCCTCGCTTCCGCTTGCAGGCGCGCCAGCCACGACGTGCCTTCATTCTCCCCTTTGAGGATGCTGAGCACGACCGATGTATCTACGGCGAGCATGGTTCCGGGATTATTGGGGCCCTTCCTTGGCCCGATGCACCTCTTCGGCTGGACCGCGCAGGCCATCCATGATGTCCGCGATGCTCTGGCCCTTAAGCTCCTTCCGGAGGAGGCCCAGCACCTGGGTGCAGTCATCGCGGCGCTGCTGCGGAGGTCCGTTGAGCACCAACCGCAGCCCGTCGCTTACAAGATCCTTCATTTTCCGCCCGCTCAGGGCCGCAGCGGCTTTGGCCTGCCGGTAAAGCTCGTCGTCGATGTCCAGCGTGGTCTTCATGCGGGCCCAGATTCCCAGAAAACCAGAATTGCGTCAAGAGGGTCCTGGGGATTCCCGCACCTCAGCGTGAGTCAGGTTATCCTGATTTGAGCAATCCTGATGCAAGATGCGGTCATTCAGTCAGGGAATGATGGGGACGCAACCCTGGTAGGGTTGGGGAATTGTTTGGGGGTGGACCCAAGGTGGGCCTTCGTGTCGCAGGCCAACCTTGGGCTGGGGGACGCAATCCCGTTGGGATTGGGGGCGGGTGATGTCGGGCGTTAGTGGCAGGCGGTGATGTGGAATGCGGTGTAAGGTGATGTCATTCAGTCAGGGGATGACGAGGACGCAACCCTGATGGGGTTGGGGATTTGTTGGGGATGGACCCAAGGTAGGCCTTCGTGCCGCAGGCCAACCTTGGGCTGGGGGACGCAATCCCGTTGGGATTGGGGGGCGGATGATTTCAGGCGTGGGCGGCGGGCGGTGATGTGGAACGTGGTGCAGCCTTGGGTTGTTGGGTTAGGAATTGCCGAGGATGCCATCCTGTTTGTGGAATGGCGGGGGTTGAGACAAGGCCGGGACGGCCTTGCTACGGTGGGTTGCGAGAGCGCGAAGATGGTAGTCCGGGATGGCCATGCAAAAGGGGGCTAGTTGCATGAATTTCGGCATTGGGGGTCACAGGCAGGATGCCCGTGCCACTTTGATCGTTCTGCGGCGGCGCGTTAGGGATGGCGGGAATCAATCGTGGGGGCGGCGGAGTCTGGCTTTGATGGCGTGCCAGCGGCGGTTGAGGAAGGAGCGGCGGCTAGTGCGCCAGAAGGTGCGGAGTTTGTGGCCGATGCGGTGTTTCCATGCGACGGCGGCGAGGAAGGGGGGGCTATGGTAGAGGAAGTCGCGGAGGCGGAGGAAGGCGTCGTGGAGTTTACGGAACCATGTGAGGGAGAGGAGGGCGGGGCGGCAGACGGAGAAGATGCGTGCGAGGACGGCGGTGCCGGCGAGTTTGGCGGCGATGAGGATGGAGGTACCGGTGGCGGCGTGGCCGTGGGCGGTGAGCCAGACGGCGAAGAGGTTGACGGGGAGGAGGATGAGACTGGGGAGGAGGAAGGCGGCGAGGGCTCCCCATGGGGGGAGGGAAGCGAGGAGTTGTTCGATGCGGCGGAAGACCGGGAGCCGGGCGAGTCGGGCCATGCCTGCGGCGAGACGCAGCCAGAGCCATTCTTCCCACAGGAGTATGAGCCCTGCGATGGCGAGCATCGGGGGTGTTAGGGCCGAGCGGATGAAGCGTCGGAGCATGGGGGGCCGCTGGGGCGGCTTTATTTGAATTCGCGGCCGGTCTGAGCGGAGGAGATGAGGACCTGTTCGCGGTGATAGACGGGATCCGAGCGGAAGGAGAGACGTCCGCGGTGGCGGCGTTCGAGTTCGACGAGGAGTTGTTCGTCTTTGGTGCGGAAGCGGTGGAGGACTTCCGGGCTGACGGTGATGAGGATGTCGTGATCGCTGTCCGGGTATTTCTGGAGGATCGTGTTGAGACGGCGCTGGATTTCGACCGACATGGTTTCGGTGGATTTGAGGCGGCCGTGGCCTGCGCAGGTGGGGCAGGAGTCGTAGACGGCGGTGCTGAGGCTTTCGTGGAGCCGCTGTCTGGTCATTTCCATGAGGCCGAGAGAGGAGATGGGGAGGACCTGGGTTTTGGCTTTGTCGCGGCGGAGCCGATCCTTCATGATTTTGTAGACGGCCTGCTGATCGCGGCGGTGTTTCATGTCGATGAAGTCGACGACGATGAGACCGCCCATGTTGCGGAGGCGGAGCTGGCGGGCGACTTCCTCGGCGGCTTCGAGGTTGGTCTGGAGGATGGTTTTTTCGAGGTCATCGGAGCCCTTATTACGGCCGGTGTTGACGTCGATGGAGAGGAGGGCCTCGGTTTCGTCGATGACGATGTAGCCGCCGCATTTGAGCCAGACTTGGCGGAAGAAGGCGTTATCGATCTGTTTCTGGATGCCGAGGTGGTCGAAGACGGGTTCTGCGGTGCGGAGACAGTGGATGCGTTTTTTGGAGCGGCGGCTGATCTGGCCGACGAGCTGGCGCATGCGTTCGGCGGTTTCCTCGTCGTCGCAGATGACCTCATCGACCTCTTCGGTGAGGAAGTCGCGGACCGTGCGTTCGACGAGATCGGGTTCGTTGAAGGCGCAGGCTGGGGCGTGGCGATTGGAGGCGCGTTCGGAGATCTCGTTCCATTGTTTGACGAGCATGGAGAGGTCGCGGACGAAGTAGCGGGCGCGTTTGCCCTGACAGACCGTGCGCATGATGACGCCCATGCCTTCGGGGACATTGAGTTTGCGGAGGATTTTCCGGAGACGCTCGCGTTCCTTGGGGTCGTCGATTTTCCTGCTGATGCCGAACATGTCGTTGAGCGGCATGAGGACGAGGAAGCGGCCGGGGAGACTGATGTTGGTGGTGATGCGAGGGCCCTTGTTGCCGATGGGGCCTTTGGTGACCTGGACGAGGAGTTCCGCGCCGACTGGGTAGAGCGTGGGGATGTCCTTGGCGGTGATTTTCTTGGGTTTGAGCTTCTGACGGCCGGCGCGTTCGATGTGTTCGATGTCATCGCGGCCGCCTTCTTCGTTGTCGGCGGCTGGGATGGCGTCCCAGAAGTGGAGGAAGGCATTTTTTTCGAGCCCGACGTCGACGAACATGGCTTTGAGGCCTTGTTCGATGTTTTTGACGCGGCCTTTGTAGATGGAGCCGACGATGTGCTGAGTGCCGGTGCGTTCGATGGTGTATTCCTCGAGCATGCCGTTCTCGACGAGGGCGACGCGCTGTTCGAGGCGTTCGGTATTGACGACGATGCGGATGCCTTTGTTGAAGTCCGAGCTGCCGCCGAAGAGACGGCGGATGCGATTGACGATCCCGGCGACCGCGGTGGGCTGCGGGTTGTCAGAGTGGAGGCCGGGGGATTGAGCCGAGCTGCGATTGATGAAGATCATGGGTTAGAGATGACGCCTTGTGAGGGGGTCTGGGGATTAGGTTTACGAAGGAATTGAGCGCGGCGGAGCCGAGCTGCGGGAGTGGGAGTGCTGCCGTCGTCGGTGACGACTTCGGCGCGCGGGATGACTAGTTGTTCCGGTGGTTTGGCTTCGGTGACTGGGTCTGCGGCGGATTCTTCGCCGGCGTCGTCGCCGGTGGGTTCTTCCGGTTCGGTGGCGTCGGAGGGTTTGTCTTCCGGGAATTTCACGGAGTCGAGGTGGTCGAAGTGACCGGCTTCCGGGGGGACGGGGTTGATATCGACCTTGAGGTTGCCTGCGAGCATGGCGAGCGTTTGCTCGATGATACGTCTGGCGATGGGGGCTGAGACCTTGCCGCCTGCTTCGCCGTTGGCGACGACGACGGCGACGGCGATCTGGGGGTTATCGCTTGGGGCGAAGGACATGAACCATGAGAGATTGTCTTTGATGGTGGGGCCGAAGGCGACGAGCTTGCCGGACTGGGGGTCGAACTTCATTTCGCGGCGTTTTTTCTGAGCGGTGCCGGTTTTGCCGGAAATGCCGACGGTGGATTTGGCGGCGGTGCCGGTGCCGCCGCGTTTCGCGTTGACGACCTTGAACATGCCGTCGCTCATGGCGGTGAGGTCGGCTTTGCGGACCCCGTGTTCGGTGAGGTCGAATTTGAGTTTGGGTTCGAAGCGGGAGATGCGTTCCTGTTTGATGCCATCGGCATCGTATTCGAACGTGCGGGTGTGGTTGATGATGGTAGGCTGGAAGCATTTGCCGCCGTTGGCGACGGTGGCGGCGAGCATGCAGATCTGGAGAGGGGTGGCGGTGACCTCGCCCTGGCCGATGGAGGCGTGGGCGGTTTTGCCTTTGGTCCATGGCTGGCCGGTGCGGTCCTTCCACCATGCTTCGGTGGGGACGAAGCCATTGCGTTCGCCGTCGAGTTCGATGCCGGTGTGGCCGCCGAAGCTGAAGAGAGAGGCGATTTTGGCGATGGATTCGATGCCTGTGGCGTTGCCCTGGAGGTAGAAGTAGCAATTGCAGGACGAGCGGATGGCGTCGGATAGCGGGAGCGTGCCGTGGGAGGAGGTTTTTTTCTGGACGGTCCAGCAGTTGAAGGGAGCGCCGTAGTTGACGGAACCGGTGCAGGTGTAGGAGCGGGAGGCATGGCCGGTGGTGGAGGCGGCCATGGCGGTGATGAGTTTGAAGGTGGAGCCCGGGGTGACGGCGGAGAGGGCGCGGTTGATGCTGGGTTCGGTGGGGGTGCGGTAGATGCCGTTGATGGCTTCGACGTCCTGAGGGGGGATGAAGATATTGGGGTCGTAGGACGGCAGGGAGACCATGGCGAGGACCTCGCCGGTGTGGACGTTCATGACGACGGCGGCACCGCGGCCGACCTTGGCTTCGCGCATGGTGTTTTCTGCGATGATCTGGGCGCGGGCGTCGATGGTGAGGTAGACATCGCCGCCGGGGAGTGGATCGCGGCGGAGGGATTCGATTTCCTCGGTGAGGCGGCCGTGTTCGTTTTTGAGCCAGACCCGTTCGCCGGGTTTGCCGCGGAGGACATCGTTTTCGGTTTTTTCGATGCCGGCCTGGCCGACGTCATCGGATTCGAAGAAGTCCCATGAGCCTTCGGATTCGGGTGGTTTTTCGGTACGGGTTTCGCGGAGGTAGCCGACGAAGTGGCCGCCGAGGGCGCGGAGCGGGTAGCGGCGTTTGGGGCGTTCCTGGATGGTGATGCCTGGGATGGCGGTGGCGTTTTCGGCGTAGGCGGCGATGAGTTCGAACTTGGCCTGGTCGGCCTGGAGGAGATTGCGGACGTAGGGGTAGGGGACGACGCCTTTGTAGGTGAGGTACCACTCGTAGATTTTCCGGACCTGTTCGGGCGATGGTTTTTCGTAGAGCCCGATGCGGTTGAGTTCTGGGAAGACGATCTCGTTGAGGATGGCGATGATGTCGGTGGCGGATTCCTTTTTGGAGTCGTAGGAATATTTAGGGATGGAGCGGCGCTGGGCTTTGGGTTTGGCTTTTTCGCGTTCGTTCCATGCGGCTTCTGCGGCGGCGAGGTTGAGGCCGATTTCGAGGCAGGTTTCGTTGCGGGCGAGTTCGGTGCCGCCGGAGTCGAGGATACGACCGCGGGTGCCGGGGACGCGCTGGCGGGCTTTGTCGGTTTCCGGGAGTTTGAGGATGAAGGAGTCCTGACGTTCGATCTGGAGAGTCCAGAGACGGTGGAGGAGGAGGAGGAAGCCGGCGATGATGACGATGCCGACGAGGACGAGGCGGAAGCGGGTCGCGGGGATCATGACGGGAGGCGCCGGCGGTGGTAGATGTTATCGAAGCGGATGCGGTATCCTGTGAGGCGAGCGAGTCGGTAGATGAAGAGGAAGACGAGGGGGACGAGGACTGAGGAGAGCATGGCGGTGGCGAGGATGTGGTGCCAGACCTCCGGAGGGAAGGAGAAGCCGCCGCGGCGGAAATTGATTTGAGCGAATTCGAGGACGAGGAGGAGGACGAGGGCGGCGGTCGTCATGATGAGGGGGAGTTCCCATCGGCCGCTGCGGAAGAGAGGGCGGATGCCGTGGAGGAGGGATCCGAGGAGGGCGTAGAAGAAGATAGTGATGCCGAAGGTGCCGCCGGAGACGGGAGGAGGGGCACCGACCTGGACGGCGGCGGCGACGACATCGGGGAAGGCTGCGGGGATGGAATTGAGGGCGTCCCACATGAAGCCAGTGACGAAGGCGAGGAGGAGCATCAGCGGGTAGGGGACGCTGAGGGCACCGGCGAAGAAGATGACTGGGACGACGAGGATGCGGGCGTGGTAGACCGCATCGACGGCCGGGATGAAGTCCTGGAGGATGAGCCCGAAGCCAGTGAGGACGAAGAGGAGGAGGACGAAGATCATTTCGGTGCAGCGGCTGGAGGGGCGTGGGTTTCCTCCGGCACCAACTGCATCACTAGGACGTACGGTAAATCGTCGAGATTTACGGCAGGCTCCACGATGGCTTCGCTGGAAGCGTCGCCGTCGCGGAAATCGATCACGGTGCCGAGCAGAATGTCCGGCGGGAAGCGGTTGGTGCTGTCATGGCTGAGGACCTTCTGGCCCTGCTTGATGGCAGCGTTACGGGGAAGATAGCGGAGGCGGAGTTCCGGCCGTCTGGCGGCGGAGACGCGCATGCCTTCGAGGAGCCCGCGTTCGCCTGAGCCCTCGATGCGGGCGGCGACTTTGCAGAGCTCGTCTGTGATGAAGAGGATTTCGGCTTCGTTGGCGTCGGCGCGGGCGACGCGGCCGACGAGGGCCGGGCGGCCGTCGGTGCCGGTGGGGATGACGATGGGGCTACCGTCGAGAACGCCTTGATTCCGGCCCTTGTCGATGGTGGCCTGGCGGTACCATGCGGCGGTTTTGCGGGCGAGGATTTTTGCGGGGATGAGGGCGGTGTCCTGGCGTTTGACGAAGCCGAGGAGGTAATCGAGGCGTGAGACCTCGGACTGGAGCTGATCGACGCGGGATTTGTAGACGCGGAGTTCTGCGTTTTCGATGGTGAGCCGTTCGTTTTCGGAGAGCAGCTGGGCGGGAGATTTCTGGACGTCGGCGTTGCCGGAGAGGGCGCCCTGGACCTCTGCGCCGCTGCGTTTGAAGGAGGCGAAGGCGGCGTTGACGCGCGTCTGGATGACGCGCGTTTTGGGGGAATCGAACGTGAAGACCCAGACCAGCAGTCCTGTGAAGACGGCGAGGGCGATGAGGTTGAGGCGGTTCATGGCGGCCTGTCAGTCGCGGGCGGTGACGGGGGGCGTGGTCGCGGCATCTGCTGGGAGCGGATGGGGAGCGACGCTGCCGTGGCGGCTCATGGGATCAGGAGTCGGAGGACGTGACTTGTTTGAGGAAGGCGAGTTCGCTGAGGACCTTGCCGGTGCCTTCGGCGACGGCGCTGAGAGGGTCTTCTGCGACGTGGACTGGGAGCCCGGTTTCTTCCGAGAGGAGTTTATCGAGCCCGCGGAGGAGAGCGCCGCCGCCGGCGAGGACGAGTCCTCTGTCGACGAGGTCGGCGGAGAGTTCCGGAGGGCAGCGTTCGAGGGAGACTCGGACGGAGTCGACGATGGTGTTGAGGGGTTCGAGGAGGGCTTCGCGGACCTCCTGGGAGGTGATGGTGATGGTTTTGGGGAGGCCGGCGACCATGTCGCGGCCTTTGACTTCCATGGTGGTTTCCTTGCTGAGGGGGTAGGCGGAGCCGATGCGGATTTTGATGTCTTCGGCGGTGCGTTCGCCGATCATGAGGTTGTAGGCCCGTTTCATGTATTGGGCGATGGATTCGTCGAGTTCGTCGCCGGCGACGCGGACTGAGCGGGAGTAGACGATGCCTGAGAGGGAGATGAGAGCGACCTCGGTGGTACCGCCGCCGATATCGACGATCATGTTGCCGCTGGCTTCCTGGACTGGGAGGCCGACGCCGATGGCAGCGGCCATGGGTTCCTCGATGAGATAGACCTCGCGGGCACCGGCCATGGAGGCGCTTTCTTTGACGGCGCGTTTTTCGACTTCAGTGATACCGGAGGGGACGGCGATGACGACGCGTGGGCGTGCCATGCGCCTGCTGTTGTGGACCTTCTGGATGAAGTGGCGGAGCATGGCCTCGGTGACTTCGAAGTCAGCGATGACGCCGTCTTTGAGGGGGCGGATGGCGACGATGTTGCCGGGGGTACGGCCGAGCATGCGTTTGGCGTCATCGCCGACGGCGAGGACCTCATTGGTGCCGCTTTTGACGGCGACGACTGAGGGTTCGCGGAGGACGATGCCGGTGTCTTTGACGTAGACGAGGGTATTGGCGGTGCCGAGGTCGATGCCGATGTCGTTTGAGAACCAGCCGAAGAGTTTTCCGAGGAGGGAAATCACGGGGAAGAGGAGATGGGGAAAGGGTGGAAAGGGATTGGGGAAAGGGACGGGGAAAAGGTAGAGTCAGGTCGAGCCGTCGGGGAGGTAAGCCCGGAGGATCCGAGGGGCCGGCGCTGTCGACTCCGCACAGGGGGCGGGCCCCCGTGAGCCTCCGTGGTGAGCGGAGGCGTTGTTTGTGCATCCCCGAAGCGCAGGGACTGTAAAATCAAGTTCAACAGGTCGTTCGGAACCCTGAAGGGTCAAGAGGAAGATCACGGGATTGCGACGGGCGGAGGAGGTTGGGGTGAGGGGTGCGGTGGGTGGATTCATTCCGGTTTAACGGACGGGGTGGAGGGGATCAGCGATTGAGCCAGAGGATGTGGGCGCCGGGGTTTTGGCGGTCCTGGGAGAGACGGCCGGAGGTTGCGGAGGCGAGGGAGCGGAGGAGGAGGATGGCTTCGTTGCGGATGCGTGCGCGGCCGGAGGAAGCGCCGTAGCCGTGGATGATTTTGACGCCCTTGTGGCCGTTGAGGATGCCTTGGTTGATGGCGGCGGTGATTTTGGATCGGGCGGTTTCCCATGATTCGCCGGAGTGGGCGACATCAACTTCGAGCAGATCGCGGAAGACGTGGCCGAGGACTGGGGAGCTGCATTTGGGGCAGGTTGGGTCGTCGGTTGGGGAGACGGGCATGCTGCAGCCAGGGCAGGGGATGAGGCGGTCCATGGGGAAGTGCGGGGGGGGGGAGGGGTGGAGGTGACGGGAAGGGGAGCTGTTGCGGCTTGTAGCGGAAACGGCACGTTAAAGGGTTTCGGAAAATGCGGGGATCTGGTAGGCATTGAAGATGCCTGAGATGGCATGAATTGAACCATGCGAGTTGCGATTGTCACGGAGACACACCTGCCTGATGTTGGGGGGAGGTCGTGGTTGCTACAGAAGCTGGGTGGGGGATTGGCTGGGCTAGGGCATGATGTGAGGGTGTGGAGTGGTGGGGCGGGTCGTGGTGCTGAAGAGCGAGTGGGAGGTTGTCTGGTGAGGCGGATGGGGATGAATCCCCTGGGTCGGCTGGTGGGGGCGTGGCGGGAGGAGCGGCCGGAGGTGGTGTATATAGCGATGGGGGGCTGGCGGGGGATGGGAGCGGTAGGGGCGGCGCGCTGGCTGCGGATTCCTTTCGGGATGGAATATGGTGAGGGTTTTGGGGGACGTGTGGCGAGTGGCGGGTTGGGATGGCTGGGGCGTCCGGCGGAGAGAGTGCAGCATTGGGTACATGGCCTTGGGGCATTCACGGTGGTGGCGAGTCGCGGGGAGGTGGAGACGCTGGAGAAGGGCGGGTATGATCGGGTGGTGAGGGTCGGGAGCGGGGTGGATTGCGATTGGTTTCATCCTGATCATCGTGATGAGACGTTGAGGAGGACGTGGGGAGTGAGTCCGTGGCATACGGTGGTGCTGATAGGCGGGCGGGTGGTGCGGGAGAGGAATCTGCCGCTGGCGCTGGAGGCGGTGAAGGGGTTGCAGAGCCGGGGGGTGAGGGTGCAGGCGGTGGTGGCTGGGGAGGGGCCGTTTCTGGAGGAGTGCCGGGAGCGGTGGCCGTGGGCGGTTTACACAGGCGGGATTGACCGGCGGAGACTTGCGGTGACGGCGGCGTCGTGTGATCTGCTGGCGTTGCCGAGCATGACGGAGACGAGTGGGAGAGAGGTACTGGAGGGGATGGCGAGCGGGTTGCCTGTGGTGGCGTTTGATTCCGGGGTGGTGCGGGAGCATGTGGTGCACGGTGTGAATGGCTGGGTGGAGACGCCGGGGAGCGATGCCGGGTATGCAAAGTTGCTGGGGCGGGTGGTGCAGATGTCTGAGGAGCAGCGGCTGTCGGTTTGCCGCGGGGCGCGGCGGACGGCGCTGGGGTTGACGTGGGAGGTGGTTGTGGGAAGGTTTGAAGCGGTGCTCCGGCGGGGAGCGGCTGGGGAGTGGCCGGAGGGAGCGATACCGCCGACGGTGCCTTCGCCGTCGGCGACCTGAAATTTCCATGACCAACAACGACCAGACCACCCCCCGAACCCTGCGTTACCGAACCATATTTCTTTCCGATGTCCATTTAGGGACACCGGACTGCAAGATATCGGAGGTGAATGATTTTCTGAGGCGGACGCGATGCGAGAAGCTCGTGCTGAACGGGGATATTATAGATTCGTGGCACCTGAGGCGGAAGCCCTATCACTGGAGCACGGCGCACACGCGTTTTGTGAGATTGGTGCTGAGGAAGATGGAGAAGGAGCAGACGGAGATTGTGTATCTGCGAGGCAATCATGATGACGAGCTGAGGCGGTTCATGCCGTTGCGGTTTGCGCGGCTGCAGATTGCGAACGAGCATGTGCATGAGACGCCGCGGGGCCGGTATCTGGTGCTGCATGGGGATGTGTTTGACCAGGTGACGACGCACTGCCGGTGGCTGAGTGTGGTTGGGGCGGTGGGTTACGACCAGTTGCTGCGATTGAACCGAGTGTGGAACTGGTGGCGTCGGCTGAGGGGGAAAGAGTATTTTTCGCTGAGCAAGGCGATCAAGGCGCGGGTGAAGCAGGCGGTGAGTTTTGCGGGGAGGTATGAGGAGCAGTTGAGGGATCTGGCGCGGCACAAAGGGGCGTATGGGATCATCTGCGGGCACATTCACACCCCTGCGGACAAGATGATTGACGGGATTCACTATCTGAACAGCGGCGACTGGGTGGAGAGCCGGACGGCGATTGTGGAGCACCTTGACCGGCGGATGGAAGTGATCCGGTATGAGGATTTTCTGGCGGCGGCTGGTGCACCGCCGACGCGGCGGCTGGCTGGCAAGCCGGAGGTGGCGGTGCCGCGGGTGCGGGCGTGATGGGTGGGCGGGGTTGAAGGAGACGAACTTATCGGAGCGTGTATCGACCTTGATGTCGCCGGTGGCGTCATGGAGGGAGGGGACGTCTGCCTTGATGTGCGGGGCTGGAGAGCCTTGCGAGGGAGGGGCGTGCCTGCTGGGCGCGAGGGTGCGCCGTTGGGAGGGGGTGACTGACGACTGGAGATCCGGTAAAAGCGAGTGGGAGCCGGTCTGGATTGCGGTTGCTCCACTGGGAGAGTGGAGCGGGTGAGGCGATTCGAACGCCCGACATCAACCTTGGCAAGGTTGCGCTCTACCCCTGAGCTACACCCGCAATCAACTCCCGCGTTTTGCGGGGCGAGGGGATAATTCCCTAAATCCTGAATTGCGCAAGTCTCATTTTCAGTTTCTTGCAGTTCCCGCAAAACGATCATGAACAAGCTTGCCGAGATTATTGCCCAGAAGCGCATTGAAGTGGAGAAGATCCGGCCATTGGCGGACAAGCTGAGGCATGCGGCCTTGGAGCGGAATGAGTTCCGGAGTTTTGAGAGTGCGCTGCGAGGAGAGGAGGGTGGAGTGGGGGTGATTGCTGAGGTGAAGAAGGCGTCGCCGTCGGCTGGGGTGATTGCGGCGGATTTTGATGCGGTGGCGGTGGCGACTGGGTATGACCGGGCGGGTGCGTCGGCGATTTCTGTGCTGACGGATGAAAAGTATTTTCAGGGGCATCTGAGTTTTCTGCCGAAGATTCGGGCGGTGACGTCGGTGCCGCTGCTGAGGAAGGATTTTATTATTGATGACCTGCAGATCTGGGAGGCGTCGGTGGCTGGGGCGGATGCGATTCTGTTGATTGTGGCGGCGCTGGGGCAGGATGATTTGAAGCGGTTGCTGGAGACGGCGGCGGCGTGCATGCTGGATGTGCTGGTGGAGGTGCATGACCGGGAGGAACTGGATCGGGCGCTTGAGACGGACGCGCGGATCATCGGGGTGAATAACCGGAACTTGAAGACGTTCGAGGTGCATCTGGAGACGACCGGGGAGTTGGGTGAGGAAGTGCCGGATGATCTGGTGCTGGTGAGTGAGAGTGGGATTCGGACCGTGGAGGATGTGAGGCGGGTGAGGACGTGGGGAGCGGATGCGATTCTGGTGGGAGAGGCCTTGATGCGGAGCGGGAATCCTGGGCAGACGATTCAGGAATTCATGGCGATTGTGTGAGGGAGGGGTGAGGGAAAGTGGGTGAGGGAATGGGGTGCCTGTGCGCTGGACGGGAGGGGTGTGCTGTGGTGGAGTTGGTGGTATGAAACCGACCTTGCTGCGCGGCGTGATTGTATGGCTGATGAGCTTGAGCTTTTTGGGGTTGGAAGTGGGGGCGGCGGGGAGGAAGGGGGAATGGAAGGTGGTGGAATTGGCATTGAAGGAGCAGAGGCCGGTGAGTGCGCTGGAGGGATTGAGGCGGATTGAGGCGGGAGCGAGGGCGGAGGGGGCGTGGGAGGAGGCGGTGGATGCGGTGATGAGGCGGGTGGTGACGGAGGCGAGGATGGCGGGGAATGATGATGAGACGGCGCTGCTGACGTTATCGGATCGGGCGGTGGAGGAAGGGACGCCGGAGATGCGGCCGGTGTTGCGGGCGTTTGCGGCGGCGAATTGGAGTCAGTGGAGTCGGGAGAAGCGATGGGAACTGATGGAGCGGACGGAGGTGGCGGATGGGGGTGGGGATGATGTGATGTTGTGGGGGTGGGGGCGGGTGATGGTGGAGTGTGAGCGGAGGTTTGCGGCGGCGCTGGCGGAGCGGGAGGTGTTACGGGGGACGGCGATCGGGCGGTGGGATCGGGTGTTGCCGGGTGGGGGATTGCCGGATCGGTATGAGCCGACCTTGTATGATTTTGTGGTGCGGGAGGCGCGGGAGCATTTGAAGCTAGTGGCGGCGGCGGAGGCTGGGGCGGTCGGGTTGGTTAGGGGGGCGGGGACGCCGGCGCTGGGGGATGAGCGGACTTTTCTGGCGTGGAAGCCGGGAGGGGATGATGTGGAGGTGAGGATGGTGCGTTTGTTTCAGGAGGCGATGAGGTTTCATGAAGGGGATGCGGATCCGGGGGCGCGGGTGCTGCTGGATGTGGATCGGCTGGCGTGGGCGGGACGGGAGGCGGGACGTGAGGGTCGGGGGGAGTGGAAGCGGCAATTGCGGGCGTTGCTGGAGAGGTGGGGCGGGCACGAGGTATCGGTGCTGGTGGCGTGGGCGCTGGGGGAGGTGCTAGTGAATGACGAGGAACCGGGGGAAGCGCATGCGTTGGTGAGCGGGGCGCTGGCGAAGCATCCCGGGTCGGTGTTTGCGGCGAAGGGCCGGAATCTGGTGAGGAAGATCGAGACGAAGGGATTGAGTGCGGCGACGGAGAACGTTTGGGGATCGGGCGGTGCGGAGGTGTTGGTGCGGGCGACGAATTTGAGTCGGGTGCATTTCCGGCTGATGGCGGTGGGGAGGCGGGTGGACCCTTTGGAGATGAGTGAGGCGTTGGACGAGGAAGCGGTGGGGCGATTGTTGAGGAAGACGGCGGCGAAGGCGTGGGCGTGGGATTTGCCGGAGACGGGGGATTACCGGGAGCACGAGTATCGGGTGGCGGCTCCGGGGGGATTGAAGCCCGGGTTTTACGTGCTGGCGGTGAGTGGTGATGCTAACTTCCGCGGGAGGAAGAATGGCGTCGAGTATCTGCCGGTGGTGGTGTCGAGGCTGGCGCTGATGCATCGGGCGGTGGCGCGGGATGGTGGGACGGCGGTGGATGCGTGGGTGGTGGATGGGGAGAGCGGGGATCCGGTGGCGGGGGCTGAGGTGGCGTTGTGGGCGGAGGGGAAAGGTGAGGAGAAGCCGCGGGTGGAAGTGAAGGGCGTGACGGATGGGGATGGGCATGTGCGATTGGCGGTGGCGGAGCGGCCGTCGTTTGGGTTGATCGCGTGGCATGAGGGGGAGATGGCGGTGAGTGATGAGGACGAAGTGACGGCGGAGGTGGAGGCGGAGAAGGTGAAGACGTATTTTTTCACGGATCGGGCGATCTACCGGCCGGGGCAGACGATTCAGTTCAAGGGGATTCATGCGCGGCGGGATGCGGCGCGCGGGGAGTATGGAGTGCTGGCTGGGGTGAAGCGGGAGGTGGTGCTGAGGGACGCGAATGAGCGTGAGGTGGCGAAGGTCGCGGTGGAGAGCAATGCGTTCGGGTCGTTCAGCGGGAGTGTGATGGCACCGCGGCAGGGCGTGACCGGCGAGATGACGTTAGGGGACGGGGCGGGTTCGGTGACGGTGCAGGTGGAGGAGTACAAGCGGCCGAAGTTCCGGGTGGAGGTGGGGATGCCGGAGGCGGGGGCGAGATTGGGTGGTGAAGTGGAGGTGAAGGTTAGGGCGACTGGGTACAGCGGGGCGGCGGTGGATGGGGCGAAAGTGGTGTGGCGGGTGAGGCGGGAAGTGGAGTGGGCTCCGTGGGTGTCGCGGGTGGTGAGGCGTGGTGGGGGGAGTGGGTCGGAGGAAGTGGGGCGCGGGGAGACGGTGACGGGTGTGGATGGGAGTGTGGCGGTGCGGTTTGTGGCGGTGCCCGGGGAGATGGAGGGGGATGGGGGCGACGCGTGGTTTCGTTATGAAGTGACGGCGGATGTGACGGATGGGGCTGGCGAGACGCGGAGTGCGGAGGTGAGTGTGCGGGTGGGGGAGCGGGCGATGCAGGCGGGTTTGGAGATGGGGGCGTGGCAGACGCGGGAGGAGCCGGTGGCGGTGTGGGTGACGACGCGGAGCCTTGATGGGGAGCCGCTGGCGGCGAAGGGGGAAGTGGAGGTTTTCCGGCTAGTGATGCCGGAGCGGGTGGTGCGGCCGCGGTTGCCGGGGGAGAGTGGCGACGAGCGCGTGGAGATTGAGAGTTGGGCACGGGGCGAGCGGGTGGTGCGGCGGGATGCGGTGACGGACGTGCGGGGAGAGACGACGTTGAAGGTGAAGTTAGGGGCTGGGGCGTATCGGGTGGTTTATGGAGGGAATGACAGGTTCGGGAAGGAAGTGAGGGCGGAGGCGAATGTGGTGGTGGTTGATCAAGGGGCGGATCGGTTCGGGGTGCGGGTGCCGTACTGGCGCGGGGCTCCGAGCTGGGAGTTGCAGCCTGGGGAGGAGTTGCGGGCGTTGTGGGGATCTGGGTATGATCGGGTGCGGGCGCTGGTGGAGATTGAGCATCGCGGGGAAGTGGTGGAGCGGTTCTGGACCGATCCGGCGCGGAGCCAGCAGGGGATTCGGTATCGGATTACGGAGGCGCACCGGGGAGGGTTGAATGTGAGGATCAGTCAGGTGAGGGAACGGCGGATGGTATCGGAGGTGATTCCGGTGCAGGTGCCGTGGCGGAACAAGGAACTGGTGGTGAAGTGGGAGCATTTGACATCGAAGCTGAAGCCGGGGGCGACGGACACGTGGAGCCTGACAATTGGCGGGGCTGGGGCGGAGCGTGCGGCTGTGGAGATGGCGGCGGTGCTGTACGATGCGTCGCTGGAGAGCATGAAGGAGCATCGGTGGGTGGAGGCGTTTGACGGTTTCCGGAGGGAGCCGGAGGCGGGGCCGATGGGGATGCGGCATGGGTTTGAGGAGATGGAGACGTTAGTGGATGATTGGAATCCCGAGAAGGAGACTGAGCGGAGCTGGAGACGGCGGTGGGGGGTGACGGGAGAGTTCGGGTTCGAGGAGAGGTTGATGACTGCGGCGAAGTCGCCGGTGACGAGAGGGTTGCGGTTCGGGAGCGATGCGATTTCGAGGGATGCGGTGGACGGGTTGCTGGCGGCACCGGCTCCGGTGATGGCGAAGGCGCGGGAGGGGATGGCGATGGGAGGGGCGTATGTGAGTCCGGCGGCTGAGGCGGAGGGCGGGGAGAAAGCGGTTAGTGGTGGTGGCGGGAAGGTGGAGGGGATTACGGCGCGGAAGAATTTTCAGGAGACGGCATTTTTCCAACCGGTGGTCATGAGCGGGGCGGATGGGACGGTGAAGCTGACGTTCACGATGCCTGAGAGTGTGACGGCGTGGCGGTTTCTTGGGTTTGCGCATGACCGGAAGCTGAGGTCGGGCCTTGTGAGTGGGGAGACGGTGACGGCGCGGGATCTGATGGTGCAGGCGAATCCGCCGCGGTTTCTGCGTGAGGGGGATGAAGTGGAGATGGCGGTGAAGGTGACGAATCAGAGTGAGCGGGAGCAGAGTGGGACCGCGCGGTTGAGTTTTGCGGATGGGGAGAGCGGTGCGGCGGCGGATGCGGCGTTAGGATTGACGGTGCCGGAGCAGACGTTTGTGGTTCCAGCGAAGGAATCGCGGAGTGTGACGTGGCGGGTGCGGGTGCCGGACGGGCAGGGATTTCTGACGTGGAAGGCGGTGGCGGGGACGGCGGAGGTGAGTGACGGGGAGGAAGGATGGCTGCCGGTGTTGTCGAGGCGGGTGCTGGTGACGGAGAGCCTGCCGCTGGCGATGGGACGGGTGGGTGAGAAGGTGTATGTGTTTGAGAAGCTAGGGGCGGCGGCGGCTGGCGGGTCGGAGACCTTGAGGCATCAGGGGTTGAGTGTGGAGCTGACGAGTCGGCCGGCGTGGGCGGCGGTGATGGCGTTGCCGTACCTGATGGAGTTCCCGCATGAGTGTGCGGAGCAGACGTTCAATCGTTATTATGCGAATGCGCTGGCGCGGCATCTGGCGTTGAGTGATCCGGAGATCCGGCGGGTGTTTGATGTGTGGCGGGATGTGCAACCGGACGCGCTGGAGAGCCCGTTGTTGAAGAACGGGGAT
>JAIXPK010000135.1 GCA_027486335.1 Verrucomicrobiaceae bacterium | reverse complement strand
CCCTGCGTCCGCAGCTTCTCGTCAGGCAGATGCAGATGGAATTCCTTCCAGTCCTTGATCCGCTCCATTGGCTGCCGGTCCGCGGGGATTTCGCGGAGATACTCGATGAATCCTGTCGGTTTTCCCATGTCAGTCTTTGCTTGGAATTTTTAGTGTGTTAGGCAATTCCGGCTGGCCGCCGGAACCATGCGCCCGTCTGCTCCGCTCAGCCCCCGCCAATCCGGGCCACGTCGCGCGCATTCGCTTCAAACGCCGCATTCAGCGCCTCGTCTCCCGTCAACCCGTCCTGCTCCGCCTTCCGCAGCGCCTGCAGCACCCGCTTGTAGTCCTTAGGCATCACCTTCACGAACTTCGGTAGCATCTCATCCCACAGCGCCAGCACCTTGAACGCCTTCTGGCTCTTCGTGCAGTCCGCATGCTTCTTGATCAGCGCATAAAGCTCGTCCGCTTCCGCCTTATCCTCCACCTTCTCCAGACCCACCATCTGCTGGTTGCACCGCGTCGCAAAATCCCCGGCTTCATCAAGGATATACGCCACCCCGCCACTCATCCCGGCCGCAAAGTTCCGCCCCGTCACCCCCAGCACCACCACCCGGCCGCCCGTCATGTACTCGCAGCCGTGGTCGCCCACGCCTTCCACCACCGCATCCACCCCGGAATTCCGCACCGCAAACCGCTCGCCAGCCATCCCGCGCAGGAACAACTCCCCGCTCGTCGCCCCATACAGCGCCGTGTTCCCGGCAATGATGTTCTCCTCCGCCGCAAACGTCGACCCAGCCGGCGGATACACAATGATCCGCCCGCCACTCAACCCCTTGCCCACATAGTCGTTCGCATCCCCCTCAATCTCCAGCGTCACACCCTTCGGCACAAATGCCCCGAAGCTCTGCCCCGCCGTTCCCAGGAACTTCAGATGCACCGTGTCATCCGGCAATCCGTGCCAGTGACGCTTCGTGATCTCATTCCCCAGAATCGTCCCCACCACCCGGTTCACATTCCGGATCGGCAGCGTCGCCGTCACCTTCTCCCCGCGCTCAATCGCAGGCGCACACAGATCCAGCAGCTTCGTCACGTCCATCGACTTCGCGATCCCGTGATCCTGCGCCTCACTGCAGTAACGACCCACTTCAGGCCCAGTCACCGGCTGGTGCAGCAGTCGGCTCAGATCAATCCCCTGGGTCTTCCAGTGATCAATCGCCTGATCCGCTTCCAGCACCTCCGTCCGCCCCACCATCTCCTCAATCGTCCGGAACCCTAGCTGCGCCATCAGCTCGCGCACTTCCTCAGCAATGAACTTCATGAAGTTCACCGTGTGCTGCGGATCGCCCGTGAACTTCGCACGCAACTCGGGATTCTGCGTAGCCACTCCCACCGGACACGTGTTCAAATGACACACGCGCATCATGATGCACCCCAGCGTCACCAGCGGAGCCGTCGCAAACCCGAATTCCTCCGCCCCTAGCAACGCCGCAATCACCACGTCGCGCCCGGTCTTCATCTGACCGTCCGCTTCCACCGCAATCCGGCTCCGCAGATTGTTCAGCAGCAGGGTCTGATGCGTCTCCGCCAACCCTAGCTCCCACGGCAGCCCCGCATGCTTGATCGACGTCTGCGGAGAGGCCCCCGTTCCACCGTCAAACCCGGAAATCAGCACCACGTCCGCATGCGCCTTCGCCACCCCGGCCGCAATCGTCCCCACCCCAACCTCGGACACTAGCTTCACACTCACCCGCGCCGCTCGGTTCGCATTCTTCAAATCGTGAATCAGCTCAGCCAGATCCTCGATCGAATAAATATCATGGTGCGGCGGCGGCGAAATCAATCCCACCCCAGGCGTCGAATGCCGAACCTTCGCAATCCACGGATACACCTTCGCCCCAGGCAGCTGCCCGCCTTCTCCAGGCTTCGCGCCCTGCGCCATCTTGATCTGAATCTCCTTCGCCTGCGTCAGATAAAGGCTCGTCACCCCGAAACGCCCAGACGCCACCTGCTTGATCGCACTGTTCTTCGAATCCCCGCGCTCGTTCGTCCACGTGTAACGCTCAGGATCCTCACCACCCTCACCAGTATTCGACTTCCCGCCAATCCGGTTCATCGCAATCGCTAGCGCTTCATGCGCCTCGCTCGAAATCGACCCGTAACTCATCGCCCCAGTCTTGAAGCGCTTCATGATCGACTCCGCCGACTCCACTTCCTCCAGCGGCACCGCCACCGTCGGCTTGAACGCCAGCAACCCGCGCAGCGTGAACTGCTGCCGCGTCTGGTTATTCACTCCCTCGGAATACACCTTGAACGCCTCGAAACTCCCCGTCCGCACCGCACGCTGCAACGCGTGAATCGTCTGCGGACTGAACAAGTGCGCCTCACCCTCACGCCGCCACTGATACTCACCACCCGTGTCCAGCGCCGGTCCAGCCACCTCGCGCTCCGGAAATGCCCGACGATGCCGCTGGAGCGCTTCCTCAGCAATCACCCCGAGATCCGCTCCCTCAATCCGCGTCGCCGTCCAAGTGAAATACTTGTCCACCAGCGCCTGACTCAACCCCACGGCCTCGAAAATCTGCGCCCCGCGGTAACTCTGCATCGTGCTGATCCCGATCTTCGACGCCACCTTGATCACCCCCTTCGTCGCCGCCTTGATGTAGTTCTTGCACGCCGTCTTGTGATCCACATTCACTAGCAATCCCTGCCGGATCATGTCGTCAAGGGTCTCGAACGCCAGATACGGATTGATCGCCCCGCAACCATAACCAATCAGCGTGCACAGGTGATGCACCTCACGCGGCTCACCGGACTCCAGCACAATGTCCATCTGCGTCCGCGTTCCTTTCCGGATCAGATGGTGATGGAGCCCCGCCACCGCCAGCAATGCTGGAATCGCCGCATGCTCGCGATCCACCCCGCGGTCCGAAAGAATCAGAATGTTCTTCCCAGCCGCCACCAGCGCATCCGCCGCCGCACACAACTCATCCATCGCCTTCTCCAATCCGCCCGCACCCAGCGCAGGATCAAACAGGATCGGCAGCGTCGCCGACTGGAACCGACCCTTCGCCACGCTCTTCAGCTTCGCCAGTTCCTCATTGCTCAGCACCGGCGTCTTCAACTCAATCAAATGACAGCTCTCAGGCTCAGGCTTCAACAGGTTGCCCTCTGCTCCAATCGTCGTCACCGACGAGGTCACAATCTCCTCGCGGATACAGTCAATCGGCGGGTTCGTCACCTGCGCAAACAACTGCTGGAAATAGTCATAGAGCAGCTTCGACCGCGCCGACAGAATCGCCAGCGGCGTGTCCGTCCCCATCGATCCAATCGCTTCCACCCCGTCCCGCGCCATCGGCACCAGCAGCATCCGCAGATCCTCAAACGAATAACCAAACGCCTGCTGCCGCTGCAGCACCGTCTCATGGTCCGGCACCGCCACCGTACCATCCGCAATGTCCGCAATCTTCACCAGATGCTTGTCAAGGTACTCACGATAGGGCTTCGCCCCCGCAATCCGCTCCTTAATCTCGTCGTCAGGCACAATCCGCCCCTCCTCCATGTTCACAATGAACATCTTCCCTGGCTGCAGCCGTCCCTTGATCACCACATCCTCCGGAGCCACCGGCAACACCCCGGCCTCAGACCCCATGATCACCAGATCATCCTTCGTCACATAATAACGCGACGGCCTCAACCCGTTCCGGTCCAGCGTCGCCCCAATCATCGTCCCATCCGTGAACGCCACCGACGCAGGCCCGTCCCACGGCTCCATGATGCACGAGTGATACTCGTAAAACGCCTTCTTCGCCTCGCTCATCGACTCATGCCCGGACCACGGCTCCGGAATCATCATCAT
>JAIXPK010000372.1 GCA_027486335.1 Verrucomicrobiaceae bacterium | reverse complement strand
GCCGGCGTTCGACATGACTTACAGCTACAATCCATCCGGTTCGTGGACAGCGACGCACCAGATGACGATCAACGGAAAGCGGGACGGTTTTGCGCTGACGGATTTCGAGGCCTGCGCGAAGGCGGCGCTGATGAAGCGGGGGCGGGCTGCGACCATTATCAATGAGGTGCAGGCGGCCGTGAATCGCTGGCCGGAGTTTGCGGACGAGGCGCGGCTTTCGGACGAATGGCGAAGGGGGATCGGAAAGATGCACCGGCTGACGTTTCCGGGGAAGTGAGAAGTGAGAAGTGAGAAGTGAGATCGAAGTGTTAGGAAAGATGCTTGTTGGGAGGGCGCGAGTACAGAGCCTCGCGATCCCAGGGGCTTGTGGGGAGGGGTGCTTGAACGGAGGGCGAGCCGCGCGCACTCCGTGTGCCCTGAGAGCTGTGATTCTCCCAGCAGTCCAGAGCCTGCGGCGCTCTTGTTTGGAGGGGGGCGCGGTGGGAGAACGCCGAGCGGGAGCTGAGCGCTCCCGGGGGCTGATTGGGAGGATGGCGTGTCGGGAAGGTGGGAGGGCGCTTGCTTGCTGCGATCTGGTGGTGGAGGGACTCTGTGGGCCAATCTCTGACCTTCTCCGTGCTGCCGGGTGGCATCTGGTGGGAGTTGAGGGTGGTGGATCGATGGAAAGCAAACTCATGAGCAAGTTTCCGACAATTGCCGCGGTTACGCTGGGTCTCCGGGACGTGATCAAGGCGGCGATGCCGCCTAAGGTTGAAGTCACGACGCTGCCGGCGGCCATGGCGCAGGAGTTTTCGGTGCGGCCTCGCGTGCGTGCCCGGGTGAACGTGATGTTTTTGAGGGCGTCGCCGAACATGTGGCTGCGAAACCACAGTCCGGCTCTTGACCGAGAGGCCACGGGGATGCGGGAGGTCAGGGGAGGCGAGTTGGGACTGCATTATCTGATCACGGTCTATGGGACGCCTGATCCGGAGGAGGAGCAATCAACCGAGCGGTTGTTTGAGAGGGTTTATGACGCGATTTTGAGGAGTGCGGTCTTTCGATGTGCGGGTGATTCGTCCGATCCCGGCGGCGCTGTCGAGCCATGCACGGCGCGTGTTCTAACGGAATGGCTGACGGTTGAAGACATGTGCAGAGTCTTCTCGGCGTTGGGCGCGGAGTACCGGCCCACTTTGGCCTGCGCTGTGATGCCCATGGGTAAGGATTGGGAGGGAAGTGAGAAGTGAGAAGTGAGAAGTGAGAAGTTTGAATGGCGTGTTGGGAGAACGCCGAACTGGGGCTCGGCGTTACCGGGGGCTTGGTCGGAGAAGGGGCTCAAGCGGAGGCGCGGAGGCAGGCTAGTTGGGAGTGGATAGTTACGTGGAAGCGGTGAGTGCTGGCGATTGCGGTGGCGGTGGTGCGTGTGAGATGAGAACGATAGAAAAACCAAGCAGACCATGGAGATAGCAGTCGTCATTTTTCTGGGTGTCACTTTTGCGATCGTGAGCCGTGTCATCGCGGGCTCGTTTGATGGGGACCGTGTTGAGCAATACATTCGCGACAT
Organism: Verrucomicrobiaceae bacterium; assembly: GCA_027486335.1. Lineage (GTDB taxonomy): Bacteria > Verrucomicrobiota > Verrucomicrobiia > Verrucomicrobiales > V1-33 > V1-33. The sequence continues at coordinate 19,117 of JAIXPK010000372.1, read as the reverse complement.
GGGATGCGAGTTGCTGGACAAGAGTTGGGATCCGTTTGGTCCTGGGTGGTTTGGCGAGAAGGATGCGAGGATCTATCAGGTTGTGTATCGGGACCGTGAGGGGCGGGTGCATCGGGCGCACGTGAAGACGTCGATGATGAGTGGGGTGTATCTGACGAACGACGAGATTGTGGAAGACGCGCCCAAGCGAAGTGTGGAGGAGGAGAAGGCCGAGTTGCGGCGGCGTCTGGCCGAGCTTGAAAAGGAGTGAGGGTGGGTGAGCGTTCGTGGGAGCGTAGCTGAGGGGAGTGGTGGGGGATTTGTCGGGAGGAAGGCTTTTGACTTTCGGTGGATGGCGTGTTTCGTTGGAAGGGTAAACAGGAATCATGCCCACAGGAACGACACCCTCGGAATTCATGTTGCTCGTTTGTGGAACGGTGGGCTGTGCGGTAATGGACTATGTGCTCAGACTGGCGGGGTGGATGCGCGAAAGTCAGGCGGCATCGTTTTGGGAATGGTCGACGCGGCATCGGCCCGAGAGGAAGCTGAAGGGTGTTGAGGCTTTGGGTGCTGTGAGGGCGTTCTATCGGTCCCCGGTGGGATTCCTGTTCGTTGGGCTGCCCTTGTTTGCGTCTTGTTGCGGCACCATTGTGATGTCACTGCTGCGGGATCCGGGGGGGGGGATTTATTCGTGGGCGATCCCGATCAATTATTGTATGTTGCCGTGGGTTTGGGAAGGATGGGCCAGGGGGTTGATGTTCCGGCGGATGTCCCGAATGGTGGCGATTGATGGGCGGGAGGCGGATGCGGCTTTGGTGGGTGAATGAGGTTGCGTGAAACTGGGGGTGCGGATAGAGTTAGAGATGCCATCGCGTCCCATGAAGAAGATCATCCTGCTGACGATAGCTGTTGCCGGGGCATTTGCGTCCGGGTACTTCTGGAGGGCGGCATTGCGGCCGACTTCGGAGGGTGCGACGGTTTCGGTGACTCAGCAGGCGGAAGCTATCACGCTTGCGGATGCGTGTCGGCTGACGCGGCTCATGAACGAAGGCAAGTGGGATGAGGTGAAGGAGGCACTGGGTGCGGAGGGACAGTTTTACGGGATCCTGCGGGCTCAAGCTGAAAGGGAGGATTGGCCCGGAATGGGTGCGTATCTCGGTTCGGAAGTGCAGGGTAAGTCTCCTTTTAGGGTTAGTCATGCGTTTGGATTTGCACCGAGAACCAACCCGCACCGGATTGCCTTGTCCTACACGGTGACGGATGGAGGGATGTCGAATCCCTCATTGATGGTTTTTGGCTGGTAGGCTGGAAAGGGCGCAGTGACGATGGCCTCCATGCCTGGCCAATCGAAGGAGAATGAGTCGGGGATGCCGGGTGGCTGGGCGTTTTAGGGGGAGTGGTGGTGGGGAGGAAGGCTTTTGACATTCGTTGGATGGCGTGTGTATTTGGTGGGAATGATGGAACCAATCCCGCCAAGAACGACACTATCGGACTGCATGGGGCTCGTCCTCTTCTCGTTGGGTATGGCGGTGGTGCAGTATGTGGTCGGGCGGGCGGGGTTGTGGCGGAGGTTGGAGGTGGGGTGGTTTTCGGCTCGATGGATGAGGAGTCGGCACGGGAGGACGATTGAGGCTGCTGAAGCTGAGGGAGCTGTGAGGGAGTTCTACCGGTCTCCAGTGGCATTCCTGATCTTTTGGCTGCCCTGGCTGGCAAATTCGTGCGGCAACATTGTGATTTCGCTGCTGCGGGATGTCGGGGTGATGATTTTCCCGTGGCCGATTGCGATCAATAGCGGGTTGCTGGGCGTTTGGTTCTATTTGTCCTCGTGGCTGAAGTTCCGGCGTATGTCCCGGATGCGAGGGTTTGTCATGGTGGTGACTGCGGCGGTTGTTCTGGCGAGTCTGCCGGCGTGTGTTGGTCAGAGGGTGCCGTATGGACCGGGTGTTTCGTTTGAGTGCCGGTTATCGGTGTGGCCTACGTTTGAGCCGCCGGTGGAGTATCTGGTGCAGAAGGACTCGTTGGGCCGGGCAACGATTACTGAGTTCAGGTACAGAGGGGCTGGAGGGTCTGGGCCGAAACGGTCGGGGGTGCCGGTGGTGCATGGCATTGATGCGAAGAGATGGGGGAAGTTTGCTGATGCTGTGCGGGAGCATGATCCGTGGAGCATTTCTTCGAGGCAGCCGTACGAGGATGGGACGGATGGCGCGACGATGATCCTTGAGATCCGGGATGGGGAGCGATATCACCGTGTGCAGCGTTGGGCTCCGTTTGCCCATGAGTCGGAGAAGCGGTTTGTTGAGGTTTCCACCGCAGTGGTGGGACTGCTGGCTGATTGAGAGGCGGTGGAAGCTCAGCCCGCAGTGGAAGGTGCGCTCTTGTTCAGGGGCGGAGGGAGGTGTTGTTTTGGAGGGATATGGAGGCGCTTTTTGAGTTGGTGGTGACGTTTGTGACGTTGCTCGTCGAGTTGACGGTGCAAGCGGTGGTGTTTCTGTTCCTGTTAGTGATGGCGGCGTTCGATCCGGGTGCGAGGAGGAAGCTGAAGGAGCAGTGGGACAGGTCGATCTGGCAGCGGGTGAGTATGGTGTCGCTGGGGGTGGTGTATGCGGGGGTTGTGGTCTTCGTGGTGGTGATGTGGGTGCGGTTTTCCGGGGGCGGTGAGATGGTGGTGGAGGCCCCGCCGGATCGGAAGGAAGGGGTCCGGGTTGAGATTTCCGGGGACGGGGAGAGTGGGGTGAAGAAGGGGGAGGTGATCGAGAAGCTGCTGGATAAGGCGGGCAGCGTGATCAGGCGGAAGCTGGAGGATCGGAAGCGGGAGACGGAGGGTGGGGAGGGGCGCTGAGGCTGGGTGTGCGGCACGGGCTTCCGCTAACTCGCTAGCGCTTGTCGACGCGGAAGCGAATGCGGATGGGGGCTTCCAGAGTAAGGCTTTGGCATTGAGGTCACAGGCAAGATGCCCGTGCCACTTTGATTGCTAGTACGGAGACAAGGCCGGGACGGCCTTGCTACGGTGGCTGCCGCTGGGGAGAGGAGGCTTTGGCATTGAGGTCACAGGCAGGATGACCGTGCCACTTTGCGGGGATCTCTCAAATACTTCCTCAGGGCGCGGGGGGCGCGGGTGGTGGGGCGGGAGCTGGTTCCGGGGTGGGTTCCGGCGCTGGGGCTGGAGTGGGTTCCGGGGAGGGCGCGGGGGTGGGTTCCGGGGACGCTGGGGATTCCGGAGTTAGGTCTGGGGTGGGGGAGGGTTCTGGGGAGCGGTCTTCGACGGGGGTGTTTTCCGGGTGGGTTTGGGCGTCGTTGTAGAGGTGGGCGTGTTCGCGGAGGTACTGTTCGTATTCTGCGTCTGGGCCTTGGGAATCTGGGTCCGGGTGGTGGGGGTGCCAGTGGTGGTCCGAGTCGTGGTGGGGGTCGTGGTCGGGGCCGTGTTCACCGTGGTGACCGTGGTGACCGTGATGATCGTGGTGGTATGGGTCCGAGGCGTGGTAGGGGTCGGAGGGTGCGTGCGGGTCTGGATCGGATGGGGAGCGTGCCTGGACGGAGGCGACGCCGACGAGGGCGGCGCGGCGGGCCATGTCGTTGGCGCGTTCAGCTTCCTCGCGCTGGCGTTCTTTTTTCTCGTGGAGGACGGCGAGCCAGATGCAGGCCTCGTACATGATGATCATGGGGCCTGCGAGCATGGACATGGTGAGCATGTCGCCGGTGGGGGTGAGGATGGCGGAGGCGGCGAGGATGATGACGACGGCCCATGAGCGGGTTCTGCGCATGGTGGTGGACTCGAGGAGGCCGAGTTTGACCATGGCCATGACGACGACTGGGAGTTCGAAGGCGAGGCCGAAGATGAGACTGAAGGTGGTGACGAAGGAGATGTACTGGCCGATGCGCCAGCGGTCGCGGATGCCGAGACTGTTGGAGTATTCGTGGAAGAACTCGAGGGCGCGGGGGACGACGAAGTAGAAGGCGAAGAGGACGCCGGAGAGGAAAAGCCCGAAGCCGATGACGAGGGACGGCCAGAGGAGACGGCGTTCGCGATCGGTGAGGCCAGGGAGGATGAATTCGAGGAGGAAGTAGAAGAGGAGGGGGAAGCAGATGATGATGCCGGCGACGAGGGAGAGCTTCATGGAGAGCATGAAGCTTTCTGCGGGGGCGAAGGCCTCGGTTTCGACCATGTCTGCGGGGACATCGAGGTCGGGCGAGGTTTTGGCGGCGACGAGCTGGGCGGTGAATTCGAGGACCTTGGGGCCGTCTTCTGCGGGGACGAGGAGCGCGGTGGCTTTGGCTAGATAGGCTTTGCGGTCGGCTTCCGGGAGGATGGAAGCGGTGTGGTGGAGGAGGACCGCGTTGGTGAGCTGGCGGTCGAGCGGGGTGGGGGCGACTGAGTCGAGGAAGAGCTGACGTTGGGGGCCTTCGAGGGCGGCGGCACCGCGGGCGGCGTTGTGGATGCGCCACCATGTGGGTTGCTGCTGGCTTTCCGGGAGAGCGGCGACGACGGCGGGGAGATTGCGTTCGCGCGGGGCTTCGAGGCCGGCGCGGCGGAGCGGGTCTCGGACGATGGCGAAGAACCACTCGTTGAAGGCGAAGCAGAGGATGACCCCGGTGATGAGGGTGAGGATCATCCGCGTGAGGGTTTTGCGGAGATCTTCGAGGTGGGAGAGGAAAGGTTTTTCCTCGTCCATGGTGAGCTGGTTGCGTTTGCGAGCGATCTGGTCGCGGAGCTTCAGCAGAGGGGCGAAGAACATGGGGAGTGGGGAGGCCGGGGAGGTGCGGGGATGGGGTCAGGAGGCCTGTTTGCGGGCGCGGCGGGGAGAGGAGGCGGGCTTGAGTTTCCGGCTCCATGCGGCGAGTTCGCGCGCGACGTTGGCTGGGGAGGGAGCGCCGGTGGCGGTGCGTGCTTTGAGGGCCTGGTCGAGAGTGAGGACAGAGAAGACCGAGGCGTCGAAGACTGGGGAGAGCTGCTGGTAGGTCTCGAGGGGGATGTCTGGGAAGGCGGTGCCTGTGGAGAGACTGTGGGCGGTGAGCTGGCCGATGATTTCGTGGGCCTTGCGGAAGGGGACCCCTTTGAGGACGAGCCAGTCTGCGAGGTCGGTGGCGAGGAGGAAGGGGTCGGCGGCGGCGGCGCGGACGCGTGGGGCGTTGACCTGCATGCCGGCGATCATTTCGGCGAAGACCTCGAGGGTGATTTTGATGGTGTCGATGGAGTCGAAGAGCGGTTCCTTGTCTTCCTGCATGTCCCGGTTGTAGGTCATGGGGAGACCTTTGAGGAGTGTGAGGATGGAGAGGAGATTGCCGTAGAGACGCCCGGTTTTGCCGCGGGTGAGTTCGGCGACGTCCGGGTTTTTCTTCTGCGGCATGAGACTGGAGCCAGTGGTGTGGGCGTCGCTGAGGGAGACGAAGCCGAATTCAGCGGAGACCCAGAGGATGATGTCCTCGCTGAAGCGAGAGAGGTGGGTGCCGGTGAGGGCGAGGGAGAAGAGGATTTCGGCGATGTAGTCGCGGTCGGCGACGGCGTCCATGCTATTGCGGGAGACGCGGTCGAAGCCTAGGCGTTCGGCGACGCCCTCGCGGTTGAGGGCGATGGTGGAACCGGCGAGTGCGCCGGAGCCTAGCGGCATGACATTGACGCGCTTGAGGGCATCGGTGAGACGATCGGCGTCGCGGTCGAGCATTTCGATCCACGCGAGGAGGTGGTGTCCGAAGAGGACGGGCTGGCCGCGTTGGAGGTGCGTGTAGCCCGGCATGATGACGTCCTTGTGGGCGAGGGCAGAGGAGACGAGGGCGCGCTGGAGATTGCGGATGAGGGAGAGGATGGCGGTGATTTCGGCGCGGCAGTAGAGCCGGACGTCGAGAGCGACCTGGTCGTTGCGGCTGCGGGCGGTGTGGAGTTTGGCTCCGGCGGGGCCGATGCGCGCGGTGAGGGCGCTTTCGATGTTCATGTGGACGTCTTCGAGGGAAGACTTCCATTCGAAGGTACCGGCGTCGATGTCGGCGCGGATGGATTTGAGCCCGGCGGTGATCTGGGAGAGTTCCTTTTTTGTGAGGATCCCGGCTTCGTGGAGGGCGGTGGCGTGGGCGATGGAGCCTTCTATGTCGTGGGGGTAGAGGCGCCAGTCGAACGAGATGCTTTCACCGAACTGCTGGACGAGTCCGGAGGTTTCCTGCTGAAATCTGCCTTTCCACATGGGGTGATGATAGGGTAACTGGAGGGACGTCCGCGGGGCGGACGATGGAGCAAAGCAGCAGGGGGCGGAGGGGCAAGGGCTTTTAGCCGGAGCGGGTCCGGGAGTGCGGACGAGCGGGGTATGCGCGGGGGGTTATGGGGCGAGGAGTTTTTCGAGGGCGCGCCATGCGAGCATGGCGCATTTGACGCGCTGCGGGAAGCGACGGACCCCTGCGAAAGCGGCGACCTCGCCGAGGGCGAAGAGGTCGGGTTCGGAGGTGCCGGTGAGGATTTCGGAGAATTCGGCGATGCGGGCGCGGGCGTCTTCGCGGGAGAGCCCGGTGCAGCGGGCGGTCATGACGGAGGCGGCGGCCTGGGAGATGGCGCAGCCTTGACCGGCGAAGTGGATGCGTGAGAGACGATCGTCTGGGGAGAATTCGGCCCAGACCTCGATTTCGTCGCCGCAGGAAGGGTTGACCCCGGAGGAGTGGACGGCTGGGGGGACGGCGAGGGGCCCGTGGTTCCGCGGCCGTTTGGCGTGGTCGAGGATGACCTGCTGGTAGAGATCGTCGAGAGGGTTCATGCGAAGTAGCGGCCGGCGTCGGCGAGGATGCGGGTGGCGGCGTTGATTTCGTCGAAGGAATTGTAGAAGTAGAGACTGGCGCGGACCGTGCCGGGGAGCCCGAGTTTGCGCATGAGCGGCTGCGTGCAGTGGTGGCCGCCGCGGAGACAGAGCCCTTTTTCGCCGGCGAAGGTGACGAGGTCGTGGGGGTGGGCCTGGTCCATGACGAAGGAGACGAGCGAGCCGCGTTCGTGGGGTGGGCCGACGATGCGGAGCCCGGGGATGGAGGCGAGGGAGGATTTGAGGGCGGCGGTGAGGGCGGCGTCGCGCGCGGCGATGTGGTCAAGCCCGATGGAGTCGAGGTAGCGGCAGGCGGCGGCGAGGCCGATGGCCTGGGCGATGGGTGGCGTGCCGGCTTCGAACCGCCATGGGGCTTCGCGCCATGAGCTTTGGAGGAACGAGACGGATTCGATCATTTCGCCGCCGCCGAGGAAAGGGGGCATGGCGTCGAGGAGGCCGGGACGGGCGATGAGGGCACCGATGGCGGTGGGGCCGCACATTTTGTGGCCGGAGAAGGCGTAGAAGTCGCAGCCGAGGGAAGAGAGATTGACGGGGATGTGGCCGGCGCTTTGGGCACCGTCGACGAGAGTGGTGATGCCGAGGGATCGGGCGCGGGCGCACCATGCGGCGGCGGGGTTGATGGTGCCGAGGGAGTTAGAGATGTGGGTGAAGGCGAAGAGCTTGACGCCGGGTGTGAGGAGGTCGTCGAGGGCTGATTCGTCGAGCGTGCCGCAGGGACCGAGGACGGGGACGAAGACGAGCTGGGCACCGGTCTGGGCGGCGAGGAGCTGCCACGGGACGAGATTGCTATGGTGTTCGAGTTCGGTGAGGAGGATGCGGTCGCCGGGTTTCAGGTTGGCGCGGCCCCATGAGTGGGCGACGAGGTTGATGGCGGCGGTGGTGCCGCTGGTGAAGACGACATCGCGCGGGGAGGCGGCTCCGAAGAATGAGGCGACGGTGGCGCGGGCGTTTTCGAAGGCGTCGGTGGCGCGAGCGGAGAGGGCGTAGAGACCGCGGTGGACGTTGGCGTTGTCGTGGCGGTAGAAGTTGTCGAGAGCGCTGAGGACGGGTTCGGGTTTCTGGGACGAGGCGGCGCTATCGAAGTAGAGGAGTTCCGGAGATTCTGCGGCTCCCGAGACGAGGAGCGGGAAGGACGAACGGACGGCGTCCCAATTGGGCTCGGGGAAGGGGGCCGCGGGGGGAATCGCCATGGGTGGGGAGGGGGTCAGGCGGAGAACTGGGAGAGGAAGCGGACGTCGTTTTCGATGAGGTGGCGGATGTCCGGGATGCCCCATTGGAGCATGGCGAGCCGTTCGAGGCCCATGCCGAAGGCGAAGCCGGTGACGCGGTCCGGGTGGTAGACCTCGTCGTTGCGGGAGTTGCAGATGGCTTCGAAGACGGCGGGGTCGACCATGCCGCAGCCGAGGAGTTCGACCCAGCGTGGGGCCTGGCCTTTCGGGGTGAGTTTGACGTCGACCTCGTAGGAAGGTTCGGTGAAGGGGAAGAAGTGGGGGCGGAAGCGGATTTCGGTATTGGGGCCGAAGAGGGCGCGGAAGAAGTGGGAGAGCGTGCCTTTGAGGTCGGCGAGGCTGACATTGGGGGCGACGTAGAGCCCTTCGAGCTGATTGAAGGCCGAGAGGTGGGTGGCGTCGATTTCGTCGCGGCGGAAGGCACTGCCTGGGGCGATGATGCGGACGGGTGGGGCTTGCTGCTGCATGGTGCGCACCTGGACACTGCTGGTGTGGGTGCGGAGGAGGAGCCCGTTATTGAAGTAGAACGTGTCGCTTTCGTTGCGGGCCGGGTGATCGGCGGGCGTGTTGAGGGCGTCGAAGCAGTGCCATTCGGTTTCGACTTCGGGGCCGGTGGCGAGAGCGAAGCCCATGCGGCGGAGGATGCTGACGGCGCGGTCGAGCACCTGAGTCATCGGGTGGAGCCCACCTGTGGGGAGGGGACGGCCGGGGAGAGTGATGTCGAGACCGGCGGCCTGGAGGGCGTCGAGGGCGGCCTGGAGGGCGGATTTTTTCTGATCGATGGCTGAGGAGATGCCGTCGCGGGCCTCGTTGAGGAGGGCGCCGACGGAGGATCGCTGGTCAGCGGGGACCTCGCGCATTTTGGAGGAAAGCGCGGTGAGGAGGCCTTTTTTGCCGAGATAGCGGAGCCTGAAGTCTTCGAGGGATGGCTCGGAGGAGACGGCGGTGATTTCGGAGAGAGCGGTGGCGAGGAGGGCCTTGAGTTCCTGTTCCATGGGAGAAAAAAGCGGGGCCGCTTCCATGGAGGAGGCGGCCCCGCTGGGCAAGGGATTTTGGAGAATCCGGTTACGATGCGTCAGGCCGAGACCTTGGTGGCGGCGGCTGCTTTGGCTTCGAGGCCGGATTTGGCCTGAGCGACCAGTTCGTCGAGGACGGCTGGGTTGCTGATGGCGAGGTCTGCGAGGGCCTTGCGGTCGAGGTCGACGTTAAGGAACTTCAGGCCTTCCATGAAGCGGTTGTAGGTCATGCCGCGACCGCGGACGGCTGCGCTGATCCGGGTGATCCAGAGCGAGCGGAAGTTCCGTTTACGGGTTTTGCGGTCACGGGTGGCCCATGTCTTCGCTTTGAAGAGGGCGTCTTTGGCGTAGCGGTAGAGGCGGCTCCGATTACCGTAGAAGCCCTTTGCTTGTTTGATGATGCGTTTCCGGCGCTTACGACTGGCCGGAGAGTTGGTAGCTCTTGACATGTTATTTGGGATTTGATCGGGCTGTTTTCAGATGATCTGCGCCGTCTCACCAGATCGAAGGTGCCCGAGGGCACCAGGCGGCGGCAGATTTGGCCGGAGGAACCGGCCGGTGGAGGTCAGGCGAACGGCATACATTCCATGAGGCGTGGCACGTCGACTTGGGCGACGAGCCCGACCTTACGGAGGTTGCGTTTACGTTTACGGTTTTTGCACTCAGCGAGGTGCCGGCGGCCCTGCTTGCGGCGCAGGATTTTGCCGGTTCCCGTGATCTTGAACCGTTTCACGACGCCTTTCCTCGTCTTGCTTCTAGCAATTTTCTTTCTCATAAGAGGGGGCGAAAGTGGCAGAGAACGGAGGAGAGGCAACTGGTAATTTGGGACTTATTCACCATGGGGAGGGGAGGGCGTGGGTGGGAGGAACTGGTTGGCGGCGGCGGCGAAGGCGTCGAGTTCTGGTTTTGGGCGGTTCCAGCCGAAGGGGAGGACGGTGGAGTTGAGGATGATTTCGCCGCGGTAGGAGGCTGAGTTGTTGGTGGCGCTGACTGGGACGACGATGGTGTTGCGGAGTTCGCGGAGGTCCCATGATTCCGAGGAGGAGCTGGTGCGGGAGGATTTGGTGCGGGTTATGGAGGAGCGGCTGATTTCGATGAGCTGGTGGGAGAAGCGGAGCTTCCATGCGAGGAAGAGGAGGGTGGAGCTGATGAGGACGCCGAGGAGGGGGCCGGAGCACCAGAAGATCATGAAGGCGGACGAGAGGAGGCGGAAGGCTCCGGGAGGGGTTGGGGAGCCTGGGGCGACGGTATTGAAGAGCATGCGGAGCCCCTGGGAGAGCATGAAGCTGGTGACGGCGAGGATGAAGAGGGCTGGGATGATGAGAGCGGGGTGCCAGCGGCCCTGGGATTCGATGCGGAGGACGCCGTCGGGGGCGAGGGGGATCGCGAAGGCGGGCGGGGCGGACGGGGTGGAGGGGGGGGAGGGGGAGAGAGCGGTGGCGGGGACGGAAGTGGGGGCGGTGATGGGTGGGAGTGTTTGTGGGAGGAGCGCGGCCTTGAGTTGGGCGGTGAGGACTTGTTTTTCGGGGACGGAGAGTTGGCTGCCGAAGCGGATTTTGCCTTCGGAGCTACGGATTTCGATGCCGTGGACTGGGCGGTAGTTCTGCTGGTAGAATTCGGTGAGTTCGACGGATTGGATGGAGTTGAGGGAGACGGTGATGTGTTTGGAGCCGCCGAAGAGGTGCTGGGAGTAGGTGAAGTGGCCGTTGGCGATGGTGAGGTCGTAGGAGACGAAGGCCATGCGGAGGCCTGCGAAGACGGTGCCGAGGCCGATGGCGACGAAGACGGAGATGAAGGTGCCGAGGATCCAGCCGGGGGTATCGGAATCGGATTTGTCAGACAGGAAGGCCCAGAGGAAGATGGAAGTGAAGAGGAGCCAGAAGGTGCCGAAGACGAGGATGAAGTTGAGGCGTTTTCTGGCGGGGATGTTCCAGTGATTGGAGGCAGGGGAGGAGTCGGTGGAGATGGTGGAGTCCTCGGGGAGGGCGGTGGCGGGGGGAGGGAGGACGGTTTCGTCCGAGCGATTGCCGAGGGCGAGGAGCGAGCAGCCTGCGCCGCAGTGGGGGCAGAGGACGAGTGCGTCCCAGAGATCGTCGGTGAGGGTGGCCGGGACGGGGATGGGGTTCGTGCAGGAGCGGCAGAGAGGCGCGGGGAGATTGCGGAGTTTCCGTTCGAGGAAGAAGCGCACCGGGCGGTGCCACCATGGAGGATTCATGAGAGGAGGGAGGTCAGGGAGTGGTGGCGACGCGGTAGAAGCGGCGGGATTGGTCGTCGGGCGGGCTGGTCCATGAGGTGGAGGAGCCCTGGGACGGGATGGGTGGGCTGGCGGCGGACCATGAGAGGAGGTCGTCGCTGGATTGGACGGAGTAGGTGGTGTCCGGGAGCGAGTGCCATGTGAGGGACGTGCGGCGGGTGGCGGGGTTGCGGGAGATGGAGGTGATGGCGAAGGGATCGGGGTCGAGCCAGAGATTGGCGGAGGCGACCGAGGCACCGGAGATGGTGAGGGAGCGGGAGATTGGAGGGAAGCCGGGGATGGAGACTGAGAGCGAGTATGAGCCTGGGGGGAGATCGACGGTGCCGAAGAAGCCGGTGGCGTCGGTGGTGAGCGTGCGAGAGGCTGGGCCGGAGAGGGAGATGGTTGCGCCGTCGGCGGGGAGAGAGGAATCGGCGAAGCGTAGGAAGCCCATGAGGTGGCCGCGGGAAGTGTCGGATTTCCATGGCATGGGAGGGACGGCGACGGGGGAGGGGAAGGGGGCGGTGCCGCCGAAGGATTGGGCGGTGGCGGGGTCGGAGAGGGCGGCGAGGAACGTGGTGCGCGGGAGGTAGTTGCTGGTGTATGAAGTGTCAGGGTTCTGGATGCGGCCCCATGTGCCGTAGGAGTAGAGGACGGTGCCGGAGAGCGAGCGGCCGGAGGCGTTGGTGGTGCGGGCTGCGGGGAGCTGGGTGAGCGTGCCTTCGAAGCGGTTGAGGTAGTTGCCGAGGCCGGCGGCGGCGCGGCGGTTGAACTGATTGTCGCGGGTCCATGCGGTCCAGCCTAGCCATTCGGAGGCGCGTGCGGCGATGGTCTGGTCGCGGTAGACCATGGGGATGGCTAGGTCGAGGATGCCTTCTTCGAGCCAGCTGCGCCAGTCCTGGAGGACCCGGCCGTAGGCGTCGCGGGCCCGCCATGAGGTTAGGGAGTTGGAGGTTGGGGCGGAGCCGTAGGCGATGGTGGCGGCGGATAGTGTTAGGGAGGGCCGGAGTTGCCATGCGTGGAGACAGAGTTTCCGGACGAGAGCGGAGACCTGGTCGCGGCGGAACTGGAGCCATGTGGAGTCGTTAGGGGCTGGGGTGGTGGAGCGGTTGTTGAGGCGGAGGAAGCGGGCGACGGTGACTGGGTTGTAGCCCCAAGGGTTGGAGCCGACGACTGCGCCTGAGTCTGTGTAGCGGATGTAGTCGAGGTGGAGGCCGTCGATATTGTAGCGCCTGAGGAGGTCCATGGCGACGTCGAACGTGTGCTGCTGGACGGCGGGGTGGCCGGGGTCGAAGGCGTAGTTGGCGCCGTCCCATTGGACCCCGTCGTTGCGCTGGGTGAGCCAGTCGGGGTGGGTGCGGTAGGGGTGGGAGGACTGGGAGGGGAGGGAAGACTGGGAGTTCCAGATATTGAAGGAGACGATCCATGCGTGGACCTTGAGCGGTTCAGGGCCGGAGTTGGCTTTGGCGATGAGGTCGGCGAGCGGGTCGAAGGAAGCGGAGGAGATGTCGGTGGCGCGGGGTTCGAGGCCGTTGCTGTAGTAGGCGTCGCCGCGTTTTCTGACCTGGACGAAGAGGGCGTTGCAGTTGGCGGCGCGGGCGTCGGCGACGAGCTGGGAGACTTCGGTGGAGGATTTGAAGCCTGCGTGGAAGGCGTCGACCCAGAAGCCGCGGAGTTCCTGGCAGCGGGCGGCGGCTGGCAGGAACCATGCGAGGAGGCAGAGCAGCGGGCGGCGCATGGGTGATCGGGTACTGCGTGAGGAACGCGTGCGGGGGATGATTGGGGAGATTGGGGTAAATGAAAGGCGGAAGTTCCGGGGCGGGGAATTGCGGGGTTTTGGCGTTGTGTGGAGGCGATGGGTGGCGGATGGAGCGGGAAGCTTAACCCAGTGCCTGAAGACATGAATCCGCCGCCGATGCCGCCTGAGAATTCCGGAATGCCGCCAGTGATGCCGTCGCACGCGCCGGAGCCGCCGGTTTGGAAGACGGAGCCGCCGCCGCCGAGCAGTGGGGGCAAGTGGGTGCTTTACGGGTGCGGTGGGTGTCTTTCGCTGGTGGCGATTCTGGCGGTAGTGGGGTGGATCGGGTTCAGCAAGCTGATGTCGACGGTGAAGGCGTCGCCGGTTTACAAGGCGGCGCTGGCGGAGGTGCAGCATTCGCCGGCGGTGGTGGCGGAGATCGGGGAGCCGATCAGCGAGGGGTTCATGTCGATTGGGAAGACGAGCAAGGACGTGGGTGGTGAGAGTGGGGAGTATACCTTCATGGTGAAGGGGCCGAAGGGGGAGGCTCTGGCGATGGTGCTGGGCGAGAGTGGGGCGGGGGGCGTGGTGAAGTTGAGTCGGTTGACGGTGACGGTGGCGGCGACGCAGAAGGTGATTGAGCTGGTCGCACCTGCGAGACCTGCGGAGGCGGGGGGAGAGAAGGCGTTGCCTGGGGAGACGAAGGCGCTGCCGGGGGCTGAATGAACGGTCGAATGTGGTGGAAACGGCGCACGGCATTCTGATCCGGCGGACGCTGCTGACGGACACGAGTCTGATCGTGCACTGGCTGACGCGGGAGCAGGGGATTGTGCGGACGGCGGCGAGGGGGGCGAGGCGGCCGGGGAGTGTGTTCGGGGGGAAGCTGGATTTGTTTTATTCAGCGGACATTGCGTTTGTGCGGGGGCGGCGAGGGGACCTGCATGCGCTGCGGGAGGTGGGGGTGACGGCGTACCGGCAGGGGATTCAGGGATCGTATGCGCGGGTGCTGTGTGCGGCGTATTTTGCGTCGCTGATTGATCTGGTGGTGGAGAAGGATGCGCCGGTGGGAGGGTTCCATGATCTGCTGCGGCGGGGGCTCGATTGGCTGGAAGGGCATGAGCCGACGGCGGCGGCGGTGAGGTTTTACGAGAAAGAAGTGGCGGTGGAGTTGGGGATTCACGGGGAGGCGGACGTGGCTCCGGCGGACGCGATTCTGGGGATGTTTCACCGATTGCCGGAGTCGCGCGCGGCGCTGATGAGGCGGGTGGGGGGAGGAAGTGAGAAGTGAGAAGTGAGAAGTGGGAAATCGGAATGGTGAAGGGGGGCAGAAGTGAGAAGTGAGAAGTGAGAAGTGAGAAATCGGAATGGTGAAGGGGGCAGAAGTGAGAAGTGGGAACGGCTTGTTGGGAGAGGGGCTTGGACGGAGAGGGGGGGCGGAGGGGGGGGCGTTTTGTGGGTGGGTATGCGGGCGGGGTTTTTGGGATTTGGGGGCGACGGGTTCGGGGATGGGTGGTATTTGGGGGACTGATTGGATTGGGGATATGTGTGATTGTGCCAAAGGAATTAGTGAGGGGATTGCCGCGCCTGTTTGGCTGGTGCGGGGGGATGTCGTGGCCGTGAATTCCGGTGGTGGTGGTGCAGAGCGCTGGAGGGTATTCTTTGGGGTGAGAGTGCTGGGTTTGGCGAGGTTTGGGTGTTGGGTGACGGGTTGGGTGGTTGTGTGGGTGATGGTGTTATTTGGAGTTGAGAGTGAGGTGCGGGCGGCGGGTGAGGGGTCGGGTGGTTTCGGGGAACGCGTGCGGCCGTTTTTTGAGGAGTACTGCCTGAGTTGCCATGACGATGAGAGTAAGGAAGGGGAGGTGTCGCTTGAGGGACTCGGCGATGTTTCTGCGGAGAATGCGGGGCTCTGGAAGCGCATCTGGGAGCAGGTGGCGCTGAAGGAGATGCCGCCGAGGAAGAAGACGAAGCAGCCTGAATTGACCGAGCGTCTGGAGTTGTCGAATTGGATCACGTCCGGGCTTGAGGGCGCGATGAAGGAGAAGGGTGGGTTCACGGAGCACCTGCGGCCGGGCAAAGGGAATCATCTGGATCACGATCTCCTGTTCAAAGCTGAACTGAAGAATCTGGAACCGGCGTCGACGCCGGCGCGGATCTGGAGGATTCATCCGCAGGAACAGATGGTCCGTCTGAACGATCTGATTTGCCTGAAGCGCAAGTACGACCCCGAGCGCCCGGGGCTTTGGACGCACGGCGATCACATTCCGTCGAATCTTGAAGGGGAGACGAAGGTTTATTTCGGATTGGATGGGTATCTGGGGAGTTTCAATGACGCCTACAACTCTGGTGTCGGTGGGTTTCAGTCGCCCCTTGCGATGGTGAGGGATCACGGACTGCGCAACTATCCGTTTCTATACTCGGTCAATAGTGCGGAGTCGCTCCAGATTGCGGGGATTGCGGAGCAGGTTCTGAGGTTCATGGCCAATGGTCCGAAAGCGGAGCCCTATCAGTTTGCGGATGATATCGAGAAAGTGCCCGGAGATTATCGGAATCTGAATATCATCTTCTACAAGAATGGCATCTACCGGCCGCTGACTCCGTTGTATGGACTGATGCAGACGCCCGGGGTCAGTGATGAGCGCCTGACGGAAGTGATTCGTTTTCTGTTTGAGTCGCTGACGCTGCGCCCGCCGAGTGAAGAGGAGGCGGCGATGTACCTTGAGATTGTGAAGCGATCGATCAGTGAGCTTGGCAAAGAGGAAGGGGTTTTCCTTGGTCTGGTGCCGATATTTCTGGATCGCGATGCGCTGTTCCGGCCTGAGCTTTGCGAGGGCGGGAAGCCTGACGAACATGGTCGCGTGATGCTGCAGGGTGATGAGCTGGCGTTGGCGATCAATGCTGCGTTCTGCTACATTCGGCCGGAGGGTGATCACCTGCGCACGGCGCTTGCCGAGGGACAGCTTGCGACCCGCGAGGACGTGCGGCGTGAGGTGGTTCGCATCCTTGACGACGAGAGCATCCGGAAGCCGCGGATTCTACAGTTTTTCCGCGAGTATTTCGACTATGACCGTGCGGCGACGATCTGCAAGACGAGGGAATCGATCGAGGGCAATGGGGCGCATTACGAGTCGCACCCGGCGGTGATCAACAGCATGATCGCGAATACGGATGGGCTGATTGAGCTGATTCTGCGCGAGGACAAGGATGTGCTGAAGGAGCTGCTGACGACGGATCGCGTGATCTATCAGCCGTACACGTCGGTGCGGCTGCAGCGAGGGATGACGACGGATATTGCCTACTTCATCAACCGGGGGAAAGCGTTCGTTCCTGTGAGGGTTTACGACAAGGCGCTTGTCGCGAAGGGCGATGAGGAGCGGGTGCAGCACGAAGTCACCAACGGGAATCAGCTGAATCACATTCTGCCGAATCCGGCCCGGGCGATTTATGTGCGGCAGTCGCAGTTTGATAATGGGATCTTCCCGCCTGCCAAGGATGCGCTCAAGGCGATCACGACGGTGGACAGGAGGGAGAGAGTCGGGATTCTGACGCACCCGGTGTGGCTGGTGGCGCACTCGGACGCGATGGAGAATCACGCGATTTCCCGGGGTCGGTGGGTTAGGGAGAGATTGCTCGGCGATGCGGTGCCTGACATTCCGATTACGGTGGATGCGAGGTTGCCGGATGAACCGGATGCCACGCTTCGTCACCGGATGCGGGTGACCCGGGAAAGCGAATGCTGGCGCTGTCACCAGAAGATGGATCCTCTGGGGCTGCCGTTTGAGATGTACAATCATCTGGGGATGCTGCGGGATCAGGATCACGGCAAGCCTGCGGATACGAGCGGCGAGATCGTTCTGAGCGGGGATCCGGCGTTGGATGGGCCGGTGAAGGATCCGTTGGAGATGATCTACAGGCTGGCTAACAGCGAGCGGGTTCAGCAGGTTTTTGTCCGGCACGCGTTCCGATTCTGGATGGGGCGTAACGAAACGGTCAATGATGCGCCGATTATCCAAGCGGCGTGGAGGGCGTATCGGGAGAATGGCGGGAGCATGAAGGCGCTGATGACGTCGTTGATGACGTCGGATGCTTTTCTTTACAGAAGGGTGGGGAGGAAGTGAGAAGTGAGAAGTGAGAAGTTAGAAATTTGAGAGGGGCGGCGGGGAAGTGAGAATTGAGAAGTGAGATGGGCGTGTGGGGAGAGGTGCGAGTTCGGAGGATGGGCGTGGTGTTTCCCAAGGCGATGCCCCGGGAGAGGGTGGGGTGCCCTTTCAGGGCTTGGTGTGTGTGGTGGGTGAGACCCAGGGCGCTGCCCTGGGCTGCGTTAGGGCGCGCCGTTGGCGCTGGGGTGACGGGCTTGGACGGAGAGAGGGCACGAAGGGTGGTGGGGGCGAAATTGGAAATGGTAGATAGTGAATAGTAAAATGCTGGATGGTGAAGGAGGGCGTTTGGGGAGAGCGCGAGTACAGAGCCTCGCGTGCCCGGGCTTGTTGGGAGGGCTGGCAGGCGCACTCCGTGCGCGAGGGAGAGCTGTAATTCTGACAGCAGTCCAGAGCCTTCGGCTGCTGGTTCGGAGAGGGGCGGGAACGGAGATGTGCCGGCACCCCTCCGGGGTGCGATGTTATTGGTGTGTTTTCCGGTGGGCATCGCTCGTGGCCTCGCTCGACCACCGGCTACAAGCCGGCATCCCTACGGGATGCGAGGGGATGTGGGAGTAGGCTAGGGAAAGCGCCGAGCTGGGGCTCAGTGCTCGCAGAGGCGTGTTGGGGGGAAGTGAGAAGTTTGAAGTGAGAAGTGAGAAGTGAGAAAGGCTTGTTGGGAGAGGGTGCGGCGGGGAAGTGAGAAGTTTGAAGTGAGAAGTGAGATACGGCTGGTTCGGAGAGGGATGTGGGAGGTGGCGGGAAGGAGGACGGGATGAGCGGGTTGGGGTTCGGGAGATCCGATGGTTGTTTTCGGTTGAAGGGGGATGGGGCGAGGGGCTTCTTGGGAGTGAGAATGATCCCATGAGTGCGAAGAAACGAGAATTCCCCGAGGCTGGAACGGTGGTGAGCTTCCCGGTTGGTAAGGGATTGAGGGCGTACGTTGTTTGCCTGAAAGGGAGTGCTGCCTTTTGGCTTTACGATTTTTTGACGACAGAGAGAGTCTGTGACCGAAGACTATTTGATTTGGGTCGATGGAAGAAGTTTTTCTACTTTGACCGTGGAGGGTTGCATCCAGACTGTGTGGACGAATTGCAGATTGAACTGAGTGACGCCGAGATGAGAGTTCCGCCGACTTGGAAGAAGGTCCCGGACTGGAAGTGGGAGCGCAAGGAAGTTCCTGCGCCGTACCGAGTGACGACGCATGACTACGTGGAGTTTTATGTGGAGGAAGATGAACTTCCAAAGTATCAGGAATGTGTTTTCTACAGCCACAAGGAACTGGTGGCGTATGTGAAGGCGAATTTGGGGCAATTTGAGATCATCACGCCGAGGGAGGATCAGTTGTCGTCGCCGGTGGAGGCGCTGCCGGACGTGGCGGTGTTCACGCCGGGGTGTATTTATGAGATCTGGTTGTCGGGGTTGGAGCGGATGGAGTTGACGGACGTTGAGGAGATTGGGGAGGAGATTGATGACGAACTTGAGGAGCACGAGGCGGGGGAAGTGATTGGCCTTGGCGGCACGGATGAGGATCATCATAACATTGCGGTGCAGTGTGACCCGGGGATGAACAAGAAGGCGCTGGCGTGCATTCGGCGGGTGCTGAAGCGGTTGAAGGCGAATCCGGAGACGACGGATATCTGGGTGCAGGGCGAGTCGGAGAAGAATCTTGGGTTGAAGTGAGGGGGGGAGGAAGTGAGAAGTGAGAAGTGAGAAGTGAGAAATTAGAGGGAAGAGGATAGAGGTTAGAATGGCGTGTGGGGAGAGGTGCGAGTTCGGAGGAGGGGCGTGGTGTTTCCCGAGGCGATGCCCCGGGAGAGGGAAGTGCGCCCTTTCAGGGCTCAGTGTGTTGGGCGGGTTAGACCCGGGGCGTTGCCCCATATGCGTTAACCTAGTAATTATAGTCAGGGGCCGCAATCACCCTGTGGCATGATGGCTCGCAGGCGCTTGATCTGCCGCCCGCGGACGCGCTTTGAGCTTCGGCTGCTTTGCCTC
>JAIXPK010000368.1 GCA_027486335.1 Verrucomicrobiaceae bacterium | reverse complement strand
GCTTCAGTTGTGCTTGGAGCTGCTGTTTTTATGAGTGCGCCGTCGCGTGCGCAGAACAAGGCGGGGGTGAAGCCGCTGAAGGCGCTGCTGGTGATTGGCGGGTGCTGCCATGATTACAAGGCGCAGAAGGACATTCTGAAGGCTGGGATTGAGAGTCGGGCGAATGTGGAGGTGGAGGTGTGTTTTTCTGCGGACAGCAGCACGAAGGCGCTGTTCAAGTGTTATGAGGGGAAGGACTGGGCGAAGGGATATGATGTGGTGATTCACGATGAGTGTTCGGCGGACATCAAGGACACGGCGTATGTGGGGAACATTCTTGATGCGCATCGTGGCGGGGTTCCGGCGGTGAATCTGCATTGTGCGATGCATTGTTACCGGGTGGGACAGATCAAGGAGCCGGTGAAGGCTGGATCGACGGATGCGATGTGGTTTGACATGCTGGGCCTGCAGAGCACTGGGCACGGGCCGCAGAAGCCGATTGAGGTGGCGTATGTGGATGCGGCGCATCCGGTGACGAGCGGGCTGGCGAACTGGACGACGATCAACGAGGAGCTGTATAACAACATTCAGGTGTATCCTGCAGCGGTGCCGCTAGCGAAGGGCAAGCAGGAGAAACAGGAGACGGTGGTGGCGTGGACGCATGAGTACGGAGAGAAGAAGACGCGGATTTTCAGCACGACGCTGGGTCATAACAACGAAACGGTGGCGGACGATCGCTATCTGAATCTGGTGACGCGCGGGTTGCTGTGGGCGTGCGGGAAGATTGGGGCGGATGGGAAGACGGCTGAGGGATATGGTGCGGCGGCGAAGTGAGGGATTGAGGTTTTGAATTTGAACCGCCGGTGCCTGAAGAGGTGCCGGCGGTTTTTTTGTGAGGAGGCGAGGGGTTGGTGTCAGGATTTGCGGATGACGATGGTTGAGGGGGCTGGGGTGGCGGTGTTGAGGGCCTTGAGTTCGACGGCGTGGGCGGATTGGCGGGGGAGGGCGGAGGCGAAGGCGCGGACGGCGGTGGATTCCTCGAGGCCGCCGGGGTGGCCAGGGTAGAGAACGGCGACGAGGAGTCCGCCGGGGCGGAGCCAGTCGAGGGCGGAGGAGATGGCGGCCAGGGTGGAGTCGGGGGAAGTGACGCAGGATTTGTCGCTGCCGGGGAGGTAGCCGAGATTGAAGATGGCGGCGGCGAGATGGCCGCGGAGGGCGGGCGGGAGGAGAGCGGGGAAGGTTTCGTGGCTGGCGCAGAAGAGCTGGACGGATTCCGGGGGGATGGCGTGCTGGTTGAGGAGGGCTTTGGAGGAGGTGATGGCGGCGGGTTGGATATCGAAGGCGAAGACCGTGCCGCCTGGGGAGGTTAGGGAGGCGAGGAAGAGAGAGTCGTGACCGTTTCCTGCGGTGGCGTCGAGGGTTAGGTCGCCGGGGGCGAGGTGGTCGCGGAGGACGGCGTGAGCGAAGGGGATGGCCAGGAGGATGGAGGCGGTGGGGAGATCAGTCATTGCGGCAGAGATCGGATTCGTATTCGACCGGGGAGTTGTGGAGGAGGCAGTCGGCGAGCTGACGGGCGTACCATGGGGCGTGAAGGACCCCTTTGGAGCCGAGGCCGTTGAAGAAGGCGATGCTGGGATGTGAGGGGTGGCGGCCGATGACGGCGCGGCTTTCGCGGATGATGGGGCGGACGGCGGCGGAGTGGCCGGTGACTTCGTAGGGGAGTTGGAGGAGGTTCTGGAGTTTGGATTCGATGGCGGCGCGGGCGGATGGGGTGGGGGTGGAGGAGAAGTCGTCCCATGCGTAGCCGGAGCCGGTGCGGAAGCGGTTGCCGCCGAGTGGGAGGAGCCAGACGCCGCGGTTGAGGATCCGGTCGGAGGGGAGGCTGGGGATGTTTAGGTCGAGGATTTCGCCTTTGGCGGATTTCCAGCGGAGCCATGAGAAGAGCGGGTGGGAGGAGGCTTCGTGTCCTTGGCAGAAGACGATGTGTCTGGCGGTGATGGGGCCGGCGGAGGTCTGGATGGTGGCTGGGCCGTTGGGGTTGGGGGTGACGGGGCCGGCTTCGGCGTGGAGGAGGGCGTTGCGGGCGCGGAGGAAGTCGCGGGAGGCGGCGAGCCAGTTGGGGACGTCGAGCCAGCCGCTGTGCATGGCGAATCCCGGGCTGGGAATGATGCCTTTGGGGATGAGGGGGTCTGGGGCTGGGGAGACGAGCCATTCCTTGAAGGCTGGGTCGTGTTGTTTTTCGGCCCAGCGGCGTTCTTCATCTGCCGAGGAGAGGAGGCGGACGTGGGGGAGGCGGTGGAAGAAATTGGTGCCGAGGAGAGCGGCGGTGGCGTGGTAGAAGGCGGTGGCGACGGGCCAGAATTCGGCGATGCGCCAGCCGAGGGCGACGCGTTGGCCGGTGATGGGGGTGACGATGCCTGCGGCGACGAGGGAGGAGGTGGTGGATGCGAGGCGGTCGATGACGAGAGGTTGGTGGCCGCGGAGGAGGAATTCCCATGCGAGGGCGGCTCCGGCGATGCCGTGACCGATAATGACGACATCGTGAACGGTTCCGCTGGTCATGGGGATTGGATGGAGTGGGGGGACAGGAGGGCGGTTTGGGTATGGAGCGATGGGGATGAGGCGGGGATGCTTCCCGATTGACGTCGTCGCGTGGGCGGGCTTACGACCTAGGACAATTCAATTCCCACCACATTCAAATGATCAAGATCGGTATCAATGGTTTCGGGCGCATCGGTCGCCTTGTGTTTCGTGCAATCTGTGACCAGGGGCTGCTGGGCAAGGAAGTTCAGGTTGTGGCGGTGAACGACCTCGTTCCTGCGGACAATCTGGCGTATCTTGTGAAGTATGATTCGGTGCAGGGGCGTGCGCGGGAGGAAGTTTACTCGAAGAAGTCGAGTCCGGAGATTGAGGAGGACGACATTCTGGTGGTTGACGGGCAGGAGATCAAATGTCTGGCGGTGCGTGAAGGTCCAACGGCGCTGCCTTGGAAGGCGCTCGGGGTGGACATCGTGATTGAGTCGACGGGCTTGTTCACGGAAGGCGAGAAGGCGAAGGGTCACATCACGGCTGGTGCGAAGAAGGTGATCATTTCCGCGCCTGGTAAGAATGAAGACATCACGATCGTGATGGGCGTGAACCACGAGAAGTACGATCCGGCGAATCACCACATCATTTCGAATGCTTCGTGCACGACGAACTGCCTTGCTCCGGTGGTGCACGTGCTGCTGAAGGAAGGGTTCGGGATTGAGGAAGGCCTGATGACGACGGTGCACAGCTACACGGCCACCCAGAAGACGGTGGACGGGCCATCGAAGAAGGACTGGAAGGGCGGGCGTTCCGCGGCGATCAACATCATTCCGAGCGGAACGGGTGCGGCGCGCGCGGTCGGTCTGGCGATTCCTGAAGTGAAGGGCAAGCTGACCGGGATGGCATTCCGGGTGCCGACGCCGACGGTGTCGGTGGTGGACCTGACGGTGCGCACGGTGAAGGAGACGAGCTATGCGGAGATCAGCGCGGCGATGAAGAAGGCGAGCGAGACTTACCTGAAGGGGATTCTGAGCTGGACGGCGGATGAGGTGGTGAGCACGGATTTCATCCATGATCAGCACAGTTCGATTTTTGATGCGGGCAGCGGGCTTGAGTTGAACAGCAAGTTCTTCAAGCTGGTGAGCTGGTACGACAACGAGTGGGGTTATTCCAACCGGGTGGTCGACCTCGTGAAATACATCGCGTCGAAGGGCCTCTGAAGCGGGGAGGTGCGGTTGGGTGGCGGTGCGGGCGGGCTTGAAAGGGCTGCCGGTGCTGAGAATCCGACTGCGCGCTTTTCCTCGGGGTGGTGTTGACAAGGTTTCCGGATGGATTAGGGTCCATGCTCTTTTCCCCGGAGATCGCGGCAACGCGCCCCTTCAATCAAGCAACCATTACCTTAGAATCCAGTCACCATGCCAGAAGTTCAGGTCAAGAAAGGCGAGCCGATCGATCGCGCTCTGAAGCGTTTGAAGAGCAAGATTGAGACCGAGGGGACCCTTGAAGAGTTCCGTCGTCGCCGTCAGCACGAGACGCCGCTTGAGCGGACGCGTCGCAAGGCCCGCAGTGCTGCGAAGAAGAAGAATCAGAAGTTCCGTTTTGTGCCCTGAATGGAGGTGCGGCCGGTCTGATGACTGGCTGAACTGATGTTTTGGAGACCCCGGTTGAGAGATCAGCCGGGGTCTTTCTTTGTCACGGAAATGCCTGGAACCGGAGGGATGTGGTGGTTATGCTGGGGGCAGGGCGGACTGCCGCCTAAATTTTACCACTGAACAATCTCATGCCTGATCCGTCATCCTCCAGTCCGGCCCCGGCACCGGCGCACGTCACGGTTTCTCCGGAAGATCGTCATCCGCACAGTCTGGTGGTGCGGATCTGGCCGAACATCCCGATTTTGTATCCGATGGCGCTGGCGGCGCTGGTGTGCGGGATTCTGAGTGTGTTCTTCTCGTTTGATGGGGCGATAAGCCGACTGGCGGAGGCACCTGTTGCCGTGGTGCAGACGGCTGGGGCGGAGGGTGGTGACGCGGCTGCGGCGACTGCTGCGGCGGGAACGGGGATGCACACGGTGGATCCGGCGGTGTTTGCGAAGCAGTTGAGGGCTGGTCAGGTGATTGCGGTGGTGTTTCTGGCGGCATTCACGTACACGATGGTCGTGGTGTGTACGGACATTGTGCTGACGGGGGCGCTGATTGGGATTCTGCTATCGCTGGTGGTGGGGCTGGTGATGTTCATTGCGAACATATACTATCAGTTTCTGCCGGGGTTGTTCGGGTTTCTGACGAAGTTCACGCCGGTGGCAAATGCGCAGTTTTACTTTGCGATTTCTGCGGTGTGGGTGGTGCTGATGATTGGGGCGGTGATGCACTCGAGGTTTCACTATGTGAAGATCGAGTCGAACGAGGTGGTTTTTGTGGGAGGGATGCTGGACAAGCGGAAGCGGTATTCGTCGATGCGGATGCAGTACACGAAGGAGATCTGCGATGTGTTTGAGTATTATCTGCCGTTTGTGCGGTCGGGGCGGTTGATTCTGCGTTTTCCGCAGGAGGATGAGCCGGTGATTCTGGATCATGTGATGCACATTGACCGAGTGGTGAAGCAACTGGATCACATTACGGCGACGCTGCAGGTGGCGCCGGAGGATCGTGGGCCGGAGGCGGACGGGTGAGTTGCTGAATCGAGCTGAAATTTCAATCTTTTATCCCTAGCACCCATTGGCTGGCATTGTTGTAAAACCCCGCGCGCGCATCTTCCACGGACACGAGTGGGTTTATGCGGCAGACATACTGAAGGTCTTTGGACAGCCGGAGCCCGGCGCAGTAGTCTCGATGAAGGATTTCAAGGACCGGCCGCTGGGTACCGGGATTTACAATCCGCAGTCGCAGATTACGGTGCGGCGGTTTTCGCGTCACAAGGAGGAATTGTCGCTGGAGTTTTTCGTGCGGCGATTGCGGCGGGCGTCGCGGCGGCGTGAGGGGATGGCTGGGCTTGATCCTGAGTTGTGCCGGGTGGTGTGGAGTGAGAGTGATGGGTTGCCGGGAGTGGTGATTGACCGTTACGGGCCGCATTTTGTGCTGCAGACGCTGACGCTGGCGATGGACATGAGACGGGAGCTGATTGCGGCGGCGATCGTCGAGGTGTTCGGGGCTGAATCGGTGACGGAGCGGAATGAGAGTCCGATCCGGATTGCTGAGGGATTGGAGTTACGGACGGGGATGCTGCATGGGGAAGCGCCGGCGCCGTTTCGGGTGAGCAGCGATGCGGGGACGTTTCTGATCGACACGACGGGCGGCCAGAAGACGGGGATTTATCTGGATCAGCTGGATAATTACCGGGATGCTGGGAGCCGAGCGTCTGGGAAGCGAGTGCTGGACTGTTTCTGCAACCAGGGAGGGTTTGCGATCGCGTGTGCGCTGGGCGGGGCGACGGAGGTGACGGCGGTGGATGTGAGTGAGTCGGCTCTGGCAGCGGCGAAGGCGAATGCGGAAGCGGCGGGGGTGGCGGACCGGATCACGTTTGTGTGTGCGAACGTATTTGATTACTTGAAGGAGCAGGAAGCGGCGGGAGCGGCGTGGGATTACATTATTCTAGACCCGCCGTCATTCACACGGAACCGGAAGTCGGTTGGGGATGCGCTTCGGGGTTACAAGGAGATTCATCTGCGGGCGCTGAAGATGCTGCCGGCGGGAGGGTTGCTGAGCACGTACTGCTGTTCGCACCACGTTAGTACCGGGGATTTCCGCGAGATCATTCTCGAGGCGACGGTGGATGCGAAGAAGACGCTTTGCCAACTGGCGACGCATACGCAGCGGGTGGATCACCCGGTGTTGCCGGCGCTGCCGGAGAGCGAGTACTTGAGAGGGTACACCTACGAGTTGATGGCGGCGTTCTGAGTTCTTCTGAAGGACAGGAGGGAAGGGTATTCCCGCACGCCTTGATGGAGGTGGGTGGGGTGAGGATTGGGGCGGACGGGAACAAAAACGGTGGGGAGAAGGAGGCCCTCCCTTCTGGGCGGCGACTACGAGAGTTGCGATCCGCCAGCAACCGAATGTGGGGACGATGCCCCGAGCAACTTTAGGGAGTGCGCCGGTGGGGAGGGGGAATTGGCAAGGGAATGGCCGGCAATGGAATGGGGTCGGTGCGCGGTTTGGAGCGGATTACAGGACCGGGCGAATCGTGGGGGCGGAAGTCTTGCGAGGGTGCGGCATCGGGAAGTTGGGGCACAGATGGACAGGGGGCGCAGATAGACAGGCCTCTTCGCTGCAGATAGACAGGCCTCTTCGCTGGGGGGCGGGGGCGTGCGCCGGTGGTGAATGAGGGATTGGCTGGGGGTGACCGAATGGGGAATGGGGTGGTGTGCGGATAAGGAGACAGATCTCTTCCTTCGAGGGGCATGGGTAAGTAGACAGACCTCTTCTAGGGGCACTGAGGGGGAGAAGGGGAGAGGGGGAAGCCGAATTTGGAGGCGTGTCTTCAAATGCTGGACCTCAAATGCTGGACCGCGATTGCAGAAAGACAGGCTTCTTCGTGGGGCGGCTGTGGGGTGCCGCGTGACAGAAAGACAGACCTCTTCGAAGGGGCGGTGTGCGGATAAGGAGACAGACCTCTTTGAAGGGCCGGGTGTGTGTGCCGGTGGTGAAGGGGGGGATTGGCGGGTGGGGCCGACGGGGGACGGGAGGTGTGCGGCAACGGTGTCCGTGATTTCGGCTACGGTGTGCGGTAGACCCTGCGCAGGGCGTCGAGGACGGCCGTCCAGGGCGCGTCGCGGAACAGAAATGCCCGCAGCCAGCGCACGAACTTCACCG
>JAIXPK010000394.1 GCA_027486335.1 Verrucomicrobiaceae bacterium | reverse complement strand
GGGTGGTACACGCTGGAGTGCGAGTACGGGACGTTCGGGTGCATGGGGATTGAGATGCTGGAGGAGCGGGTGCGGGAGTTGTATGCGATCCGGGAGTTGGACCGGGTGAGCAAGACGGGGGTGTTTCTGAAGGCGGCGGGCGAGGCGGCGGCGAAGCCGTTTGAGGCGGCGGCGCACATTGTGAAGGATCCGGTGGGCAGCATTAAGAAAGCGCCGGCGGGGATTGCGGGATTGTTCAAGCGGGTGGGCAAGGGGGCGCAGGAGCTGGGGCGGACGGCGCAGAAGCAGGCGCAGGAGAGGGAGGACCGGTATCAGCAGACGGGGAGTTATTCGGCATCGCCGGAGGAGAAGGCGGGGCGGCCGGTGCAGGATCCGATGGCAGCGAGCCGGAGCCGGCAGCAATGGGCGGCGAAGCTGGGGGTGGATCCGTACACGACGAATCCGGTGCTGGCGGGGAAGCTGAATGAGTTTGCGGTGTTGTCATTCACGGGGTCGACCCTGACGAGTTTCGGGATTTCGGCGGTGGCGATGCCGCTGACGGTGACGCAGAAGGTCGATGAGTATGTGCTGACGATGCCGCCGGCGAAGGTTAAGGAGATCAATGCCGGCAAGTTGCAGCGGCTAGGCGTGAGTTCGGCGTCTGCGACGGCGTTTCTGGACAACGGATTTTTCACGCCGACGCTGGAGACGAGGTTTGTGAAGGCGGTGGGCGGTCTTGGCGGAGTGGCGGGACTGGACCGAGTGGTGGCGCTGGCGAGCGGGGCGGCGTCGGAAGTGCAGGCGCGGTTTTTCTGCCGGACGGTGGAGATGCTGTCGAGTTATCATCGGGCGAAGGGGACGCTGGCATCGCTGACGGTGCATGCGCCGTTGCCGGTGGCGACGACGAAGGATGGTTCGCTGGTGGTGGCGGCGGCGGTGGATTATCTGCCGTGGACGGCGCGGACGGCGAAGTTTGCGGGGACGGCTCCGGTGGCTCCGAACCGGGTGCTGCTGTCGACGGGGCCGCTGACGGTGGCGGCGGATCGGGCATTCAAGCAGTCGGGGTGGACGGTGATTTACGCTGGGAAGCTTTGATGCTGGACGGCGATGACTACTGAACCCCGATTGCTGGTTAGTGTGAGGCGAGGAGCGGCGGCCGCCGGGCTGGTGGCGCTGCTGGTTTCCTGTCAGAGCCCGCATCGGGGGCCGGTGGCGAGCCATCGGCTGCACGGGGCGCTGACGGCGGCGGCGGCGGCGTGGGATCAACTGGCGGCCGGGAAGGGCGGGCCGGAGGTGGAGGCGGCGTACGAGCAGGCGGTGGAGACGGTGCTGGTGGTGCAGCAGCGGGCGTCTTCGCCGCGGAGCTGGACAGGGGCGTCGGTTCCGGTGGGGAGCGGCGCTGAAGGGTTCGAGTGGCGGGCGGTGGCGGCGGCGGATGTGGTGAGGGTCGGGGAGGTTTCGGCGAATCTGGCGGATGAGATCCGGCTGGCGTCGAAGGTGAAGCTCGAGCGAGGTGAGACCCTTGCGGCCGGGGACGGGATTGGGGTTCCGGCGGTGGTGCGGCGGGCGCGGGATGCGGAGCTGGTGAAGAAGTATCCGTTTCTGCCGCCTAACGGGGCGAATCTGCCGGTGACGGCGATGATTGAGTTCGGGAGGGCGGTGGCGGGCGAGCCTCGGGTGGCGACGCTGAGGTTGTACCGGCCGCAGGCGGAGCGGATGACGCCGGTGGTGAAGGTGGGCGGAAAGGAGAGGGCGATGGCGTGGAATTACACGGCGGCGGTGCAGATGGCGATGAACGACGGGACGCTGGATAAGTTCGGGCTGCGGGGGATGCTGAAGCCGGAGACGACGCTGGATGCCTGTCAGATTTACCGGTTAGACAATTATGATCCGCAGCGGATTCCGGTGGTGTTCGTGCACGGGTTGGTGTCGGATCCTCACATCTGGTGCAATGCGATCAATGCGATCTATGCGGACCCTGAGTTGAGGCGGGCGTATCAGCCGTGGTATTTCATGTATCCGACGGGATTGAACATTGCGACGACGTCGAGGTATTTCCGGGAGTGGCTGGACACGTCGAGGGAGAAGCTGGATCCGGATCACAATGATCCGGGGATGAATGAGATGGTGCTAGTTGGGCACAGTATGGGAGGGTTGCTGAGCCGGATGCAGGTGAGTGATCCAGGGGACCGCTTGTGGGATGCGTTTTTCAAGGTGCCGCCGGAGAAGCTGCGGATGAGCGAGAGTGACCGGAAGCAGTTTGTGAGTTCGCTGCGGTTCGAGCGGCGGCCGTGGGTGAAGCGGGCGATCTTCGTGGCGACGCCACACCGCGGGAGCCGGTTGGCGAACATCGGGATTGTGCGTTGGGCGACGAAGCTGGTGAAGCTGCCGGGTCAGTCACTGAGCCTGCTGTCGAACGTGGTGCAGATGAACACGGATTCGATTGCGACGGAGATGATGGACATGGCGAATTTCATCAGTGTGGGGAATCTGTCGCCGTCGCATCCGTTTTACAAAGGACTGGAAAGTGTGCCGGTGGAGGTACCGCACCATTCGGTGATCGGGGACCGCGGGAAGGGCGGCGGGGTGAACAGCACGGACGGGGTGGTGCCGTACTGGAGCAGTCATCTGGCAAGTGCGGCGAGCGAGACGTTTGTGCCGTACGGCCACGGTTGTGTGGAGAAGCCGGAGACGGTGGAGGAGATTGTGAGGCTGCTGAAGCTGCACCTGAAGACGGCGAAGAGGGGAAGTGAGAAGTGAGAAGTGAGATTAGCGCGTTGGGAGAGGGAGAGGCTTTTGGAGAATGGCTGGAGCTACTTTTTGCTTGGAGATCTCTGGAAACGAGATCAGAGGGTATCCGAATGGGTTTCATTCCAAGCAACGCGACGTGGTTTTTGGCTGATCTGGTTGTGACGAGGTCGATCGAGGATGACCCGCGGACCGTCGTCCACATCAACACTGTGCTTGTTCGGGCGGATTCTGCTGAAGAGGCATACCTGCGAGCGACGGAGATTGGCCGCGAGGAAGAGCACACGTACGAGAATACTGACGGGAAGCTCGTCACGGTTGTCTTTCGCGGACTCCGAGAATTGGCCGTCATCCACGACGAGCTTGAACACGGTGCGGAGTTAATATACCGGGAGCGGGTTGCGCTGACCGAAGAGGAAATCCGGCAGATGGAGACCCCTAAGGAAGGGCTGTCGGTATTCGCGCCGAGAAAGGCATCGAGCGGACCGAATTACATGCCGGGTTCCGTGATGGATATGTTGAAGCGAAGCGGCATGAGCGAGTCGGAGGTTGCAGGTGAAGAATCCTGACAATCAATGCTGCAGGCGCGGTGGGGCATGGGAGTTCCACCAGCTTTGATTTGCCTGACCTTGCTCCGTTTCTGAAGCGGCTTTCGGCAAAGATCACGGGCGGATATACGGCGAAGGTCATTTCGCACGTTGCTGATCTCGCTGCCCGGATGAATCACGAGGAGGAGCGCAGCCTTGAGTATCGGGTTGTGTTTAAAGGGCAGCACGTCCCGCTCAATATCGGCCTCTTCAAGGATGACCCCGCAGCGATCACCATCTACTTTCACGCACCGCGCGCACTGGCTGAATTCATCACTAGCGAGATGGATTCCTTCTTTGGCGAGCGGGGCATGTAGCATTCACGAATCCTGAACGGAGGAAACATAATCATGAGCAGATTTAGGCCGCCCATTCAGGGCTGCTGGTTGGGGGTGCGGTTGGACCCCGGGCGTTGCCCGGGGCTACGGTAGGGCGCGCCGTTGGCGCTCGCTGGTTTGGGGGGCGTTGGACCCCGGGCGTTGCCCGGGGCTACGGTAGGGCGCGCCGTTGGCGCTCGCTGGTTTGGGGGGCGTTGGACCCCGGGTGTTGCCCGGGGCTACGGTAGGGCGCGCCGTTGGCGCTCGCTGGTTTGGGGTGCGGTTGGACCCCGGGCGTTGCCCGGGGCTACGATAGGGCGCGCCGTTGGCGCTCGCTGGTTGGGTGACTAGAGAGGGGGCTTAGTGGGAAAAGGGGGGCGAGGGAAGTGAGAAGTGAGATTGGCTCGTTGGGAGAGATGGGGGCTCACGCGAAGGCGCGAAGGGTTGGGAGAGGGGCTTGTGGGGAGAGGCGGGCCGCGCTTCCACTTTCACAAGGGATTGGGGTCACAGGCAAGATGCCTGTGCCACCTTGAGAGCTGTGATGCTCCCAGCGGTCCAGAGCCTGCGGCGGGAGGTGGGGATTTGAAATTTGAGATCTGAGATGGGCTTGGTCGGAGTGGGGCGCGATGGTTCTGTCGGAGAGTTCGGGAATGGTAGTGCCAAGGTCTCCTCGACAAAGGGCCGTGATTAGTGCATTTTGGGGTTTAACATGAATCAGCGAGCTTTGATCAGCGTTCGGCGGATGAGTCGCTCTGAGGAGGCCGGGCGGGAGGTGTGGCTGACGTGAGTTCTGGTGGTATGCGTCGGCTGTTCAGTCCATTGAAGTGTTCGCTGATCTGCACTGGGGCGTCCTGCGGGTCTGCTTTGCTGGTTTCGAAGTGGGCAATTGATGCGATGCGGCGGGCCCATGAGACTTATCCTCATCGTGATGTTCATGCGATTCGACGGATTGCCGAGTTGGTGATGGGGGGTGCAGCGATACTGCACTTCATTGCGCTGGCATTCATGGTAAGGCACATCGCTCAGCTCCCGCGGCGCAAACGAACGGTGCCATGCATCGTGGTGGCGTTGCCGGCCGCCTACTTGACGTTCCTGGCGATTCTGGTTGGGATTCCAGGTCAGGCGGTTGCGGGAGGCTACATTACCGACAGGCTGGTTTTTGCGGTTTTCTACGGCGGCTGTGTCGGATTGCTCTTCGTGCTCTGGTCTTTAGTGTCGCTGGGACCGACGTATTCCGAGTACAAGAAGGCGAGGGCTGAAAGGCGCTAAGGTGCGGTGGTTAGGGATGCGAGGGTATGCGGCGTTCCTACAGAACGCTGGGGTCGGGGCGGTGTCATACCCAGAGCGTTGCTCTGGGCTGGAATACGGTGTCCCGTTGGGACACGGGTCGGAGGTGAATGGCGCAAAGGTGAAACGGGTCCTCGGGGGAGAATGCCGGTCAGCCCTCGTTCAAATCCAGCGATCACCCGGCTTATCCTAGCGCCATTCCGGCGAGGGCTTCTGGGGGGAGGGCTGGGGTGGAGGGGTTAGGGGGTGGCGATGCGCCAGTAGCGGGGGGCGGGGGATGTGGGGAGGGGGATGGATTCGGTGCGGGAGTCGGGGGAGGCGGGGAAACGTCGGGTGACGGACCATGACTGGAGGTCGGACGATTCCTGGAGTTGGTAGGTGCGACCGGCGAGGGCGCGGAAGGAGAAGCTGGTTCCGGAGGCGGCGGGTAGGAGGGTGAAGGAGTCGAGCGGGTCTGAGGGGTCGGTGCCGGCGAGGAACTCGGAGAGATTGGAGGCACCGTCGCTGTCGCGGTCGTCTGGGCCGTCTGGTGAAGTGGTGGAGAAGCCGTTGAGGGATTCCCAGTAATCGGGGAGCCCGTCGGCGTCGGAGTCGGTGGTGTCGAGGTCGCGGCCTGGGGATGGGGAGGCGGCGGTCCATGTGAGGGGATCGCTGCCGGGAGCTGTCGGGATGGGTCGTTGGAGCGAGAGACCGCGGCCATCGGCTTCGGGTCGCCATGGCGGGGAGTCGCTGTATGAGACCGACCAGACGGGGCTCCCGGCGAGCGAAAGCGTGAGGGACTCGCCGCTGTTGGCGAGTTTGTCGGAGAAGGTGCCGTTAGGATTGATGGTGGGGAATCGCTGGGAGAAGGCGATGGGGTTGCGAGCGATGAGGAAGAAAGCGCCTGGTGGGATGATGGTGGCTGGTGGGAAGGCGAAGGTGATGCCGGAGGAGAAGGAGAGACCGGTGGCGTCGATGGGGGAGGTGCCGGTGTTTTTGAGTTCGAGGAATTCGAATTCGGCGCTGTCGAGGAAGGGGTCGAGTTGGTCTTCCGGGTGGTAGTGGATTTCGGTGAGGCGGAGGGCGGAGACGTCCTGAGGGGGGAAGAACGAGGCGGAGACAGGGCCGCTCCATGCGGTGCCGTTGCGGGAGCGGGCGATGATGGTGGTGGGTGAGGAGATGGCGAGCGGGCCGGAGGGAGAGGAGGCAGTTGGTGAGGGAGAGCCGCCGCGGAGACGCGGGTCGGAGCCGTCGGTCGTGAAGAAGATGGTGCCGGCGGGGGCGGAGAGGGAGAGGGAGAATCCAGCGGGGACCGGGCCGCCGGGGTGGCTGAGGGCGGGTGGTGGAACGAACTGGGCGTCCATGGCGGTGGCGCGGGCGAGCATCCATGATTTCATGGTGGCGAGGTTGGCGGACCATGTGGAGGCGGTGAGCCCGCTGCGGGCGGCGACGACGGGAGTGATGGCGGCGGCCTGGGAGTCGACGACATCGGCGAGGGCGGCGTCGTTCCATGCGGTTAGGCGGAGCCGCTGCCATTCGTCGGTGTAGGCCTGCATGAATTCGGGGTCTGTGACGAGACGACGGTAGAAGAGGCGGTCGTGGGCCCATGTGAGGGCGGCGTTGCCGGTGGTGCCGCTGGTGGTGTTGCGGTCGAAGGCGCGGTCGAAGTCCCAGACGGAGGCCCAGCGGAGCGGGCTGCCGGATTTTTCGCGGTAGAGGAAACTGCTGAGGACGACGGCGTCCTGGTTTTTGGTGAACGTGTGGATGATGAGGTGGCGTGCCCAGTTAGGGACATCGATGAGCGGGGCGTAGCCGGTTACGGGGTCGGTGAAGGAGGGGCTGTAGAGGGCGGCGTCGAAGCGGCGGAGATCGTTCTGGATGACGGAGCGCTGGGTGGTGGAGAGACTGGCGGGGGCGGGCGAGATGAAGTTGAAGAACGAATGGTAGAAGTTAGGCTGGTCATCGTTGGCGGGAGTGATGCCGGAGCCGGAGCCGTTGCCGCCGGGGGATTGGATGGCCTGGAAGCCTCTGGGGTTGTCGTCTGGAGTCTGGAGGAGACGGTCGGGACCGGCGGTGTGGAAGTGGCGGGGGACGGGGACGGTGGCGGTGACGGCGTCCATGCGATCGACGCTGAGGAGCCAGCCGCCGGTGGTGCCGGAGGCGTTGAGGTAGTTGAAGTCGATGCGGTCTTTGCCGCGGGACGGTTTTTCGGTGAGGATGGCGAGCCCGCGGTGGTCGGCCATGGTTAGGTCGCCGCCGGAGTCGAGGAAGAGTTCGACGAAGCGGAAGCGCGGGGCTGGGAAGCCGCTGCGGCGGGCGAGTTCGTAGGCGACGGAGTTGTGGATGAGCGTGTTATCAAACTGTGCGGGGTCGGGGCCGTAGAGGACCCAGTCGGCGTCGGCGGGGAGATCGGCGAGGGGGAGATCGCGTTCGGAGTCGTCGCGTTCGCCCCATGTTTCGAGCGAGTAGCTTTTTTCTGCGAAGGTGAAGGAACTGGAGCCGCGGACCTTGAGACCGGCGCGGGAGCGGGCGGTGGCTGGCGAGGCCATGGTGGTGGCGGCGAGCGGGTCGTCGAGGATGGCTAGCGCGTGGGGTTGGTGAGGGACGGCGGTGACGGAGGAACCGTCGCCGTTAGGGCCGCGGGCGCTGACGCCGGGGACGGCACCTGCGCCGTGATTGCTGAGGATGACGACCGGGAGCGGGGAGGAGAAGGATAGCGTGTCCGGGGCGTGTTTGAGGGCGGAGCGGGAGGCGGTGGCGCCGAAGCGTTCTGCGGGGAAGAGATAGGCGACGCGAAGGTTGGTGCTGGTGGAGATTGATAGAGGGGAAGTGAAGGGAGGCGAGGCGAAGTCCGGGAGCGAGCCGTCGAGGGAATAGCGGGCGGTGGCTCCGGGGATGGCGGCTGGGGGCGGGATGGAGAGCGAAGTGGAGAAGACCGCGGGGAAGACGAGGGAGATGCCGTCTTTGACGGAGGATTGGGCGTCGGTGTTGAGACTGCCGGGGGAAGGGATGGCGAAGTAGCGGAAGCCGGAGGCAGAGCCGGTGGCGAGCCCGCCGCTTTGGTCTGCGAACTGTTCCGGGTAGGTGAAGGCGGAGACCGGTTGCCCGTCGGGATTGACGAGGGCGAGGTAGCTATTGGCGGCGTTGCTGAGGGCGAAGGAGGCGTGGTAGGGGCCGTTGGCGGGCGAGCGGTTTTTGCCGGAGGCCCAGATGTGGAGGAAGCCGCCGGGGGCGATGGTGGCGTCCGGGAGCGGCCATTTGCGCGGGAGAGCGGGGTTGTCGGTGAGCGACCATCCGGCGGTGGAGAGCGGGTTGGGGGAAGGGTTGTGGAGTTCGATCCAGTCGCTCTGCTGACCGTCCTCGTCGCGCAGACCGCTGTCGTTCTCGGCCATGAACTCGGTGATCGTGAGCGAAGCGGAGGGGTCGAGGATTTCGAGGGCGGCGGAGTTGGTGCTGGTGGTGCCGGAGACGTTGGTGGCCATGCACCAGTAGTCGCCGGTGTTCGCGGCGGAGACGGCGGGAAGTGTCAGGGTGGGGGCGTTGGCGTCCGGAAGGGCGATGGTGTTGTGGAACCATTGCCATGAGGAAACCTGGCCGGAGAAAGCGGCGGTTAGGGTGATGTCTGTGCCGGCGGGGGTGCTGCGGGAGATTGGGTGGGTGGTGACGAGCGGGCGCGGGGGTGGCGGCGGGTCATTGATGAGGAAGGAGACTGAGTTCCAGTAGCTGTCGCCGCGATTGCCGGAGGAACCGGTGCCCCACTGGACGCCATTGAAGGCTCCGGTGGTGCCGGAGTAGCCCGAGGTTTTGAGGACACCGTCGACGAAGTAGTCGGCGGTGGCGGAGACCGGGTCGTAGACGAGCTGGTGTTCGTGGTAGAGGGAGGGATCGACGCCGGTGAGGGTGATGGATGGACCGCCGGTGAGCGTGACGACGAGGGTGCCGAAGGCGTTGATGTCGAAGAAGAGGATCCAGCGTTTGGCGGCGTTATTGCCGTAGAGGAGGACGACGGACGTGCCGCTGGCGTTGCCGGCGACGGGGTCGAGCATGCGCATTCTGGTGGCCATGCGCCAGCCGTTGGAGGCGGCGGCGGCGTGCTGGGCTGCGGAGAACGTGCGGTTCCATGTGAGGAACTGAGAGGCGGCGGCGCTGTTGTCGAGCATGCGCCATGCGTTGAGGCCGGAGGAACCGTCGGAGGGGACGGCGGCACTGAGGAAGTTAGTGACGTCGGAGGTGGGTGTGCCGGGGGTCCAGCCGGAGGCGGCGGGAGAGGGGACGGCGTTGCCGGTGACACCGGCCTGGTAATCGGCGGCTAGATCCGCGGCGTGGGCGGAGACGGTGGCGAGGAGGAAGGCCAGGGCGGCGCGCGTTACGGATGGCATCTTCTGAAGTTCTGGGAAAAGTGAAGATTCGCGCCCTCGGTGTGCTGTGGGCACGGAGGAGATCCCTAGTTCACAAGACACCATCTGCAAGACGGACTACGGCGGGGCGATTGCGGCGGTCAGCGGCGGCGGCGGATGCCGCGGATGCGGAGGATTCAGGATGGCGGGAGTAGGCATGATGGGGGGATGCGAGCGTTATTGATTCTGATGATGGGTTTGGTGGTATCGGGTGCTGCTGCGGCGGCGGGGCCGAACGTGGTGTTTGTGCTGGCGGACGACATGGGTTGGGGGGATCTGCGGGCGAATTATGCGGAGGGGAAGATTGCGACGCCGAGGCTGGATCGGATGGCTGCGGAGGGGATGCGGTTTACGGATGCGCACAGTGCGTCGGCGGTTTGCACGCCGACGAGGTATGGGGTGATGACGGGACGGTACTGCTGGCGGACGCGGTTGAAGAAGGGAGTGCTGGGCGGGTGGTCGCCGGCGTTGATTGAGTCGGGACGGGAGACGGTGGCGACGTTTTTGCGGGCGCAGGGTTATGAGACGGCCTGCATTGGGAAGTGGCATCTGGGGATGGATTGGGCGGCGGCGGAGGGGTTGGGTGATGGGATTGATCCGAAGGGGGATCCTAGGAAGATTGACTTCAAGGAACGGGCGCGGCGGGGGCCGGACGAGCAGGGGTTTGGGCATTGGTTCGGGATCAGTGCGTCATTGGACATGCCGCCGTATGCGTTCATCCGGAATGGGCGGATTGAGGGCGAGCTGAGTGTGGAGAAGCAATGGATTCGGAAAGGACCGGCGACGCCGGAGTTTGAGGCGGTGGATGTGCTGCCGGCATTGGAGCGGGAGGCGGTGGCGTGGCTGGAGAAGCGGGCGGCGGATGCGAAGCCGTTCCTTCTATACCTGCCGCTGGCATCGCCGCACACGCCGGTGGTGCCGTCGAAGGCGTGGGAGGGGAAGAGCGGGATCGGGGCGTACGGGGATTTTGCGATGCAGACGGATGCGGTGTGCGGGTCGGTGCTGGATGCGCTGGAGCGGTTGAAGCTGGCGGAGAACACGATAGTGATTTTCACGAGTGATAACGGGGCGACGCCGGATAATCCCGGGCAGCGGACGGATCGAGCGGGGCATCGGTCGCACGGGCCGTGGCGTGGGACGAAGGCGGACATCTGGGAGGGCGGGCACAGGGTGCCGTTTGTGGCGCGGTGGCCGGGGAAGACCCCGGCGGGGACGGTTTGTGAGGATCCGATCTGTCTGAATGCGCTGTTTGCGACGGTGGCGGAATTGTGCGGCGTGAAGGTGCCGGAGGGGGCGGCTCCTGACAGTTACAGCATTGCGGGGCATCTGCGGGGAGAGAAGCCGAAAGGGGCGAGTCATCCCTATCTGATTCATCATTCGATCAGCGGGATGTTTGCGGTGCGTCAGGGGAGCTGGAAGTATATCGAGGGAGAGGGGAGCGGTGGGTGGAGCAAAGGTGGGAAGGACGGGAAGACGGCGCAGCTTTATGATTTGAGTCGGGATCCTGGGGAGACGGTGAATCGGGTGGAGGAAGAGATGGGGAAGGCGGCGGAGTTGCGGGCGTTGCTGGAGAAGAGCCGGGCGGGGGGCGGTCGGTGAGCATTGGGATTCATGGGTGTTTCATGTGAGGAGGGTACGGTGTGATGATGAATCGAACCCGTGTTCTGACGATGCTGCTTGGGGGCAGTGTGATTCTGAATGTGTGGCAGTGGAGGTGGACGGTGGAGGTGGTGGGTGGGCAGGTCGAGCGGGTGCGGCGCGAGGTGGCGGTGGTGGGAGCGGCGGCGGCGGATGTACCGGTG
>JAIXPK010000557.1 GCA_027486335.1 Verrucomicrobiaceae bacterium | reverse complement strand
GGGGCTGGGGTGACCTGACGAACGACGGCGAGACGGCCGCGGATGATCTGGGCGGTGACGAGCGTGCCGGCGAGGGCTCCGAGGCCGAAGATGGCGAGGGTGAGGACCGCTGTTTTCCAGTTCTGCATGGAGGGTGAGGGGACGGTCAGAAGGAGGGATCGCTTTCCGGGAGGTCGGTGGCGAGCGGTTCGTCGGGTGATTCTTCGGCGGCCTGGGAGGCGAGCCATTCATCGTCCATGACATCGGCGAGGGCTGGGGCGGACCAGAAGCCGGTGATGGCGACGACGGCGGCGGCGGCGGCGAGAGGGCGCCATGAGTTGAGGGCGAAGAGGGCGTCGGTCCATGAGGCTGGGCGGTGGAGACGCTGGAGGACGCGGGCTTCGAGGCCACGGGTGGCGGCGGCGGCCCATGAGGCAGGGCGGTCGTCGAGTGCGGCGGTGGCGAGGAGCTGATCGAGGTCGCGGTCAGAGAGATTTTTCATGGCGGACGAGGAAATCTTTGAGTTTCTGGCGGGCGCGGAGGGCGCGGACTTTGACATTGGCGATGGACCATCCGGTGACGGCGGCGATGTCGGCGACGCTGCGTTCTTCGAGGTGGAGCATGGTGACGATGAGGCGGTCTTCCGGGCGGAGGGCGGCGAGGGCTGGGCGGAGACGTTCGGCGGCGTCGCGGCCGGCGGCTTCGTGGGCGTCGGTGGGGTCTGGGAGACGTTCGAGGGCTTCTGGTTCGTCGAGTGGGACGAGGAAGGAAGTGCGGCGTTTACGGCGTTTGAGGTGAGTGAGGCAGGTATTGACGGCGACGCGGGAGACCCAGTGTGGGAAGGGGGCGTCGAAGCGGTAGGAGTGGAGGCCGCGCCAGAGGTGGACGAAGATGTCCTGGCAGAGGTCGTCGAGTTCCGAGGCGCTCTGGACGTAGCGGGAGGCCATGGCGGCGAGACGGCCTTTGCAGGCGCGGATGATGGAGTGGAAGGCGGATTCGTCGCCGGACTGGGCGGCGCGGATGAGGTCAGGTGGGAGGGACGCCTCGTCGAATTCCGCGACCGCGAAGCGACCTGCGGAGGGGAAGGGGATCGGGAGGTGGAGGGAGGCGGTCATTCCTTGGAGAGGATGAGTGAGGGGAGGTGCGTGAGGTTACAGGCAAAGGGTGCTGGTGGGGGCGAATGGGGGGGTGTTTGAAGAAACCGGGTTGACGGTCTGCTGCATCTGCCGTTTCAGAAAGTTTACGAGATGAGTTCTGAAATTCCCGAGCAGCCCCGCGAACGATTCCGCCCGTGTGTGGCTTGCCTGCTGATCAATGAGGAGGGCAAGCTGCTGATTTGCGAGCGGGATGATTTTGCGGACAGCTGGCAGTTTCCGCAGGGTGGTCGGGACTTCGGGGAGACGCCGAGGGAGGCGTTGCAGCGGGAGTTGTGGGAGGAGATTTCGTTGTTGCCTGGGGCGTATGAGATTGTGGAGGAGCGTGGGCCGTACCGGTATCGGTTTCCGGTGAGGCATCGGAGGCGGCGGAAGTATGTGGGGCAGCAGCAGACGTATTTTCTGTGTCGGTTTCACGGGCCGGACAGCCTGATCAGCATTGAGACGAAGCATCCGGAGTTCCGGAGCTGGAAGTGGATTGAGCCGGCGGCATTTGATTTGAGGTGGCTGCCGGAGTTCAAGCGCGGGGTGTACCGGGATGTGCTGCGGGATTTTCTGGGGGTGATTGCGATTGGGGACGATCCGCCGCCGCCGCCGGAGCGGGATCCGAAGCCGCGGAAGATCGGGTGATGGGGGTCACTTTGTGGTTGGCGCGGGGCGCTGGTCTTCTTTGAAGCGGAATGGTTTGGTGCCGGTGATGGCGTCGCTGGTGATGCTGGGGCACCAGTGTTTTTCGACGTGGGCGATGATGAGGTCGTGGCCGGTGAAGTGGTCGACGCCGGGTGGGCGTTCCGGGTTGTACATGGAGTCGGTCATGTCGCGCATGAAGGCGACGGTTTTGCCGAGGTAGACCTGCTGGCGGATGGCGAAGGGGCGGCCGAGGACGCACATGTTGAGGTGAACGCCGCAGAGGATGACGTGGTCGATGTTACGGGCGGCGAGGAGGTTCCATGTTTCCTGGCCGTCATCGGTGAGGGCGTCGCCGGGTTTGAGTTCGATGAGCGGGTGCTGGCGTTTCCATGGCGGGACGATCTCGCATTTATGGTCGGTGCAGGAGCAGCCCATGTCGCTGTCGTCGACGGGGAGGACGGCTTCGTGGCGTGGGTCGGTCCAGCACCATGCGGTGCCCCACCGCGGGGCGGTGGCGAGGGGAACGGGGGTTTTGGCGAACGGTGCGGCTTTGGCGAGGAGACGCTGAGGTGCGTCCTTGTAGAAGTCGGTGACGCTGCTGGGGGCGTGGATGATGAAGATGCCTTTGGCGCGGGCGGCGATGAGCATTTCGTTGAGCGGGCCGGCGAGTTCGGTGACGCGTCGTGCGGCGCTGCGGCACCAGTGGTCGTCCCACATGTCGCAGACGATGATGGCGGTCTTGGAGGTGTCCCAGACGGCTTTGGATTCGGAGATCGGGCCGGGGGTCGGGGCGTCTTTGGGTCTGGAGCGGAGCGTGAGCGGGAGGGGACCGGCGAGGGCGGAGGCGGTCATGGCGAGCAGGAGGAGAAGAGGGCGCATGGCTGAGCGGGAGCGTGCGTGGCGGGGGCGGGTGGTGCAATGAGATTCCGTCCCGCGGGTGCGCAGGGTGGGGGGTGGAGTGTGCGTTTCTTGGGAGGCCGGGATTCTGAGGACCTGGGCTTGGAGCTGCGTTGATGACCAGGGGTGCGGTTGGAAATCATGGCGAGTCTTGTTGGTCTGGATGTGAGGGGTGTCGGCAATGATGGTTGTTGAATTTCAGGTGGTTGCGAGGTTGTGTGGGTCGTTGGCAGGCCCCGATTGCAAATGGAGATTGCATTAGATAGAGTGGGAAGGCACCCTGGTCTGCCAACAAATATGCGCGCTTTCTTCATCGTCCTGATTGCAGTGTTCGCCCAAATCGCGAGAGCTGAAGAGGATCTGCGCTCTGGCGCTCCGAAAGACTGCTACCTGTATTCATGGGGCAAGGGGCCCAATTGGTCGGCCAAGGTTACTGCCGAGTTTCGGCTGTGCCTTCTCAATCGTCTGATGCCATACATTGACGATCAGTTTTCCGAGCCAACGGAGAAGGCTCTCACGTGGATCGAGCGGCGGAAGGAGCCGACCGTTACCACCATCGCCACTGTCGAAGGGCGGAAGGTGATTCAGATTATCTATGCGGAGGCAGGTAGCTTCGGAAAGACCATCGGCACGATCATGCTCGCGATGGAGACAGGACGTGATTCTGAGTGGTTTTCCCCATTTTTTGGCGCTCAGCCCGAGCTTTATCGTGGTCAGTTTGTGAGCGGTAAAGATGTCACTTTCGGCTACGTTGCGACTTTGGAGTCGTCTGGCACTGGAGCGATGCGTTCACACTACCTGTTTGACCTTCGAAAGCAGCATCCTGCGATCGTCGCGAACGTTAGTGCAGGACGGGTAGCACAGAATGAGTTTAAGACCGAGGCAGAGTATCACGAAGCGTTGAAGATCCTTGATCGAGAGACAGAACTGCTCTCAGGCATAATTCCCAGCCAGAAGAAGCAATGACCGGTGATCACTGTCCAACAATGGCGAACAAGGCGCGACAACCTCAATCTGCAGTCGAAGCTTCGCCTCTGGTCGGGTGTGGGAGAATGCGACGTTCTGCCTGGTAAAATGATCGCTCTCGGCCAATGCTTAGCGGAGATCGGGCGCACCCCGCCTGAGGAGCGTCCATCCCGGACGACGTTCGATTTGGTGGACCAAATTGTTAAGGGGCAGGGTGAGGTTGGGATAGCGGACTGGGTGGTGGACTCCTCGCCTCCCATGACACCGTGGGAGAGTCTTGCCGAGATTCTGGCAATCATGATCTGGAGCACGTCCGACAACGGCAGGGGAATCGTGAGGGATGCTGAGCGATGGCTTGCTTTAGGGGTTGATGAGAGGCGAGTATTCGTGGCCTTGAATCTGGATGTTTACCCTTTTCGCGATCCGAGCGAGATGGAGTCAGTTCTGGCCAGAGTTGCTTCCGCCTTTCCTCGACAGGCAGAACTGTGCGTATCGATGGTAGCTTCCCGAAGAGGACTGATGGAACAAGACGGTGGTGGACAATCCGCTGCTGCTCCTCAGTTACAATCCCGGGACAATGAGAGATCTGAACCGGTTTCGGAAGCCCGATCCAAGGAGCGGGTGACGAGCCTAGACGCCATGCAAACATGAAGACCATCGCCGTCACGAAGGACTTTGAGGCCAGCCTGCCTCTCCTCGACCAGACACTGGCAGGCGAGGTATTCCATGTTACCCGACCGTCGGCTGGAGGAGGTGCGATTCTGACACCGATCGCGAGGTATTACTGCTACCGTCTGGAGTTCATCGAGAACTTCAACAAACACTGGAGGATTGACTGCTACTTGCGGGATCACCCTCTCGCACCAGATCATCGTTTCCTTGGGGAGCGGCTTGCTGAGGCGCTCGTTCGCGAGGGCCTCATCACAGAGCCGGTGTGGATGTCTGCGTTCCGTAGTTCCGGGGAGTGCGGCAGAGCTTATGGGGAGGTTTGCAGCGACGACTAGGCCAATTGCATAAATGTGAGAAGCTTACACAACAGCCATGACTAGGTCACTCCAAACCGGCGATCGACAAATGGCGAACAAGGTGCGGCCGACCAAATTTGACCGGATTGACAGGATTGACAGGATTGACAGGACGGACGGGATGGGCGGGATGGGCGGGATGTACGAAGGGCGGAATTGTTGGGAGGGGGCTAGGATTGTGGGGAGATGGCGAGTACGGATGGCTTGTGGTGCTGGTGCGTGAACGGAGGGGGGGCTTGCAGGCGCACTCCGTGCGCGGAGAGAGCTGTAATTCTGACAGCAGTCCAGAGCCTGCGGTTGCTTGTTCGGAGAGGGTGGTATGTGGCGTCCCTACAGGACGCTGAATGATTTGTTGGGGTTGACCTGGGGCGATTGCCCCAGGCTGGTATACGTTGACCCTTTGGGACAAGTGGACGATGGCGAGGGGCTGGTTCGGAGAGGGGGCGACCCCGTACGGGGTCGGGGTGATTTTTGATGGTGATCCCGGGGTATCGCTTCGCGCCACCCCGGGCTACTAACCGGTCGTCCCTACGGGACGGAGGCGGGTGGGGAGGGTGGTCGAGAACGGAGCCGGGGGTGCCCGGGTTAGTGCCGGATCGTCCCTGCGGGATTGAGGATAGTTAGGATGGCGGGGGTCAGGTGAGGGCCTTGAAGAGGGTGGTGGCGACGGATTCGGGGTGGGAGGCGGGGCCGGAGGCGTGGGCGGAGCGAGGGGTGCCGCCCTGGTCTGGGAAGACGATGGCTTTCATGGTGAGCGAATCGTTTTCGAGGGAGGAGAGGACGCCGACGGGGGTTTGGCAGCCTGCGGCGAGGAGTTCGAGGAAATGGCGTTCGGCGCGGACCTTGAGGAAGGTTTCGTGGTGGTTGATGGCGGCTAGGGTGCGTTCGAGATCCGGGTTGTGGCCGAAGATTTCGATGCCGACGGCGCCCTGACTGGCGGCTGGGAACATGAGGTCGGCGGGGATGATGGCGGTGTGGAGCTGGGTGGGGTGGTCCGGGAGGGGGGTGTCGAAGAGACCGAGGCGGACGAGACCGGCGCGGGCGAGGACGAGGGCGTCGATGGCTGGGTCGTCGGCGACCTTGCGGATGCGTGTGGGGACATTGCCGCGGATGTCGGTGATGGTGAGGTCCGGGCGGAGGAGGCGGAGTTGGCAGGATCTGCGGACCGAGCTGGTGGCGACGACGGCGCCGTGGGGGAGCCCGTCGAGACCGCCGGCGTGTTTGCTGATGAGGACGTCTTCGACTGGGGCGCGAGGGAGGACGGCGGCGATGCGGAAGCCGTCGGCCAGGACGGTGGGGACGTCTTTGAGCGAGTGGACGGCGGCGTGGATGGTTCCGGCGCGGAGGGCTTCTTCGAGTTCCTTGGTGAAGATGCCTTTGTCGACGACTGGCTGGTCGCCGCGGGAGAAGTCAGCGAGTTTGAGGTCCGGGCGGAGATCGCCGGAGGTACGGATGATTTCGCGCACGATGTGGAGAGATGGGTGAGCGGCGGCGAGGGCGGCGCGGGTCATTTCGGTCTGGGTGAGAGCGAGTTCGCTGCCGCGGGTGCCGAGGATGATGGATTCCATGAGAGGGAGAGAGCTAGGGAAAGGAGGAAGTGAGGACGGGAGCGGAATGTCAGGCGGGCCTGTGGATGGGAGAGGGGCTGCCGTCTGGGGAGGGTTGGAAGAGCGGGAGCGAGCGGACCTGATCTTTGATGATGGCGAGACAGCGGGCGATTTCCTGTTCACGGCGGGCGCGGGTTTCGCCGG
This sequence comes from Verrucomicrobiaceae bacterium, assembly GCA_027486335.1. Classification (GTDB taxonomy): domain Bacteria; phylum Verrucomicrobiota; class Verrucomicrobiia; order Verrucomicrobiales; family V1-33; genus V1-33. The sequence continues at coordinate 7,646 of JAIXPK010000557.1, read as the reverse complement.
CGATGGATTCGAGGGCGTCGATGTCGTAGAGGTAGACACCTGGGATGTTATTGACGGCTGGGTCGACGTCGCGGGGGACGGCGATGTCGATGATGAAGAGCGGGCGGCCGCGGCGGCGGCGGAGGGCAGGGAGGATGAGTTCCGGGTGGATGACGGTGTGAGGGGCGGCGGTCGAGCTGATGATGACGTCGGTTTCGGCGACTTCGGCGGGCCATGCGTCGAAGAGGATGGCGCGGCCTGACATTTCGGCGGCGAGTTCGACGGCGCGGTCGTAGGAGCGGTTGGAGACGACGATGGCGGAGGCGCCGCGGGACTGGAGGGACTGGGCGCAGCGGCGGCTCATGTCGCCCGCGCCGAGGAGCATGACGCGGGTTTCTTTGAGGTCGCCGAAGATTTTTTCTGCGAGTTCGACGGCGACGGAGCCGACGGAGGTGGAGCCGCGCTGGATGTCGGTGGAATTGCGGACCATTTTGCCGACGCGGAACGAGTGCTGGAAGAGCTTATTGAGGAGACGGCCGGTGGTGCCGGAGGAATGGGCGGTGGAGTAGGCGTCCTTGACCTGGCCGAAGATTTCGGTTTCGCCGAGGACCATGGAGTCGAGCCCGGAGACGACAGCGAAGAGGTGTGAGGCGGCGTCTTCGTCGAGGTGGCGGAAGAACGGGAGGTCGCCATCGAGCTGGAAGCGGAGGCGGAGCCATGATTCGACGGCAGGGGATGGTGAGTCGCCGGCCGCGTAGATTTCCATGCGGTTGCAGGTGGAGACGATGACGGCTTCCGAGATGCCTTGTTGTGAGGAGAGACTGGCGACGGCGTCGGGGAGGTCACGCGAGGCGAAGGCGAGGCGTTCGCGCACTTCGACGGGAGCGTTGCTGTGACTGAGGCCGAGACAGACGACGGGCATCGTGGTGGGAGTGAGGGATCAGCGGCGGACGACGACCCAGAGGCTGATGATGGGGAGGAGGAAGCCGAGGGAGGCGGCCCATGCGGCTTTGCGGGGGGACATGCCGCGCCAGTGGTCGTAGGCGAGGATGGCGGCGTAGATGCCCCAGATGGCCCAGACGAAGGTGAGTTTACCGACTGGTGGGCGGTTGGGCATCTGGTAGGCGGCGAGGATGCCGGAGGAGAGGATGATGGTGCCTGTGAGGATGAGACGGTGGACGGCCTGGCTGAGGTGGTGGACTGGAGGGAGGTGGCGGACGACCTGCATGCCGCGGTGGCGTTTGAGGAGACGGTCCTGGATGAGGTAGAGGATGCCGGCGACGCAGGCGAGGGCGAAGGCCCCGTAGGCGATGAGGGAGAGAGTGGCGTGCATTTCCGGCCAGAAGCCTGGGCGGGAGCGGGAGGGGACGGCGGCGGATTCCGGTTTGAGGAGAGCGGTGCCCTGAAGGACGAAGGCGAGGGGGGCGGTGAAGGCGCCGAGGAGGGAGAGACGGTAGGCGGTGCCGGTAAGGAAGTAGAGGAGGACCATGGCCCAGCTCACGAACGAGAGGAGTTCGAAGGGCGTGGTGATGGGGCAGCGGCCGAGGTCGCGGCCGCGCCAGAGGAGGAAGGCGCACTGGCAGGAGAAGCCAGCGAGGAGGAGGAGGAAGGCGGGCCATGTGGCGGTGGGTTTCCCTTTTGAGAGGGAGCGCACGGTGTACCCGAATCCGGCGAGGAAGAAGCCGGTGGCGGTGAACAGGGCGGCGCGGTCAGGCGACATGGATGGCGGGTGGGGTGGAAAAGAAGCCGCCGGCGCGGGAGCCGCGGCCGGCGGGAAAGGAACGTAGGGAAATGGGCGGTGATTGCAAGACCGCGGGGAAAATCAGGAACCGCGGTAGGCGGTCTGGGAGAGGATGACGAGGAGAGCGCCCCATGCGAGGCCGGCGAAGGCGGCGAGGCGGTAGCGGGCGGGGGTTTTGGTGACCCACGCGATTTGGTCGCGCATGGTGTAGGGCATGCCGACCCAGAAGAGACCGAGGGTGAGCCAGACGTAGCAGAGCGTGCTGAGGATGACGCGGCTGGCGGGATCTTTCAGGAAGGCGGCGTCGAGGACCGGGCAGGCGGCGAGGAGGAGGATGATGCCGACGGAGCGGGCTCCGAGGTAGTCGGTGACCCAGAAGAGCATGCCGACGTAGAAGGCGATGAACATGAACTGGGCGACCCAGCGGAGCCGGTCGAATTCGCCGAGGTCACAGCTGGTGACGACCATCATGGCCCAGATGAAGCCGACGGTGAGGATGGCGGTGCCTGCTTTCTGGGAGCGGGGGAGGGAGTTGAGAGAAGAGCGCCATGAGTCGGCCTTGAGGAGGGCGGCGACGTGGATGGCGATGAGGACGAGGCCTGTGACGAGGGCGGCGGTCTGGAGCGACTGCTGCTGGTAGAGCCACTGGTAGAGGCGGTCGCTGAGATCCTTCATGGGTGGTGCGGAGTCAGAACGGCGTGCCGGTGGAGCGCGTGAGGGAGCGGAAGGCCTCGATGATGCGATTGGTGATGGGGCCTGGGGTGCCGGAGCCGATGATGCGCTGGTCGAGTTTGACGGCGGCGATGACTTCGGCGGCGGTGCCTGTGAGGAAGCATTCGTCAGCGGTGAAGATGTCGTGGCGGCTGAGTTCGGCTTCGCGGAGAGGGATGCCGAGGGAGGCGGCGGTATCGATGACGACCTTGCGGGTGATGCCGTCGAGGGCACCGGCGCTGATGGGCGGGGTGGTGATGGTGCCGTCGCGGACGATGAAGAGATTATCGCCGGTGCATTCGGCGACGAGACCGCGGTCATTGAGCATGAGGCCTTCTTCGGCTCCGGCCTGGATGGCCTCGACCTTGGCCATGACGTTGTTCAGGTAGTTGAGGCTTTTGACCTGAGGGCTGAGCGTGTCGTGGGTGGGTCTGCGGGTGGCGACCGTGGCCATGACGAGCCCGTTCTGGTAGGCTTCATCGGGGTAGAGCTGGATGCTGCAGGCGATGATGATGATGGAGGCTTTTGGGCAGCGGAAAGGGCTGAGGCCCATGGAGCCGGTGCCGCGGGTGATGACGAGGCGGATGTAGCCGTCGTTGAGCTCGTTGGCGCGGCAGGTTTCGAGGACTGCGGCGGTCATTTCCTCCGGGGAGATGGGGATATTGAGGAGGATGCTGCGGGCGGAGTCGTAGAGACGGCGGATGTGTTCCTCGAGGCGGAAGACGCGGCGGTTGTAGAAGCGGATGCCTTCGAAGACCCCGTCGCCGTAGAGGAGACCGTGGTCGAAGACGGAGATGCGGGCGTCGGATTCGTCGTGGAGGGAGCCGTCGATGTAGACTTTCATGCGTGAGCGATCGGGGATTCAGGAGGATTCGAGGGAGCCGTCGCGCAGGACGAGAGTCCTGTCCCCGTGGTCTGCGAGCCGGGTATCGTGGGTGACGACCATCAGGGTTTTCCCTGATTCCGCAACCAGCGACAGCAGCAAATTCATGACATCGGCGCCGGTGCGGCTGTCGAGGTTGCCGGTGGGTTCGTCGGCGAAGAGGAAGGGAGGGTCGTTGACGAGGGCGCGGGCGATGGCGACGCGTTGTTGTTCGCCGCCGGAGAGTTCGGCAGGGAGGTGGTGGAGGCGGCTGCCGAGGCCGACCTGGTCGAGGAGGGAGGCGGCGCGGGAGCGGGCGTTGTGGCCGCCGATGATGGCGGGGAGGCAGACGTTTTCGAGGGCGGTGAGTTCCGGGAGGAGGAGGTAATTCTGGAAGACGTAGCCGGTGAGCTGGTTGCGGAGGTCGGCCTGGGCGGCGTTGCTGCGGGAGTAGATGGAGTTGCCGTTGATGAGGACGGCTCCGCCGTCGGGTTTTTCGAGACCGCCGAGGATGTAGAGGAGAGTGGTTTTGCCAGCGCCGGAGGGGCCGCAGAGGAAGACGCGTTCGCCTTGCTGGACTGTGAAGCTGACCCCGCGGAGGACGTCGATGGATTTGGGGCCGATCCGGAAGGTTTTTCTGATGGAGTCGGCGATGAGGCCTCCCTTGGGGGCGGAGGGAGCGGGGGGAGAAGGGGGCACTTGGCGAGAAAAAGGACGGCCGCCTGATTGTCAAGCGGCCGTCCGTGGGCCTTGATCGGCCGGGGATTCCCATGTCGCGGAGGAAACCCGGCTGATCAGGGTAGTTGTGGGTGGTTAGCGCTTGGCCTTTTTGGCAGCTTTCTTGGCGGCCTTTTTGGCTGGGGCTTTGACTGCGGCGGCTTTTTTGGCCGGGGCTTTGGCGGCGGCCTTTTTGGCTGGGGCCTTGGCGGCGGCTTTCTTGGCCGGTGCTTTCACGGCTGGGGCCGCCTTTTTGGAGGCCTTCTTGGAGACGGCGCGTTTGCGTGAGGCGGCTTCCTGCCGGTTTGGCGGGAGCTTGGTCACGAGAGTGTCGCGGTGTTCCTGAGCGGCTTTGAGGGCCTTGGATTTGCCGCCGTGACCTTTATCGGCGAAGAACTTCTGGTCGGTCTTGCCTTTGAAGGTGACGCGGACGTACCAGCCGTGGTTTTTCTTTTCAGGCTGGTCGATGCGGCTGACGCCGTACATTGGTCTTGGAGGTGGAATAGGCATCTGGATGTCCTTTCTGGTTTGGGTGTTTTGTATGTTGGTAAGGCGAGAAGGATCCCGGGTGGGTCACCTCTGGTGGTCTGCCATGTTAGGCGACGACTCCTTCTCCCCGACGAAAGGATAGGAGACGTAACGACAGTGGCAAGTGTTAATTCGCATGAATTCGATGGCAATTCATCATTTCATAGCATCACACGATCGTGTGATGTATTGTCAGGGGATTCCTGAGTTCCGGTGGGGAAAATCCTGACGGAAGGGGTGCTGTGTTTGAGAGGGCTGGGGGTGGAGACAAGGCCGGGACGGCCTTGCTACGGTGGGGGCTGTGCTTGAGAGGGTGGGTGGCGGAGACAAGGCTGGGAGGGACTTCTGAGTAACGGTTTCGCCAGTTACGCAGCGGCAACGATATGCGTTCCGGTGACTGCGGCTGCTTTCATGATCGCTGGCATTGAGGTCACAGGCAGGATGCCTGTGCCACTTTGCTTGCGAGGGCATTGAGGTCACAGGCAGGATGCCTGAGGCGCTTTGAAGGCTAACGGTTGGGGTGGAGAGGGCAGGATCCTGCGGGGATGGAGTCGGCGGGGAGGGATTCGCGGACGAGCGGGCCTTTGCAGTGCGGGCCGGCGGGGCGGCCGGAGAGCGGGCAGAGGGAGACGGTGCGGATGGGAGGTGAGCGGAAGTTGCCGCCGCGATAGCCTGAGGTTTCGGCTTGGCGCATGATGGCGGACCAGATGGGAGCGGCGAGGGAGCTGCCTGAGCCGCCGGTGATGATGGGAGAGGAGTTGTCGAGGCCGATCCAGATGCCGCAGGAGACGCGAGGGTTGAAGCCGATGAACCATGCGTCGCGGGAGTCGTCGGTGGTTCCGGTTTTTCCGCCGACAGGACCTGTGAGGCCGGCGCGGGCGATATCGGGGGCGGTGCCGCCGGGTTGGCAGACCTTGAGGAGCATCTGTGAGGTGAGCCATGCGGTGGCGGGGGTGAGGGCGTCAGTGGAGATGATGCCGCTGCGGAAGACGAGACGGCCTGCGGCGTCGGAGATGTGGTCGATGATGTAGGGGCGGGAGCGTTTGCCGCCGTTTGGGAAGATGGAGTAGGCGCTGACGACGTCTTCGAGGATGACTCCGGTGTTACCGAGGTAGAGTTGAGCGGAGTCGGTGGCAGGGTCGCCGAGGCCGCAGTTGATGGCGGTGTTGCGGACGGTGGGAATACCGGCGAGTTCGCCGGCGCGGACGGCCATGGTATTGCGTGATTGGGCGAGGCCCCAATCGGCGCGCTGGAGCCCGCGCCATGAGCGGTCAGCGTTGGCGGGTTGGAAGAGAGCGTCGCTTGCGGAGCGGATGTCGCCGGGTTGGAGAGGGTCGTCGCTGAGGAGAGAGGCAGGAAGGAGGCCTTTGGAGATGGCGGCGGCGTAGACGAATGGTTTGAAGACGGAGCCGGCCTGACGTTTGGCGAGCTGGGCGCGATTGAAGCTGGTGTGGTTGGAATCGCGGCCGCCAACGCTGGCGAGGACGGCGCCGGAGTGATTTTCGATGATGGTGACAGCGCCCTGGAGGTAGGCTGGGGTGGCGGAGGGGTTGTTGGCGAGGGCGTTGATGAACTCGGCGCGGCGCTGGTGGGAGAAGCCGGGGAGACGTTCGATGCGATTGAGTTCTGAGGAGAGGATGGATTCGGCGGCGGCCTGGAGTTTGGAGTCGATGGTGGTGTGGATGAAGAGCCCGCCGTCTTCGATATCTGAGGCGTCGAGGAAGCGTGAGAGGTCGCGGCGGACGGCGTCGAGGGCCCATGAGGCGCGAGGTGCGGGAGGTTCCGGGAGGACGTTGGTGGTGGTGTTTTTGGCGTGAACGGCGGCATCCGGGGAGAGACGGCCGGTGGTGACCATGCGGTCGAGGACCATGTTGCGGCCGCTGACGGCGGCTTTGTAGTGACGGAAGGGAGAGAAGATGTTGGGGCCGCGGATGATGGCGGCGAGCATGGCGGCCTCGTCGATGCGGAGGGCGATGGCGGGCTTGCCGAAGTAGGAGAGGGAGGCGCGTTCGATGCCGTGGATGCCGGTGCCGAAGAAGATGCGATTGACGTAGAGTTCGAGGATCTGGTCTTTGGAGAAGGCGGCTTCGATGCGGCGGGCGAGGGCGATTTCGAGGAGCTTGCGGTGAGTAGATTTGTCGGTGGTGAGGCCGAAGCTATTGCGGGCGAGCTGCATGGTGATGGTGCTGGCTCCCTGGCGGGCACCGTCTGTGAAGCGTCGGTAGGTGGCGCGGGCGAGGCCCTTGAGGTCGAAGCCGTGGTGTGAGTAGAAGCGGTCGTCTTCGCGGGCGAGGAGTGCCTGAAGGAAGAGCGGGGAGACTTTGGAGAGAGGAACGGGCTGGCGGTCTTCGCCGTGGAGCCGGCCGATTTCGTGGCCTGCGGCATCGAAGACGATGCTTCGGGCGGGCATGCGGGAGAGGTCAGCGAGGTCGTAGCGAGAGGCGAGCCAGCCGTAGATGAGTTCGAAGGCGGCGTAGAGAGCGAGGGTGAGGAGCGCGGCGTGGAAGGTGAGACGGAGGGGCCAGCGGAGGAACCATGGGAGTGCGGCGATGCGGCGGCGCGTGCGGGGGAAGAGCCGTGGTGAGGGAGTGGAGGCGTGGGGCTCCTTGCTGGGCATGTGCTGGGGAGTCAGGGGGCGGTGCGCGGGAGGACGCGTCTTTCCCAGAGGTAGCGGCGGAAGATGACCTTGACGGAAGCGGTGAGGGGGACAGCGAGGAGAGCGCCGAGGAGACCGCCGATGAGGAGGGACCAGAAGAGGACGGAGAAGATGACGGTGAGCGGGTGGAGGCCGACGGCATCTCCGACGATGCGTGGTGCGGTGACGAGGGAATTGACCTGCTGGACGATGATGAAGATGCCGCTGACGATGAGCGGGTAGGCCCAGACCTGTTCGATGCCTGCGAAGCCGTGGAGGAGGGAGCCGTCGGGGGCGGCCTGGGAGAAGTGGGTGATAGAGATGGCGATAGCGGCGAGCCAGCAGAGGAGATTACCGACGTAGGGGATGAGGCCGAGGATGGCGACGAAGACCCCGATGAGGAGGGCGTAGGGGAGGCCGATGAGGGAGAGACTGATGCCGACGAAGAGCCCGTCGATGAGACTGACGAGCAT